>DASRFZ010000275.1:0-2130 GCA_035651275.1 Mycobacterium sp. | reverse complement strand
AGTGGGAGGAACCGTTCGGGATCGTGATGATCGAGGCGATGGCTTGCGGCACGCCGGTCGTCGCGTTGCGCGGGGGCGCCGTGCCAGAGGTTGTCGTCGACGGTGTCACGGGTTTCGTGTGCGACCGCCCTGAGGAGCTCGCGACCGCCATTCGCCAGGTCGGTACACTTGACCCAGCCGCGTGCCGGCGCCACGTGATGGCTCACTTCGACGTGTCGGCGCTCGGCTACGGCTACGAGCAGATCTATCGAAAAGTCCTCCGGCGTCATGCAATCCGCAACGAAGCAGACATCATAGAGGCCGTCCGCTATGTTGAACCTGACGAGAAAGTCAGTGCATGAGCGTCCCAGGAGCCTTCAACGTCGGCGAGCCAACGCGCATCGGCTCGGGCGGCGACACCATAACTCTGGTTGAGGGCTCTACCTTCTGCTTGTCCGATCAGCACGGCGACGTGCTGCCCGGCAGACCGCACGGGTTGTTCTTCCGTGACGCTCGGGTGCTGTCCAGGTGGGAGCTGCGCTTGCATGGTCAGACTGCTGAGCCGCTGGCTGTGCACACGCCGGAAGCATTTGCGGCGCAGTTCCTTTTGCGCCGAGCGCCCAGAGCGGGACGGACCGACAGCACCCTGCTGATCGTGCGGGAGCGGTTGATCGCCGACGGCATGCGGGAAACCATTTCGCTGCACAACCTCGATTCCGAAACCACTGTCGTGTCACTGCAACTGGTGGTCGATGCCGACTTCGCCGATTTGTTCGCGGTGAAAGAAGGTCGCTCATCGGTCGGTTCGGCAGACATGACCGTCATCGACAACGAATTGGTGCTGAGCGATCGCGCCGACCCGGTGCGGGGACTGACCATAACCGCCACGGGCGACCCGATCGTGCTACCCGGTTCTCTGGCGTGGCGGATCGTCGTACCGTCGGGTGAACAGCGTCAAATCGAGCTGGTCGCCGAGCCGACGGAGGCGGACCGCAAGCTCAGTCCCCGGCTGCACCGCGGCGAGAATCTGGAGGCCAGTGCACCCGCGCGCAAACTGGAGGCCTGGCGCGACACTGCGACGAAGGTCGAAACCGACCATCCGGTGCTCGCACAAGTGTTGCGGCGCACCGAAAGTGACCTGGGCGCCTTGCTCATCCACGACACCGGCGGCAAGCGGTGGTACGTGGCAGCGGGGGCACCGTGGTTCATGACCTTGTTCGGTCGCGACAGTCTGCTCACCGCGTGGATGGCGCTGCCGCTGGATGTGGACCTGTCGATCGGCACCCTGCGGCTACTTGCGCGGGCCCAGGGCCGCCGCGAAGACCCCGTGACCGAGGAACAGCCAGGCCGCATCCTGCATGAGGTTCGGCGGGGTCCGGCCAGCGAGGATGTGCTCGGCGGAAGCGTGTACTACGGCTCGATCGACGCCACCCCGTTGTTTGTGATGCTGCTCGGCGAATGCTGGCGCTGGGGCGCCGACCAGGCGATCGTGCGGTCACTGCTGCCGGCTGCCGACGCGGCGCTGGCGTGGGCCGAGCAGTACGGCGACCGGGACGGCGACGGCTTCATCGAGTATCGGCGCGCCACCGACCTGGGGCTGATCCACCAGGGTTGGAAGGACAGCTTCGACGGCATCAACGACGCGTCCGGGCGCCCGGCTGAGCCGCCGATCGCGCTGTGCGAAGTCCAGGGCTACCAGTACGCCGCGCTGCTGACGCGTGCCGACCTCGCCGACGCCTTTGGCGACGCGGAGTTGGCGCACCGGCTACGTCAGCGTGCCGACACCTTGCGGGCGAAGTTCCTGGAAAGCTTTTGGCTGCCGGAGCAGGGCTGGTACGCCATCGCGCTGGATAAGGACAAGCGCCCCGTCGACGCGTTGACGAGCAATGTCGGTCACTGCTTGTGGACCGGAATCGCCGCCGACGAGCACGTCGCCCTGCTCATCGAACGGCTGTCAGGGCCCGAGATGGACAGCGGGTTCGGGCTGCGGACGCTCGCCACGACCATGGGTGCCTACAACCCGATGAGCTATCACAACGGTTCGGTGTGGCCGCATGACACCGCGATCGCGGTCGCGGGGCTGCTGCGGTACCGGCACCTCCCGGGTGCGGTAGAGCTGGGCGAACGGTTGGCCACCGGGCTACTCGACGC
>DASRFZ010000274.1:0-2927 GCA_035651275.1 Mycobacterium sp. | reverse complement strand
CAGGCGTATTGATTGCGGTGGGGATGGCGGCCGTCGCGCTGGTCGGTTTGGCGCCTCACGCGTCAGCGTTCTCGCGCAAGGGACTGCCGGTCGAATACCTGAATGTGCCGTCACCGGCGATGGGCCGCGACATCAAGGTCCAATTCCAGGGCGGCGGACCGCATTCGGTGCTTCTGCTCGACGGGCTGCGCGCTCAGGACGACTTCAACGGCTGGGATATCAACACCGCTGCGTTCGAATGGTTCTACAAGTCGGGGATATCGGTCGTGATGCCCGTCGGCGGCCAGTCGAGCTTCTACACCGACTGGTACAACCCTGCGAAGGGCAGCAATGGGACTCTCACCTACAAGTGGGAGACGTTTCTGACACAAGAGCTGCCGGCATGGCTCGCGGCAAACAAGGGTCAAGATCCAAACGGCAATGCTGTTGTGGGGCTGTCGATGTCGGGTGGGCCGGCGTTGATCTTCGCGGCGTACTACCCGCAGCAGTTCGTCTTCGCGGCCTCACTCTCCGGCTTCCTGAATCCGTCAAATGGGTTGTGGCCGACAGTGATTGGATTCGCGATGAAGGATGCCGGCGGCTACAACGTCGTAGACATGTGGGGCCAGCCGAATAATCCGGCATGGCAGCGCAATGATCCGATGCTGAACATCAACCGGCTGGTGGCCAACAACACTGCGATCTGGGTCTATTGCGGCAACGGCACGATGGGCGACCTCGACAACAGTGACGGCGGTTTCGGAACCCAGTTCAGCGCCCAGTACCTGGAGAACATCACGATCGACACCAACAAGCAATTCCAGCGGAACTATCTGGCGGCCGGCGGGCACAACGCGGTGTTCAACTTCCCGGCGAGTGGGACGCACAGCTGGGGGTACTGGGGTGCGCAGCTGCAGCAGATGAAGCCGGACATGTTGCGCATTTTGACGACGCCGGTCCCGGCGCCGCCACCACCACCCGCGGCGGCTCCGGCGCCTGCTGTTCCGGCGGCTGCGGCTCCGGCGGCCGTGCCCGCACAGGTGCCCGCTCCCGCTCCGGTGGCAGCGCCCGCGGCGGGGGCGCCTGGCCTGCAATTGGTGCCCACCTCACGCTAAGAGTCGGCCACGCAAAGTATCGTCGGCAGCTTGACGCCTCAGGGTGAGGCTACGACCACGACTGTGGCAGAGGGATTTCAGCAAGTCACATGCCTCATGGCCAGCGCGGCGGTGGCTGTGACAGGCACGCGGTCAGCGCCGTCCTGAGTCGATGAGGGCGAACATCATCTCGTCGGTGACCACCGTGTCGGCCCTGGCGACCACGCGCCCGTCCTCGTCGCGCTCGAGTCGTGCGGTTCGCCCTCCGGGGACGATCTGCAGTCCGCCGCCGTATGCGGAGATATCGACCCTTGTGCCGGGAGTCAGACCCAACGCATCACGCAGTTGCTTGGGCAAGACGACTCGGCCTCCGGAATCGATGATTGCCTCCATGGGATTAGAGTACCAATGAGATCCCATTCTGGTTCTCGGCCGTTCAGAGTCGCAAATGTCGTCTCGGGCTATGCGATGCCGAGCTGGCGAGCCAGGTCGGGACCGCCGACGTCGCGGATGAAGTCGGGGTCGCCGCAGACGACGAGTTGGTCGCGGGCACGGGACAACCCGACGTAGACGTTCGCGGGAGCGTTCGAAGCGCCCGTGCTCGTTGACGACGAGGACGACGGCGCGTCGCTCCAGTCCCTTGAAGCCGAGCACGTGCCCGTAGAACACCTGGTCGGTGTCCCACAATGTATCCCAGTAGGCGGCGTTGCCGCCGGCTTGGCGGGCGGTCTGCTCGGGATGACGGCTGCCTGTCGTCAGCAGCGCGAGATCCTCTGGCCGCCAACCTTGTTCGAGAAGCACCTCGACCTGGTCGTCTCCGACGCTAATGGCCTCGTCGCGGCTGCACGCGACGAGGGTGACCGCCGGCCCGTCCCCACCGAGGAACCGCATCGGATGAGCGCTAAGCCAAACGCCCCGGTATGTGGCACTTCGAAATCCAACTCGAAGCAATCCTGCAATCCGCGCCACCTGTGAGACCCTCGACCCATGAGCGACACCGCCCTCGTCGTCGGCGAATCGCTGATCGACATCGTCGCGCACCAAGGGCAAACGCTCGGCGAGCACGTGGGCGGCAGCCCGCTCAACGTCGCCGTCGGCCTCGCCCTCCTCGGCCGTCGTGTCGACTTCCTCACCTGCATCGGCGACGACCGCCGCGGCCAGCGCATCGCCGACTACCTCCACGACAGCGGCGTCCACCTCGTCCCCGGCAGCATCGCCGCCTCCCACACCTCCACCGCCTCAGCGCAGCTCGATGAAACCGGCGCTGCCACTTACACTTTCGACATCGCGTGGCAAATACCGAAAGACGCAAACGTCACCGAGCCGCAGATCCTCCATACCGGATCCATTGCCACCGCGCTGATGCCCGGCGCCGCCGCCGTCGATGCCCTGATCGACGCGCACAAACCCAAAGCAACCATCACCTTCGACCCCAACATCCGCTCCGTCTTCTTCGACAGCGCGCAACAAGCAAGACAACGCGTCGAGCACGTCGTCGCCCGCTCCGACGTCGTCAAAGCCAGCGACGAAGACATGCGCTGGCTCGACCCACACTCCTCGCCCGAACAACTCGCGAAACGCTGGCTCACCCTCGGCCCCGCACTCGTCGCCGTCACCTTCGGCGCCCACGGCTCCTACGCCATCTGCGCCGCCGGCGACCTCCGCATCCCCGCCTACCCCGCCGAAGTCGTCGACACCGTCGGTGCCGGCGACTCGTTCATGACCGGACTCATCGACGCGCTCTGGGACGCCGACCTCCTCGGCGCTGAAAGACGGTCCCAGCTCAGAGACATCTCAACCGAAAGCCTCCGCCGCGTCCTCCAGATCGCCGCCCTCTCGTCCGCCCTCACCGTC
>DASRFZ010000273.1:0-29121 GCA_035651275.1 Mycobacterium sp. | reverse complement strand
GAGCCTTTCGACCTGACGGTAGGCGAGTGCGTCGTATTTCCCGGTGAAGTAGTTGTTGAACGTGCGCAGCGACACGTTCGCACGGGCAGCGATCTCGTCGCGAGTGACGTTCTCCAGGCCGCCGCGCTCGAATGCCAAGTGCAGTGCGGCGTCGCTGAGCGCGCGACGAGTGTCGAGCTTCTTGCGTTGTCGAAGACCGACTGTCTGCGAGGCCATACCGCCAAGCTAGCGGATAATTGCCTATCGGGCAACATTGCCTAACATGCAGACACTAATGGACAGAATAGCCAGAATAGACAATCCAGCTAGAATGGGCATATGCCTACCACCCTGACATTCCGGAACCGCGAAGGCGAACTCGTCGATGTCCCGACAGTCGCCGCGACCCGCTTCAAGAACGAGTTCGGCACGATCTTCGAGCAAGCCGCAGTCAACGGCGCAGTCGCGATCACCAAGCACAACACGCCTAAAGCGGTGCTGATGTCGATCGCCGAGTTCGAGGCGTTGATCGCCGCGAGCGAACCCGCGCTTGACGACCTCACGGCACGCTTCGATGACCTGTTGCAGCGCATGCAGACACCGAAGGCCAAGGCGGGCATGGCATCGGCATTCGACGCCACTCCCCAGCGTCTCGGCCGCGCGGCAGTTAAGGCGGCCCGGCCGAAGCAGCGGTCCTGACCGCGCGCCTTTACGTGCTCGCCGGCGTCAACGGCGCGGGCAAGAGCAGCATCGGCGGCGCGATGATCCGCGCATCCGGCGCCGACTACTTCAATCCCGACGAAGCCGCCGCCGAATTGATGGCCGCCAATCCCGGCCTCGACCAGCTTCGGGCGAACGCGGCGGCATGGCACCAAGGCAAGCGACTGCTGGAACGCGCGATCGCGGAACATCTCGACTTTGCGTTCGAGACCACGCTTGGCGGCGCGACGATGCCGCGGCTGATCGCCGAGGCCGCATCCGCCGGTTTCGAGGTGCGCGTCTGGTACGTCGGGCTGGCGAGCCCCGAGATGCATCTCGCGCGGGTGCGGCAACGGGTGCGCTCTGGCGGGCACGACATTCCCGAGTCGAGCATCCGGCGCAGGTGGCGACACAGCCGGCAGAACTTGGTGCAATTGCTGCCGGTGCTCACGGAGCTCCGCGTCTACGACAACTCCGCCGATGCAGATCCGGCGACGGGTAAGGTTCCGCGGCCGGTGCTGGTCTTGCATGTCGATCGCGGGCGGATCGTCGGGCCACAAGATCTTTCCCAGACCCCGGAGTGGGCGAAACCGATTGTGGTCGCGGCGCTTTCGTCGTAGCGCCTACCGCGTACCTAACGGGTCGATCGTCCACGCGACGTAGACGACCGCGGCGCTGACCACCGCCATCGTCGTAAAGTCGATGATCCGGCCGCGCACGACGAGCAGCCCGGCGTGGCCGTTGGACAGCACCAGTCGCAGCACCGCCGCCACCCCCACGCCGATGCCGAGCAGCAATGAACCGCGACGCCAATAGTCGGTGACGACGAGCCCGAACGCGGCCACGAACACCATGAACACGGCGATAATCGGCCATTGCGCTCTCGCGACTCGGCGGACGGTCTCGCGCGCGCTCACGGCTTCTCAGCCCGCTCAACGACATTCGTCAACAAGAACGCCCGCGTCAACGGCCCCACTCCGCCGGGGTTCGGCGACACGTAGCCGGCGACTTCCCATACGTCGCGGTGCACATCACCGGTGAGCTTGCCGTCGACCCGCGAAACTCCGACGTCGACGACCGCGGCGCCGGGCTTGATCATGTCGGCCGTCACCATGTGCGGCACACCGACGCCGGCGACGACGATGTCGGCTTGCCGCGTCAACGACGGCAGATCGCGAGTTCCGGTGTGGCACAACGTAACTGTCGCATTCTCCGAGCGCCGGGTGAGCAGTAGGCCGAGCGGCCGCCCGACCGTGACCCCGCGGCCGATCACCACGACGTGCGCCCCTGCGATCTCGACGCCGAACCGGCGCAGCAGATGCACGATGCCGCGTGGCGTGCACGGCAACGGGGCCGCCTTTCCCAGCACCAGCCGGCCGAGATTGGTCGGGTGCAGCCCGTCGGCGTCCTTGTCTGGATCGACCCGCTCGAGCGCGGCGTTCTCGTCCAGATGTTTGGGCAGCGGCAACTGCACGATGTAGCCCGTGCACTCGGGGTTCGCGTTGAGCTCGTCGATCGTCTCGTCGAGCTTGTCTTGAGTGATGTCGGCGGGCAGGTCGCGGCGGATCGAGGTGATGCCGACCTTGGCGCAGTCGGAGTGCTTGCCCCGGACATACGCCTGCGATCCGGGATCATCGCCGACAAGGATCGTGCCGAGTCCAGGCGTCCGCCCTGCGTCCGTCAGCGCCTGCACTCGCTGCGTGAGGTCGGCGAAAATCTCGTCGCGGGTGGCCTTGCCGTCAAGCACTATCGCGGTCACAAACGCCAGTCTGACATGCTGCTGGGGTGACGAGTCCGCATGACGTGTTCTCCCCAGCGAAGCTCGGGCCGATCACGCTGCGCAACCGGATCATCAAGGCGGCGACCTTCGAGGCGTGTACCCCAGACGCTCTGGTGACCGACGACCTGATCAACTACCACCGCAAGCCGGCCGCCGGCGGTGTCGCGATGACGACCGTCGCGTATTGCGCGGTCTCACCGGGCGGACGCACCGAGGCCGGACAGATCTGGATGCGGCCCGAGGCCGTCGCGGGGCTGCGGCGGTTGACCGAAGCCGTGCACGAAGAAGGCACGGCCATCAGCGCGCAGATCGGCCACGCCGGACCAGTCCGAGCCGGCCGGCCCGACAAGTCGAGAGCCCTTGCGCCGGGCCGCTTCTTCAACCCGCTCGTGATGAGCTTCACGAAGAAGGCGACCCGCGACGAGATCGACGGCGTGATCGCCGCTCACGCCGACGCGGCCCGGCTCGCGATCGACTCCGGCTTCGACGCCGTCGAAATCCACCTCGGGCACGGCTACTTCTGCAGCTCGTTCCTCAGCCCACTGACCAACCGTCGCGACGACGAGTTCGGCGGCAGCCTCGAGAACCGCGCGAAAGTTGCTCGCGCAGTGGTGCAGACGGTTCGCGACGCGGTCGGCAACCAAATCGCGGTCACCGCGAAACTCAACATGTCCGACGGGCTTCGGCCCGGCATTCCCGTCGACGAGGCGGTGACGACCGCGAAGTGGCTAGAAGAAGACGGCGGCCTCGACGCACTCGAGCTGACGGCTGGGAGTTCCTTCGTCAACCCGATGTACCTGTTCCGCGGTGATGTCCCGATCAAGGAGTTCGCCGGCGTGTTCAACCCACCACTGAAGTGGGGAGTGCGGATGATCGGCAAGAAGATCCTGCGCGAATACCCTTACCGCGACGCGTATTTGCTCGACTTGGCGCGCAAGTTCCGCGCCGAGCTGTCGATGCCGCTGATTCTTCTCGGCGGCATAACGAACCGCGAAACGATGGACCTTGCGATGGCCGAGGGCTTCGACTTCGTCGCGATGGCGCGGGCCCTGCTCGCCGAGCCGGATCTGGTCAACCGCATCGCCGCCGACGGCGAGGCGCGATCGGTCCGCTCGGCATGCACGCACTGCAACAAGTGCATGCCGATCGCGTTCCGGTCGCGCCCCTCCGTGCGCACCCATTGCGTCGTCACCGGCGCGCCGGGCTGACCCTCAGAAGTGGTGCGTCGCAGTCGTACTCGTGCCGTTGTCACAGGTGATCGTGACGGTCCAGTCGCGGAATTGCGGAACTGCGGGCACGACCTTCAGGTCGTACGTCCCGTTGGCCGGCAGCGCGAAGCTGCGGTTGAGTTCCTCCGAGGCGTACGTGCACTGGGATGCCACGCCACTGCGGTCGGTGATGTGAGCGACGAACCCTCCCACGATCAGATCCCAGGACACCGTGGGTCCGAGTTTCGGCGCCGGCGGCGGGGTCGGCGGCTGGCTCGGCGGCGGCGGGGTCTGCCCGTTCGAGCAGCCTGACACGATGATCTTGGCGCCCTGCTGGTTCTGCAGCTGGGCCTTCGCCGCGCTTTCGGCGGCCGCGACCGTCGCGGCCTGCGCACCCTTCTCTTCGCCGTAGTCGTTCGATGCCGCTGCCGCGCACGCGTTCTGGGCGATGACCACGGTCACGCAGTGACCGCCGCCATTGTTCTGGCAGTTGGTCAGCGACTGGACTCGGGCCGTCTCCTGGTCGGTTGAGATCGCGGAGCCGCCGGCCATCGTGACGGGGGGGTTCTCGTTGATGTAACCGAGAGACAGGGCGATGTAGGCGTCGGCTGCATGGGCTGGCGGCACGGCGCCCAGCAGGCCGGCGGCGGTCGCGCCTGCCGCGATCAACAATGCCGTGGTTACGATCTTCATGGTGTTCTCCTCTGGTTACTCGCCGCCCCCGGTGGGCTGCGCTCAGTACTGAGAGGCCTCCGGGTGCCGACGAGTGACACTTTTTTCGCTAACCGATAAGGGAAGTGTGAACTTCCGATCGATCCGGCCGGTGCGTATTCGCAGAAACTTCGCAGAAACGGCGACTTGACCTATTGCGCGTCCGCAGCCTGCGCCGCATAGAGTTGCAGCCGATGAGCTCCCCGGCGCCGCCCGCTTTGACCGTGAAAACCGACGGATCGCAGCGCACATTCGCGCCCGGCCACGACGTGGTTGTAGGCCGCGACCTGCGGGCCG
This sequence comes from Mycobacterium sp., assembly GCA_035651275.1. Classification (GTDB taxonomy): domain Bacteria; phylum Actinomycetota; class Actinomycetes; order Mycobacteriales; family Mycobacteriaceae; genus Mycobacterium. Next base: position 24,447 of record DASRFZ010000273.1, on the reverse strand, counting down.
ACTTCCGCGTGGCCCATCCGCTGGTGTCCCGCGCCCACGTCGTGCTCCGGTTCGACCGGGGCCGCTGGGTGGCGGTCGACAACGGCAGCCTCAACGGAATGTTCGTGAATCATCGCCGGGTGTCGACCGTCGACATCCGCGACGGCCAGAGCATCAACATCGGCAATCCGGACGGCCCGCAGCTGACGTTCGAGGTCGGCAGGCATACCGGCGCGGCCGGCCGGCCGCCGCAGACGACGTCGGTGCCGGTGCAGGCGCGGGCCAGCAGCACCTGGCAGGCGGCCCCGCAATCTGCCCAGCCGTCGGCACCGTATTCGCAGCCGACCTATCCGCCGCCGGCGACCTCGCAGCCGCAGCGCGGCTACGCGCCACGTCCGAGCGGGCCGCAACCGATGCGGCCGCCGTCGCAGCCGACCCGGCCGCCGTCGCAGCCCTCGCAGCCGAATTACCAAGCGCCGACGCAGATGCGGCCGTCGGCGCGGCCCACTGGCGGCGACGGACAGAACCTCGCGACGAGCATGATCCGGATCCTGCGCGGCGGTTCACCGGCTCCACCGCCGGGCGCGACCACGATCGGGCGGGCCACCGACAACGACATCGTGATCCCCGACGTGCTGGCGTCGCGGCACCACGCGACGCTGGTGCCGACGGCCGGGGGCGTCGAGATCCAGGACGCGCGAAGCATCAACGGCACGTTCGTCAACGGCAACCGGGTGGATCAGGCGCTGCTGCACGACGGTGACGTCGTGACGATCGGCAACGTCGACCTGACGTTCCAGGGCGGCACGTTGGTACGTCGCACCGAAACCGAAGCCGCCACGCGCACAGGCGGTTTGGAGGTGCACGGCGTCACGTGGACGATCGAGGGCAACAAGACGCTGCTGGACAACATCTCGATGTCCGCACGTCCCGGCACGTTGACCGCAGTGATCGGGCCGTCGGGTGCGGGCAAGTCGACATTCGCGCGTCTTGTCGCCGGATACACCCATCCGACCACCGGCACGGTGTCGTTCGAAGGCCACAACATTCACGCCGAGTACGCGTCGCTGCGGTCCCGGATCGGGATGGTGCCGCAGGACGACGTCGTGCACGGGCAGCTGACCGTTAACCAGGCGTTGATGTACGCCGCCGAGTTGCGGCTGCCGCCGGACACGACGAAGGAGGACCGCGCCCAGGTCGTCGCGCAGGTTCTCGAGGAACTCGAGATGACCCGGCACGCCGACACCCGCGTCGACAAGCTCTCCGGCGGTCAGCGTAAACGCGCGTCGGTGGCGCTGGAGTTGCTCACCGGTCCGTCGCTGCTGATCCTCGACGAGCCGACGTCGGGCCTCGACCCCGCGCTGGACCGGCAGGTGATGACGATGCTGCGGCAGCTCGCCGACGCCGGACGCGTGGTGCTGGTGGTGACGCACTCGCTGACCTATCTCGACGTGTGCGACCAGGTGCTGCTGCTGGCACCGGGCGGCAAGACCGCGTTCTACGGGCCGCCGAGCCAAATCGGTCCGTCGATGGGGACGACGAACTGGGCCGACATCTTCAGCAACGTCGCCAGCGATCCCGACGCGGCCAACCAGCGGTTCCTCGCGCAGCATGGTCCGCCGCCACCCCCACCGCCCGCGGAGGCGCCCGCGGATCTCGGCAGTCCGGTGCAGACGAGTCTGTGGCGGCAGTTCTCGACGATCGCGCGACGGCAAGTGCGCCTGATCGTCTCGGACCGTGGCTATTTCATCTTCTTGGCGCTGTTGCCGTTCATCATGGGTGCGCTGTCGCTCTCGGTGCCCGGCGACCGCGGATTCGGCAAACCTATCGACGCATTGCATGGCGGCCCAACGCCCAACGAACCGGGCCAGATCCTGGTGATGCTCAACGTCGGCGCGATCTTCATCGGCACAGCGCTGACCATCCGGGCGCTCATCGGCGAGCGGGCCATATTCAGACGCGAGCAGGCTGTCGGGCTGTCCACAACGGCGTACCTGCTCGCCAAGATCGTGGTCTTCGCGTTGTTCGCGCTGGCACAAGCGGCGGTCGTCGTCGCCATTACCGTGGTGGGTAAAGGGTGGGGTCCGGGCGCTGTCGACAGCGGTGTGCTTCTCCCCCGGTCCTTTGAGTTGTATGTCGATGTCGCATTCACGTGTGTGGCGGCGGCGATGGTCGGCCTGGCCCTGTCAGCGCTGGCGCGGTCTCAGGAGCAGATCATGCCGCTGCTGGTGGTGGCGATCATGTCGCAGTTGGTGTTTTCCGGCGGCATGATTCCAGTCACGAATCGTATTGTGCTGGACCAGATGTCGTGGTTCACGCCGGCACGTTGGGGCTTTGCCACCACCGCGTCGACGATCGATTTGACGAGGCTGGTTCCGGGCGGACAACTGGTGCCCGACGACTCGCACTGGCAGCACAGCGTGGCCGCGTGGGGTTTCGGCATGGCGATGCTCGGTGTGATCTGCCTCGGGTACGTCACGTTCGTGCGGTGGCGAATCCGACTCAAGGGCGAGTAGCGCTTACGGCCCGTCGTCTTCCTCCTCCGGCAGCATCTTCTCGGGATGCCAGTAGCTGTTGGTTCTGGGTTGTCCGGTGTCGAGGTGCGGTGGCGGGATCCACTGGGTCACGCCGTCTTTGCGTTTTCGGGTGCGCCAGCCGTCTTCGTCGACCAGGCGGTTGTGTGGTCCGCAGGCCAGGGTTTCGTTGACGATGTCGGTGGGTCCGCCGTTGGCCCAGTCGGTCACGTGATGCACTTGGCACCAGGTGGCGGGCACGTCGCAGCCGGGAAACGTGCAACCGTGCTCGGTGGCGGTCAGCACGAGGCGTTGGGCGGGGGTGGCGCAGCGGGTGGTGCGGCCTTTGTACAACTCGACGGGTGTGGCGTTGTCGAAGACCAGCAGGTAGTTGTAGGCCTGGGCGGCCATCCGGATCAGGTCGGTGACCGGCAGCAGTGTGTCGGTGCCGGTGGTGGCCGTCCCGGTTTTGGCCTGCAGGTCTGCCAGCGCGACGGTGGCGGTAATGGTCACCGGCAGCCCTTGATGCGAACCCAACTCACCGGACATCAGCACCGAGCGCACCATCGCGTTCAGCGCGTCATGGCGGCGCTGCGCCGCCGAACGCGCGTCGGCGTCGATGGCTTGCTGGCTGGGCGTGCCGGCGATGGTCGGCACGTCATCATTGGGGTTGCACATGCCCGGGCCCGCCCACTTCGCGGCGATCGCCTCCCACCCGGCGCGCGCCTCCGGGGTCAAATATCCGGACAATCTGCTCATGCCATCCGGTCCCTGCGGGCCGAGGCTCAGTGCGCGCCGGCGGGCCCGATCCTCTTCGGAGTAGTTGCCATCGGGATTAAGCACCAGCTCGTAGTGATCGGCGTAGCGCTGCAGCTGATCGGGCCGATACTGCGACGCGACGTCGGCCAGCTTGCGCTCGGCCACTGCGCGGGTCGGCTCATCAATGCAGGAGGGCAGCCGGGCGAAGAAGCTGCGAATGATCCGCACGTGCTCGCGGCCGATCAGCCCGGCGGCCTGCCCGGCCGCAGTCGCCTCCAACCGCGGCGCCAGCGGCTCACCCACCAGACTCTGGCGCGCACCCAGGTCGTCGGCCTCGGCGATGCGCCGCTTCGCCTCGGATTTCGTGATCCGCAAGTCATTGGCGATCGCCAGCGACAACCGACCGCCCAGCTCCTCGGCGCTGGCATGCTCGGCGAGGTCATTGATCAGTTGGTGCTGCAGCGCCGGCACCCGCCGACACCAGGTTTCCATGCGCGCCACCAGCTCGCGACCCTCGGCGCTCGAGGACACGCCGCCACCCAACGCGGCGAGCTTGTCCAACGCCTCATCCACCGCATCACAGGCCGCCGCCATCGAGCTCATACCACAAACGTAGTGACACCCACCGACAACCAGACCCGACAGGCATTGGCGCCCAACCGAATTCAGTCCGAGTTATCCACAACCCCAAATCTATCCACAGATGCGAAGAACGGCCCTTGACAACCAACAGATGGCGAGTTAGGTGTCCTCGGCGCGGCGGGCCCGGAACAACTTGGTCTCCCCGGATACGCCCTTGAGATGGCGCGCGCCCGCGAACGACCAAGTGAACCCGTCGTTTTCACCGATCGCCTCGCGCGTCGACTCGGCCACCAGTACCGCGCCCGGTCGCGCCACGCCGGTCACCCTGCTCGCCACGTTGACCGGGCTGCCGAACCAATCCCCCGCACGAGAAACCGCGGGGCCGTAGGCGATTCCGACCCGCAGCTGCGGCAAGTCGGTCTGCTCGGCCGCGGCGACAAGATTGAGCATCGCGTCAAGCAGTGCGACCGGCTCCGGGCAGACCAGCATCACCGCGTCGCCGATCGTCTTGATCACCCTCACCGGCGGCACGGCGACCTCGTAAGCAAGCTCCGCGAGCTTGTTCGCCAGCTGCTCGAGATCTTCCGGCGGCACAGCCTCACCGAGCCGGGTGAACCCGACCAGGTCGGCGAACGCGACGGCCACCTCCCGCGCGCCCGGCAGCGCCGAGCCGGCCGCCCGTTCAGAGGCGTTGATGGCCTCGGTTTCCATCGCATGCCGAAGCTGCAGGAACAGCATCTCCTGGATCATCGGCCCCAGCAACGGAGCGACTTCGGTCACTGTCTTCTCGACAGCTTGTGCGATCTGCAGTTCCGTCGCGCCGGGCCGAAGCACGGCAGCCAAGGCGGCGTATCGCATCACCTGCGCCGCGTGCGACAGACCGTCGGCAAGTACCCGCGCGACGCGGACCATCTGGTCGGAGTCCATGCCGGCATCGATGAACCGCTGCACGGTGGCCATCGCCTCGCCGTCGGCGCGCAGGTGCACGCGCGCGTCGGGGTCCTCAACACCGGACAGTCCGACCGCCCGTTGGATGCGCTGCAGGAATTCGAGGTCGATGCCGTGCTTTTCGCTGATCTCGCGTGCCGAGACATAGGCTCCGTCGTCGCCCATCAAACGGCGCGCGGTAAGCAGCATCGGCGCGAACGCCCCGCGCAACTGCTCGACGCTGAAGCCTCGACCCAGCATCCACTCCAGCAGTTCCGCCCGTTCGGAGCGCACCTTGCCCTCAAGTCCGTCGAGCAGTCCCGACGCCTCGAGGTCGATCTCGGCCACCCGGTCAACGTACATCGAGCACGGATCGCCACGCTCGCAACTTGGCGTCGTAAGGCATGGCCGCGTTCGCCGGACTCGTCGACGGCAGCCGGGACCACTTCACCGACAGGTCTATTCGCGGCGCGACGAGCCGGACGAACGCCTGCTCGGCCGCTGCGCCGTTGAAGAAGACCCTGGTGATGCCGGGATATTGGGTAAACAGCGCCTCAAAGTCATTGGCCTCCATGGTATCTCGCGCGATCGCCGAGTCCAGGCTGCCGGAACGCTCGCAGAAGCTCAGCACATCCCACAGCCCGATCCCTGCCGAGCGCAGAGCCTCAAGCCGGCGCGGGTAGTCGGCCTGCACGTCGAATCCTATAATGTCATTCATGATGCACCAGAACGCATTTCGCGGGTGCGCGTAGTACTGCTGCATCCGCAGCGACATCTCGCCTGGCATCGAACCCAGCACGAGAACGCGCGTCCGGTCGTCGACAACAGGCGGCAGGCTAGTCGGCACCGTGCCAACTCTAGGAAATCACCGTGGTTTACCGTGGCGGCATGTCATGCGTGTTCTGTCAGGTCGTCGCGGGCACAGCTCCCGCGATCCGGATTCACGAAGACGACAAGTTCGTCGCGATCCTCGACATTCGGCCGTTCACCCGCGGTCACACGTTGGTCATCCCGAAGCAGCACACCGTCGATCTGACGGATACCCCTGCGGAAACGTTGACGGAGATGATCGCGCTGGGCCAGCGCATCGGGCTCGCGGCCCGCTCGTCGGAGCTGAAAGCCGACGGCAACAACGTCGTCGTCAACGACGGCCGCGCGGCGTTCCAGTCCGTGTTCCACATTCATCTGCATGTGCTGCCGCGGCGCAACGGCGACAAGCTGTCGTTCGCAAAAGGCATGCTGCTGCGACGCGACCCTGACCGGGAAGAGACCGGACGCATCCTGCGTGACGCGCTGGCGCGGATCGACGCCGAGCAGTAAGACTGGCCGCATGAACGTTTCCGAGTGGGTCGAGCAAAACCTGGCCGGTCCGATGCTGCGGTTGCACAACGAGATCTACCAGCGAACCGATGGACGAATTGGACACAAGGTTCCCGGACTGGCACCAATGCTGCTGTTGCACTCCACCGGCGCGAAGAGTGGTCAGCCGCGGACGAACTCGCTCACGTATGCGCGCGACGGCGACGCGTACCTGATCGTGGCCTCGATGGGCGGCTCGGATCGCAACCCGGCGTGGTATCACAACCTGCGCGCCCACCCCGACGTCGAAATCAACGTCGGGCCAAAGCGTTTCGCTGTCACCGCGCGGCTTGTCACGCCCGACGACGCCGACTATCAACGGATGTGGCAGCTCGTCAACAAGAACAACGCCGACCGCTACAACGCGTATCAGCGCAAGACGTCGAGGCCGATCCCAATCTTCGAGCTCAAAGCAAAGAGCTAAAACAGCTCCTTCGCCAGCAGTTCGAGCGTCGCCTCCCGCGCGGGCGCGGTGGCCGGATCCGTTCCCCGATGCGCCGAGGCGACCGGGTTGACCATCACCTCGTCGACGTCGAACCGCTCGGCGAGCGCGCGCACCTGGTCCGCGGCTTCGGCCGGGGTGCCGACGACTGCGCGACGTAGACCGGCGTCGGCAATCGTCTGCTCTTGCGGGCTGACGCCGGTCGCCTGGGCATCTTCCAACAGCTCGAGCGGCCCGAGCGGCTGGCCGGTGCGCAGCCGGGCCAGCATCCGCAGGTTCGGCAGCATGAGCTCTTCGGCCTCGCCGCGGGTGGCCGCGACGACCGCGTTGACGGTCAGGAACGTCGTCGGCTCCGATGCCACCGCGCTGGGCACGAACTCCGAGCGGTAGGCGCTCAGCGCCTCTTCGGTGCCCTTGCCGATGAAATGGTGCGCGAACACATACGGCAGGCCCTTCGCGGCGGCCAGGTGCGCCGAGTACATCGACGAGCCGAGCAGCCACAGCCGCGGCTCGCTGACCGCGGCCGGTGTGGCGGTGAGGATGTAGGGCTGCTGCTGCGGGATCGACACCTGAACCCCGGCCGGGCCCATCATCGCGACGACGTGGTCGAGGTATTCGGGGAATCGGTCGATATCGCGATCGTCGCGTCCGGCGGCGTTCCTGAGCACGTACGACGCGACCGGGTCCGACCCCGGCGCGCGCCCGATGCCAAGGTCGATGCGGCCCGGGTAGGCGGCTTCGAGCAGAGCGAACTGTTCGGCGACGGCCAGCGGCGCGTGGTTGGGCAGCATCACGCCGCCGGAACCGATCCGCAGCTGCGACGTGTGCGCGCCGAGGAGTGCGATCAGAACCGGCGGGCTGGTCGCGGCGACCGACGGCATGTTGTGGTGCTCGGCGACCCAATAGCGGGTGTAGCCGAGCCGGTCGGCTGCCTGTGCCAGCCGCAGTGTCGCAGCGAGCGCGTCCGGTGTGGTCTGGTCGGTGCGCACCGGCACGAGGTCGAGGACGGACAGTCGCATGTCTTTGCTCAACGCCGCCGTGCCTGTCGAATTCCCGCCGCGGTCCGCGCCCGTTGAAAGACGTCGTCGAGCATCTCGGCGGTCAGCTTGCCGGTGAACGTGTTCTGCTGGCTCGGGTGGAAGCAACCGATCAGCAGCATCTCGCCGTGTGCGGTGTGAAGCGTGGCCTCGGCGGCGTGCCCGAACTTCGGGGCCGGCCGTTCGCTGCCGCCGGCCATCCGCAGCGCCGCACGCCACGCGAAACCGCCGAGAGCGGCGATCACGCGCACGTGGTCGGCCACCAGCCGCCACTCAGCGTCCAGCCACGGCACGCACGTCTGTTGCTCGCCGGGCGTGGGTTTGTTCGCCGGCGGCGCGCAGCGCACCGCAGCCGCGATCCGGGTGTCAAAGAGCTCGAGCCCGTCCGCCGCGTCAACGGACAGCGGCGAGTTCGCCAGTCCCGCGCGGTGCAGCGCGGCGTAGAGCATGTCGCCGGAGCGGTCGCCGGTGAAGACGCGTCCGGTGCGGTTTCCGCCGTGCGCTGCCGGTGCCAAACCGACGATGAACAGTTTTGGCCGGGCAGACCCCCAGCCGGGCACTGGCCTGCCCCAATAGGGTTCGGCTGCAAAGGATTTCCGCTTAGCTTGGGCGACCTCCTCGCGCCAGGACACCAACCGCGGGCACGCTCGGCACACCGAGACCATCGCGTCCAGTTCTGTCACCGAGGTTGCCCCCGCTGCGAAGGTGGCGACCTGCTTCGGCGTCGACGCGACCGCAGTCTCGGCCGTCGCCACGTCGTCCGGCCAACCGGAACCGGGTGGCACCGGTGAGTCGAACAACGTCCCGAGTCGCGGATGGGGCAAGCGCACCGATCCACTGTGCACGGTCCGGCGCATATTGATCAAAAAACAGGTCGTCGACCCGGCTGCCGCACTGCTAGATTCGCCGCAGATTTCTCATGCCCAGTACAACCCGCGGTCCCGTCGCTCTCCTCCTCTTCGCCGCGATGGTGGCAGCGGCCGGCAACGGCATCAGCCTCGTCGCGTTCCCGTGGCTTGTCTTGCAGCGCAACGGAAGTGCGCTGGATGCGTCCATCGTCGCCGGTGCGGCATCACTTCCGCTGCTGTTCTCGACGCTGCTCGCCGGCACAGCCGTGGATTTCCTTGGCAGGAAACGTATTTCGATCATCTCCGACATCCTGTCCGGCGCGGCTGTCGCGGCGATCCCGGTGCTCGCCCTGCTGTTGGGCGCATCGGCAGTCAACGTCACAACTCTCGCGGTGCTCGCTGCGCTGGGAGCCGCGTTCGACCCGGCCGGTATCACCGCACGCGAGTCGATGCTCCCGGAGGCGGCAGCGCGCGCCGGCTGGACTCTTGACCGGACGAACGGGTTGTACGAGGCGACTTTCAACGTCGCGTACATCGTCGGGCCCGGGCTCGGCGGCCTGCTGATCGCGACGATCGGTGGCATCAACACGATGTGGGTGACCGCTGCGACCTTCGCGTGCTCGATCGTGGCCGTCAGCCTGTTGCGGCTGGAGGGCGCTGGACGGCCGACGATCGAAGACCGGCCCGACGGCGTGTGGTCGGGCATGGTCGAGGGCCTGCGATTCGTCTGGAATCTCAAGGTGCTGCGCACGCTCGCGTTGATCGACCTCGCGGTGACCGGCCTGTACCTCCCGATGGAAAGCGTGCTGTTCCCGAAGTACTTCACCGACCGGAATGCGCCCTCCCACCTCGGCTGGGTGCTGATGGCGCTCAGTATCGGCGGGCTGGTCGGCGCGCTGGCCTATCCGCTGCTGGTAAAACGGATGAGCCGACGAGCCACACTGCTGGTCGCCACCCTGACCCTCGGCGTGTGCACGGCCGGGATCTCGCTTCTGCCGCCTCTGCCGGTGATTCTGTTGCTGTGCGCGGTGGTCGGGCTGGTGTACGGGCCGATCGCGCCGATCTACAACTACGTGATGCAGACGAAGGCGCCGGTCGCGCTGCGAGGCCGAGTCGTCGGCGTGATGACGTCCGTGGCATACGCGGCCGGGCCGTTGGGCTTCATGCTGGCGGGCCCGCTGACCGATGCCTTCGGGCTGCGGACCACGTTTCTTGTGCTGGCAGTGCCGATGATCGTCATCGGTCTGGTCGCCGTCCCGCTGCCGTCGTTGCGCGAGTTGGACGTCGCTGCGCAACCGGCTGGCTCTGCCGGCGGGGACCCGACTCGCTAGAGTCGACAGCCAGATGGGCCGGTATTGACAGACGCCGACCGAAGGTTGCCAGAATTGACGGCGTTCGTTGGACGTAAGCGCCAGGACAGGACCAGACAGGAGTTGAGGTGAACATCGCCCCCCGGACGACGGCCAAGATCGCAGGCGCCGGAGTTGCGGCGCTGGCCACGGCGGTCATCTGCAGTCCCAACGCACTTGGCGACCCACCAACCCCCGTCCCGCCGCCACCGGCGCCGGATACCTCGAACCAGGCCGGGCCTGCCCTGCCCGACGGCGTCCCGCACCTGTCCAGCCCCGACAACCCGCCGCCCGGCACGTCTGATGACCCGGTGCCCGGTGCCGAGAGCGACGGGCAGGCGTATGCGCACGAAATCTGGCAGGCGATCCAGAACCACGACATCACCTGGCGGCAGGGGCTTGTCCTGCTGGCGCAACGCCCGATGAATCCGACTGCCGCGCCTCCGCCCGGACTGTCGGCGGGCCCCCAGCAGCCCGGACCTCAGCAGCCCGCCCCCGGAGCACCTCCGCAACCCCCTTCACCGTCGCCGTCGCCGTAGGTGGCAAGCCCTCTCGCGACTCTGATCGACGAACTGCCGGATGGCATGGTCGTCACCGACCCTGCGATCACCGACTCCTATCGACAGGACCGCGCGTTCGACCCGTCGGCGGGAAAGCCCATGGCGGTGGTGCGCCCTCGCCGCACTGAGGACGTGCAGGCCATCCTGCGGTGGGCAAGCAAGCACCAGATCGCAGTTGTTCCCCGCGGGGCGGGCAGCGGATTATCGGGCGGCGCAACGGCATTGGACAACGGCATCGTGCTGTCGACCGAACAGATGCGCGACATCACCGTCGACCCGGTCACACGCACCGCCGTCGTGCAACCAGGACTGTTCAACGCGGAAGTCAAGAGTGCGGCCGCCGAAAACGGGCTGTGGTACCCGCCCGACCCGTCGTCGTACGAGATCTGCAGCATCGGCGGCAATATCGCGACGAACGCCGGCGGACTGTGCTGTGTCAAGTACGGCGTCACGACCGACTACGTCCTCGGCCTGCAGGTGGTGCTTGCCGACGGCACCGCGGTGCGATTGGGCGGTCCCCGCCTGAAAGACGTTGCGGGACTGAGCCTGACGAAGTTGTTCGTCGGCAGCGAGGGCACTCTGGGGGTGATCACCGAGATCACGCTGCGGCTATTGCCGGCGCAGAACCGGGCCGCCACGGTGGTGGCCACCTTTGCGTCCCTGGAAAGCGCGGTCGACGCGGTGCTCGCGGTGTCCAGCCGGATGCGCCCGTCGATGCTGGAATTCATGGACTCGGTGGCCATCAACGCCGTCGAGGACAAGCTGAAGATGGGTTTGGACCGCACTGCTGCCGCGCTCGTCATCGCGGGATCGGACGAGCGGGGACGGTCCGCTGGTGACGACGCCGAGGTGATTGCCCAGCTGTTCACGGAAAGCGGTGCGACAGAAGTCTTTTCCACCGACGATCCCGACGAGGGGGAAGCGTTCGTCGCAGCCCGCCGGTTCGCGATTCCGGCGGTCGAGGCGAAAGGGACGCTGCTGCTGGAGGACGTCGGTGTGCCGCTGCCGCGGCTGGGTGACCTCGTCACGGGCATCGCGCGTATCGCGGCCGACCGCGACGTGATGATCTCGGTGATTGCCCATGCCGGTGACGGCAACACCCACCCGCTGATCGTTTACGACCCCGCCGACGCGGCGATGAAGAAGCGTGCCGACGTGGCGTTCGGCGAGATCATGGATCTCGCAATCGGACTCGGCGGCACGATCACCGGCGAGCACGGCGTCGGCCGGCTGAAGCGACCGTGGCTGGCCGGTCAGATCGGGCCGGACGCGATCGCGCTCAACCGCCGGATCAAAGACGCGCTTGACCCCGCCGGGATACTGAATCCCGGTGCGGCGTTCTAGATTGCGGCGAGTTCGGCGACGGCCTCGCGCGCTGACGTGACCTTCGTCATTCGCAGCACCGACTCACCGGCGTAGAGCGCCGTTCGGTCCACCGACGATGCCGGCATCTGCTTCACCGGCGCAACGGGAGAGAATAGCGGCAACCGGGGCGATTGCGCGCGGCTGAGCAGATAAGGGCTGACGTTTCCCAGCCGGGCGACGACCGCGCTGGGCGCGTTGACCAGCCGCGGCGAGAGCTTCGCGGTGCCGTCAGCATGACACCACCTCGCGGTCGCAGCATTGGGCACGACGCGGTGCGGAGCGGGCCAGCCGAATCCGAAAAGCGTGGTGCGATAAGTGGTCTCGGCGGCTAGCACCCTGCGTTGGTACTCGGGATGCGCCCCTGATTCATGCGTCAACAGGAACCGCGTTCCTGCGACGACCGCGCTGGCGCCTTCCGAAAGAGCTTTCTTCGTATCGGCGGCGTCGGCGATACCTCCGGCCAGCAACACCGGCCGGCCCGTCGCGAGATTGAGGGCCGTGGGTAGGAATTCGGACGCAGGCGTGGTTCCGGTCAGGTGACCTCCCGCCTCCCCGCCCTGCGCGATCAGCCCGTCGGCACCCCACTGCACCGCGCGCCGCGCTTGGTCCGCAGTGCCGACCATGACGAACACGAACACGCCCGCGTCTCGGAGTTCCCGCACCAAGCCGCTATCCCCACCGAACGCGATCACGGCGACATCGATCCGCGACTGGACGCAGACCCGGACGTCGGCGCGGCGCACGAACGGCATCAACAGATTCACCGCGACCGCGCGTCCGGGGGCGTCGGCGCGCACTCGATCGATCGATCGGCGCAGCCAGTCGGCGGGCATCCACCCCAGCGTGCCCAGGCCGCCGGCGTTGGCGACCGCAACGGCGAGGTCAGGGCCCGCGATACCGCCGCCCATGCCGGCTTGCGCGACGGGCACGTCCATGCGAAGGCGATCGAGGACGTCCACGTTCGATGAAGCTACTCCAGTGCTGTGCTTGACAGAACGCATCGATCTGTCGTATTCATAAGACATGACAACGAGTTTGTCTCACGAATCTCCCGCGGTGTTCCGACTGGCCGGCGCCGACACCTGGCCCAATCCGTGGCCGATGTACCAGGCCCTGCGCGACCACGACCCGGTCCACCACGTCGTCCCACCCGACAACCCGGCGCATGACTACTGGGTGCTGTCGCGCCACGCCGACGTCTGGGCGGCGGCGCGCGACCATGAGACGTTCTCGTCGGCCCAGGGCCTGACCGTCAACTACGGCGAGCTGGAACTGATTGGGCTGCAAGACAATCCGCCGATGGTGATGCAGGATCCGCCGGTGCACACCGAGTTTCGCAAATTGGTGGCCCGCGGATTCACCCCGCGTCAGGTGGAAGCCGTCGAGCCCGCGGTGCGCGCGTTCGTCGTCGAGCGGCTGGACCGGATCGTCGCCAACGGCGGCGTCGACATCGTGACCGAGCTGTTCAAGCCCCTGCCGTCGATGGTCGTCGCGCACTACCTGGGCGTGCCGGAGGAGGACCGCGCCCAGTTCGACGGGTGGACCGAGGCGATCGTCGCGGCCAACACCACGGAGGGCGGCATCGGACAGGCGCTCGGCTCGCTCGGTGACGCGGTCGGGTCGATGATGGCGTACTTCACCGAACTCATCGAGCGCCGGCGTCGCGACCCAGCCGACGACACCGTGTCGCATCTGGTCGCCGCGGGAGTGGGTGCCGACGGTGACATCGCCGGCACCCTTTCGGTGCTGGCGTTCACGTTCACGATGGTCACCGGCGGCAACGACACCACCACCGGAATGCTCGGCGGCTCAGTGCAATTGCTCCACCAACGGCCCGATCAGCGCCGACTGCTGGCTCAACAACCCGGCCTCATTCCCGACGCTGTCGACGAGCTGCTGCGGTTGACCTCGCCCGTGCAGGGCCTGGCTCGCACGGTCACCCGCGACGTCACCGTCGGCGACACCACGATCCCCGAAGGCCGCCGCGTGCTGCTGCTCTACGGATCGGCCAACCGCGACGAACGCCAATACGGTTCTGACGCTGCCGAACTCGACGTGACGCGCCGTCCCGCGAAGATCCTGACATTCAGCCACGGCGCACACCACTGCCTGGGCGCGGCGGCCGCGCGGATGCAGGCCCGCGTGACGCTGACCGAATTGCTGTCCCGCTGCCCGGATTTCGAGGTGGACGAGGACGCGATCGTGTGGGCCGGAGGCAGCTACGTTCGGCGCCCGCTGTCGGTGCCGTTCACGGTGACGCGCTGATGGCGCGCGACTGGCTGGCCGCTCGTCGCACCGAGGTCGCGGCGGACCGGATTCTCGACGCGGCCGCAGAGCTGTTCGTCGAGCACGATGCCGCCGTCGTCGGAATGAACGAAATCGCCAGGGCCGCTGGCTGTTCGCGGGCCACCCTGTACCGCTACTTCGAGAACCGTGAAGCGTTGCACACCGCGTTCGTCAACCGAGAGGCGTATCGCTTGTTCGGTGAACTGAGCGACGAGATCCGGCCAGTGCAGGATCCCGGCGAGCGCCTCGTCGCCGGAATCACCGGCGCACTGCGAATGGTGCGCAACAGTCCCGCGCTGGCATCGTGGTTCGCGACGTCCGAACCGCCGATCGGCGGCGAGATGGCCGAGCAGTCCGAGGTGATCAAGGCGCTCACGGCCGCGTTTCTGAACTCCCTTGATCCCGAAGACCCAGCAGTCGTCGAACGCCGGGCCCGGTGGTTGGTGCGGGTGATCACGTCGCTGCTGATCTTCCCCGGCGCCGACGCTGCCGACGAGCGGGAGATGCTGGCCGAGTTCGTCGTTCCCATGGTCGTGGGTTTGCACAGTTCCAAAGCCGGGTAACAACGCGTGACACCGTTGAAGGGATACGCATGAACGCACGAGTACTGGCGTTGATTGTCGGAGCGGCGCTGCTGATCGCGGGTGTGATCGGACTCTTGGTGCCGGCGTCGGCGTCGAGTAACGATCTACAGGGCAGCAACGAGAGCGTCAGCTGCGGAGTCCCAATCGCCGGCGGGGACACGTCGAAGGCCGAGGAAAAGGACAAGAACCTTGGCAACGCGGTCGCCAACGGTGCGAACAGCCTCGGCTTGCCGGGTGTCGCCAACGCCACGCCGCAGACGCATTTCGTCGCCGCGTGCAACTCGGCGATAAACACGCGGCTCGCCTGGACGATTCCGCTGGCAATCGTCGGCGCACTGGTTCTCGTCGGGTCGTTCGCGGTCGGCAGACGAACGCGAGCCGTTTAGGGGCGCACGCGGGTGAACCGGTGCAGCAGCCACGCCAGCGGCACCGTCATTAAGAACGTGACAGCAAACAGTCCGGCCGCGTTGCCGGTGTAGACGTGCCAGTGCAGCACGTCGGTCATCGCGGATTCCATCACGATCAGGTGGATCAGGAAGATCTCGTAGGAGATCTCGCCGAGCCACACCATCGGCCTGCTGGCGAGCACCGACGCATACCATCCGCGGTTGCCGAGCGCCAACGGCCCGACCATCAGCGTCGCGATCACCGCGTAGAAAGCCGCCTTGGCCAGCGCGTCGGTCAGCTTCGACGGTGACGTCGTCGGCTCGCCGCCGATGGGCGTCGACACGATGAAGTAGCACACGATCGCGAGCGGCACGCACACCGCCGCATACCACCGGCGGCCCATCGCGGCGAGCACGGCCAGCAGCATCCCGCCGAGAAACCACACCAGGTAGGTCGGCAACCACAGCACCGCGCCGTCGGGCAACCAGTGGGTGGTGTGGACCAGCGCCAGCCACCCCGGCGTGATCAGACTCAGGACGACGATCCCGACCAGAAGCAGGCGCGGTTGCCAGCGCCGTCGGCACAGCACCGTCAGCAACAGGTAGACCATCAACGGCAGAACGATGTAGAACGCCACCTCCACCGCGAGGCTCCACATCTGCGTAAGTCCTTGGTGCAGATAGGAATCCAGGTAGCGGTCGGTGTAGATCTGCGTCAACGTCAGGTTGCGGAATAGGCCCGTCCAATTGTGCCCGGGGTTCGGGTATCCGGTGCGGTAGTGGTAGACGACGAACGCGGCGACGACGGTGATCACGTACGCCGGCATGATGCGGCGAACCCGGTGCCACGCATAGCGAGCCACCGACGGCGGCGGGCGGTCCTTCGCCACCGCGCGCACCCAAGGGCCGAACAGCAGATAGCCCGACAGGACGAAAAAGATCGGCACGCCGATCTCCATCCGCGACGCGACCAGCCCCCAATACCCGTGTGTGTACTTGCCCGTGGTGTAAGCGGCGTGTGTGCCCATCACCAGAAGCGCTGCGACCGCGCGGATTCCGGTCAGTGACGCGACCCGTTCGGCCTTGCTTACCGACTCCAGCCCGCCTTGAGCCGGCATGTCTTGCGACACGGTCACTTGCGTCTGGGCTTCCCGCCCGCTTTGCTATCGGGTTGCAGATTGATCAGCACGCCCGAGATCCGGGTGCGTTCCAACGCTTTCAGCGTCTCGCGGGAGAGCTTCACCGGAAGCTCGACGAGTGAGAAGTCAGCGTGGATCGCGATATGGCCGAAATCGCTTCGGTGCAAACCACCTTCGTTCGCGATCGCCCCGACGATCGCGCCGGGGCGTACCTTGTGCCGCTTACCGACGTCGATGCGATATGTCGCCATCTTCTGATTCGTCCGGCGTTTCGGCTTCGCACCGGGTTCGGGCCGCTCGCGTCGGCGCTCGGACGGCGGCGGCTCCGGTGCCATCAGAAACGCCTCCCCGTCACGGCTGTGCAACGCGAGAGCCGCCGCGATGTCCGCCATCGGCACGTCGTTCTCGCGTTCGTACTCCTCGACGAGCCTGCGGAAGAGGTCGATGCCCGGCGCGCCGAGCGCTTCGGTGATCGAGTCGCGGAACCTCGCGACACGTTGCGCGTTCACGTCCTCGACCGTGGGGAGCTGGATCTCGGTGAGGCTCTGCCGAGTGGCCTTCTCAATCGCCTTGAGCAAGTGGCGTTCCCGCGGCGACACGAACAGCAGGGCAGTGCCGCTGCGTCCGGCCCGGCCAGTGCGGCCGATGCGGTGGACGTACGACTCGGTGTCGTGCGGGATGTCGTAGTTGAGCACGTGCGAAATACGGTCCACATCCAGCCCGCGGGCGGCGACGTCGGTGGCGACCAGGATGTCGATGCTGCCGTCTTTGAGCGCGGCAATGGTGCGCTCCCGCTGGGCCTGAGGTATGTCGCCATTGATCGCTGCGGCGGAAAACCCTCGGGCGCTGAGCTTTTCGGCGACCTCCTCGGTGGCCTGCTTGGTGCGGACGAACACGATCATCGCCTCGAACGGCTCGACCTCGAGCACGCGGGTCAACGCGTCCATCTTGCGGGGACCGGCGACCTGAAGGTAACGCTGCGAAATGTTCTCCGCCGTCGCGGTTTTCGACTTGACGGTGACTTCGACCGGGTCGTGCAGGTACTTCGTCGTGATCTTGCGGATTGCCGGCGGCATCGTCGCCGAGAACAGCGCCATCTGCTTGTACTCCGGGGTGTCGGAGAGGATGCGCTCCACGTCCTCGGCGAACCCCATCTGCAGCATCTCGTCGGCCTCGTCGAGCACCAGGTAGTCGAGCCGCGACAGGTCCAGCGTGCCGCGCTCCAGGTGGTCGATCACCCGTCCCGGAGTGCCGACCACCACATGCGCGCCGCGCCTGAGCCCGGCCAGTTGCACGCCGTAGGACTGGCCGCCGTAGATCGGCAGCACATTGATCCGCGGCAGGTGCGCACCGTAGCGGCTGAACGCCTCGGCGACCTGCAACGCCAGCTCGCGGGTGGGCGCGAGCACCAGCGCCTGCGTCGTCATGTTCTCGACGTCGATCTTGGACAGGATCGGAATCGCGAACGCCGCGGTCTTGCCGGTGCCGGTCTGCGCCAGCCCGACGACGTCGGAGCCGGCCATCATCGCCGGGATTGTCGCGGCCTGCACCGCCGACGGCGACTCGTAGCCGACGTCGTCGACGGCCCGCAGCACCGAAGGGTGAATCTGCAGGTCGGCGAACGTGGTAGCAGGGGGCGAAATGCCCTGGTCGGAGGAGGTCATTGAGAGGTCAGTCTAGTGGTCGGGCGGCGTCGGCCCCGCCTGCCGTGAATTCGCGGGCGACGCCGGTACCGTGCCCGGTGTGAGGGGGCTTGCGTTATCCGTCGCAGCCGTCGGCGCCGCCGTGGCGCTCGCCGGCTGCGGATCGGGTGATTCGACCGTCGCCAAGACACCGGAACCGACCACGACAGCCGCGCCGACGACGTCGGTTCAGGCCGCGCCCGCACCGCCGAAACCGCCCGCATCACCCACGCCGCCGCCGGCTCCCAACGACCCGTGCGCGGTCAACCTCGCCGCGCCCGAGATCGGCCGGGCCGTCGCGAGCCTGCCGCGGGATCCTCGCAGCGGCCAGGGCTGGAATCCCGAGCCGATCGCCGGCAACTACAACGAGTGCGCGCAGTTGTCGGCGGTGATCATCAAGGCCAACACCAACGCCGACAACCCCAACACCCGCGCGGTGATGTTCCACCTGGGCAAGTTCATCCCGACCGGAGTGCCGGACACGTTCGGGTTCAACGGCATCGACTCGTCCGCGTGCACCGGCGACACCGTCGCGCTGAAGTTTTCCAACGGCGTGCCCGGGCTGGACAGCGTCGTGCGGTTCCGGTGGAACGGCAAGAACGTAGAGCTCGTCGCGAACACCAGATAGTCGGTGGGCGGGCATAGGGTTGCAGCGTGTTCCTGCCATCCGATGGCGCAGACGGAAGAGTCGTCTACAGCGCATCCGATCTCGCCGCGGCCGCCCGCTGCGAGTACGCGCTGCTGCGCTCGTTTGACGCCCGCCTCGGCTGGGGACCCGCAGTTGCTGCCGAGGACGAGTTGCTGGCGCGAACGGCGCGCCTCGGCGGCGAACACGAGCGGCGTCATCTCGACGAACTGCGCTCCCGCGGCGACGATTCGGTGGTCGTCATCGGCCGGCCGAAGCAGACTCTGACCGGACTCACCGCGGCGGCCGAGCAGACGATGCGCGCCGTCGAACGTCGGGCGCCGGTGATCTATCAGGCGGCGATGTTCGACGGCCGGTTCGTCGGATTCGCCGACTTTCTGGTGTTCGACGGCGGGCGATATCGGCTCCGCGACACCAAGCTCGCGCGCTCGGTCAAGGTCGAGGCATTGCTGCAGCTCGCTGCCTACGCCGACGTGCTGACGGCCACGGGTGTGCCGGTCGCACCCGAGGTCGAGCTCGTGCTTGGCGACGGCGCCGCGACCAGCTACCTCGTCGACGAGCTGCTCCCGGTATACCGGTCGCGACGGGCGGAACTGCAACGTCTGCTCGACGGGCACTTGGCCGGCGGGGTCGCGGTGCGGTGGGAGGACCCGGACGTGCGGGCATGCTTCCGCTGCCCCGAGTGCACGATTCAAGTCAAGGCCCACGACGATCTGCTGTTGGTTGCCAACATGAGGGTGAGTCAGCGAGCGCGGCTCATCGACGCCGGCATCACCACGATGACCGAACTGGCACGGCACGAGGGGTCGGTGCCCGAACTGTCGCAGCGTGCGGTCGAGTCGTTGACTGCGCAGGCTCGCCTGCAGGTCGCGCCGCGCGTCGACGGTAAGCCGCCGTATGAGATTGACGACTCGCAACCGCTGACCCTGCTCCCCAACCCGGACAAAGGCGATCTGTTCTTCGACTTCGAGGGTGATCCGCTGTGGACGGCGGACGGTAAGGAATGGGGCCTGGAGTATCTCTTCGGCGTGCTGGAGGTCGGCGGGAAATTCACACCTTTGTGGGCGCACGACCGTCCCAGCGAGCGCCAGGCTTTCGTCGACTTTCTCGACATGGTCCGCAAGCGGCGCAAGCGTTACCCAGACATGCACATCTACCACTACGCGGCGTACGAAAAGACCGCATTGCTGCGCCTCGCCGGCCGCTACGGCGTGGGCGAGGACGAGGTCGACGACCTGCTGCGCCGCGGTGTGATGGTCGACTTGTATCCGTTGGTGCGCAAGAGCATTCGGGTGGGCACCGAGAACTACAGCCTGAAATCGCTGGAGCCGCTGTACATGGGATCGCGGCTGCGCTCCGGCGATGTCACCACCGCGACCGATTCGATCCTGCAGTACGCACGTTATTGCGAGCTGCGCGGCAACGGGTACGACGACGAAGCCGCGGCGGTGTTGAAGGAGATATGCGACTACAACCACTACGACTGCGCCTCGACGCGCGGTCTGCGCGACTGGTTGATCGCCCGGGCGATCGAATGCGGCGTCCCGCCGATGGGTGCTCAACCGGTGACCGACGGCGGCGAGGTCGAAGACGACGACCAGGTGGCCCGTACGCTTGCGGCGTTCGCGGGCGACAGCGTCGCCGAGCGCAGTGCCGAGCAGACGGCGGTCGCGCTCGTCGCAGCCGCCCGCGGCTACCACCAACGCGAAGACAAACCATTCTGGTGGGCCCATTTCGACCGGTTGAACAACCCCGTGGACGAGTGGGGCGACAACAGCGACGTCTTCCTCGTCGATGCCGCGTCGGTGGTCGCGGACTGGCACACGCCACCGAAAGCCAGAAAACCGCAGCGGTGGGCGAAGCTGAGCGGAACACTCGCCGCGGGCGCGCTGGGCAGCGACGTGCATGCGCTCTACGAGCCGCCGGCCCCCGTCGGCATCGCCACCGATCCCGATCGACGGGCTGCCGGAAAAGCCACCGTGATGAAAGTCGACGACCCTGGTGTGCCCACCGAGGTCGTCATCTGCGAGCGGGAACCGAAGGGCGGCAGCATTTTTCATCAGCTTCCGTTCGCGCTGACTCCCGGCACTCCGATTCCGACCAAAAAGTTGCGGGAAGCCATCGACGCTCTAGCGGCCGACGTCGCCGCGGGCTTGCCCACCTTGCCGGACACCGCGATCGTCGACATCCTGTTGCGCCGCCGCCCACGTACCCGCGGCGACGTTTCACTGCCGCGCACCGGCGACGCCGCGGCAGACATCACCGCGGCCCTGCTCGCACTCGACTCGTCGTACCTCGCGGTGCACGGGCCGCCCGGCACCGGCAAGACGTACACGGCGGCGCAGATCATTGTCCGTCTGGTCAATGACCACCACTGGAGAGTCGGGGTCGCCGCTCAGTCGCACGCTGTCGTCGAGAACCTGTTCTGCGATCTGATCAGCGCGGGCGTCGGCCCACAACTCGTCGCGAAGAAGGACTGTCCGGCCGGAGTTCCGTGGCAGTGCATCGACCCGGGCGCCTACGCCGCGTTCATCGCCTCGCACTCGGGATGCGTGATCGGTGGCACCGCATGGGATTTCGCCAACGACACCCGCGTCCCAGCCGGCGCGCTCGACCTGCTGGTGATCGAGGAGGCGGGACAGTTCTGCCTGGCCAACACGATTGCAGTGGCCCGCGCCACCGCCAATTTGATGCTCCTCGGCGATCCGCAGCAGCTTCCGCAAGTCAGCCAGGGGTGTCACCCCGAACCGGTCGACGCGTCGGCGCTTGGCTGGCTGGTGGAGGACCACCGGACGTTGCCAGAGGAGCGCGGCTATTTCCTGGACCGCTCCTTCCGGATGCATCCAGCGGTGTGTCAACCGGTGTCGCGGCTGTCGTATGACGGGCGCCTGCGTTCTGACGAAACGCTCACTGCGGCACGCTGTCTCGAGGGCTACGCGCCGGGCGCGCGGATGCTGATCGTGGACCACGACGGCAACTCCACGAGTAGCCCAGAAGAAGCCGAGGTAATCGTCGCGGAAATCCAGCACCTGCTGGGAGCGATGTGGACCGACGAGGACGGCAGCCGTGAGCTGTCCCCTGACGACGTGTTGGTCGTGGCTCCGTACAACGCACAGGTGCTGTTACTGCGTGAACATCTCGACAAGGCAGGGCTTTCCGACATCCCCGTAGGGACCGTCGACAAGTTCCAGGGCAGGCAGGCGCCGGTGGTTTTCGTATCGATGACGGCATCGTCGATCGACGATGTACCACGCGGAATTGCGTTTCTGCTCAATAGGAACCGGCTGAACGTCGCGGTGAGCCGGGCGAAGTACGCCAGCATCATCGTGCGCTCCCGCACACTCAGCGAGTATCTGCCGTCGACTCCCGGCGGCCTGGTCGATCTCGGCGCGTTTCTGTCACTGTCGCCATGTGAGTCGACGTGAGCCTGACCGATCGACTGTCTGCGGTGGTCGGCGCGAATCACGTCAGCACCGACCCCGACGTGCTCGCCGCGCGCAGTGTCGACCACACCGGTCGCTATCGCGGACGTGCCACCGCGCTGGTGCGGCCCGCGTCCGCCGAGCAGGTCGCCGCGGTGTTGTCGTTGTGCCGCGACGCCGGCGCCCACGTCACGGTGCAGGGCGGCCGAACGTCGTTGGTAGCAGGCACTGTTCCCGAACACGACGACGTGCTGCTGTCCACCGAGAGGCTGAAGTCGATCGGTGACGTTGACACCGATGACCGCCGGGTGGCGCTGGGCGCGGGCGTCACGCTGGCCGACGTGCAGCGCGCTGCGGCGCGCGCTGGACTGCTGTTCGGCGTCGACTTGGGGGCGCGCGACTCGGCGACAGTTGGCGGCATGGCGTCGACAAATGCCGGCGGTCTTCGCACCGTGCGCTACGGGAACATGGCCGAGCAGGTCGTCGGCCTCGAGGTCGCCTTACCCGATGGGTCAATCCTGCGGCGGCACAGCGCTGTTCGACGTGACAATACCGGCTACGATCTGACGTCGCTGTTCGTCGGCGCCGAGGGCACGCTCGGGGTGATCACCGAGCTCGACGTGCGGCTGTATCCCGCTCCGTCGCACCGCATCACGGCCGTTGCGGGGTTCGCCGATCTGGACGGCGTTGTCGCCGCCGGCCGGGTGTTCCGCGATCTCGACGGGATCGCCGCCCTGGAACTGGTCGATGCCCGCGCGCTCGAACTCACCGCTCAGCACCTCGGCGTCGCTACTCCGGTCGACGCGCCGTGGCTGCTGCTGATCGAAATGGCCGGCGACTACGACCTTTCCGACCGGCTCGCCGACGCCCTGGCCGACGCTCCGCTGACCGGCGAACCCGCTGTTGGTGTGGATGTTGCTGCGCAGCAAAGGCTTTGGCGGTTGCGCGAGTCGATCGCCGAAATCCTCGGTGTCTACGGCCCGCCGCTGAAGTTCGACGTGTCGCTGCCGTTGTCCGCTGTTTCGGGTTTCGCGGCGCAGTCGGCCAAACTCGTCGCCGAGCACGCCCCTGACGCGATTCCGGTGCTGTTCGGCCACATTGGCGAAGGCAATCTCCATCTGAACGTACTGCGCTGCAGCCTCGATGCCGAGCAGACGATTTACGCCGAGATGATGGACCTGATCGCGGGCTGCGGCGGCAATGTCAGCTCCGAGCACGGCGTCGGCAGCCGCAAGCGCGCCTACGTCGGCATGTCGCGGGAGCCTGCCGACATCGCCGCGATGCGGATGATCAAGTACGCACTCGACCCGACCGGCTACCTGAACGCCGCGGTACTGTTCGGCTCAGGTCAGCTCGGATTATCCACTGGCACTGGAAGATTGGGGCATACTTGGACGTAATCAATGGCTGGTGAGACCCACTCCCGCCACTGCTGGTGACTCATGTTGGCGGTCAGTTTGTCGCACAGGTCGGTGGGGTTGCCGACGGCAGGCCACAGTCGCAGGCTGTGATCATCACTGCCTGAGACGATCCGCGTGCCGTCAGGGCTGAACGCCACAGTGGACACCGGGCCGGTGTGTCCGGTAATTGGGTCGCCGATCTGCAGGCCGGTGTCGGCGCTCCACAACCGGACAGTCCGGTCGTAACTGGCCGAAGCGAGGCGGTGTCCGTCGGGGCTGAACGCCACACTCGCCACCGTGTTGGTGTGTCCGGTGAGGGGGTCGCCGACCGGTTGGCCGGTGTCGGCGTCCCACAACCGGATCGTGTCATCGCCGCTGGCCGAGGCCAGCCGGTGCCCGTCCGGGCTGAACGCGACGCTGACCACCCCGGCGTTGTGCCCGGTCAGCGGTTTGCCGATGGGTTGGCCGGTGTGCGCGTCCCACAACCGGATCGTGTCATCGCCGCTGGCTGACGCCAGCCGGTGCCCGTCGGGGCTAAACGCCACGCCGAAGACCGGCCCGGTGTGCCCGATCAGAGGTGCGCCGATGGGCCGGCCGGTATGCGCGTCCCACAACCGCACCGTGAGGTCGAGGCTGGCCGAGGCCAGTAGGCGACCGTCGGGGCTGAATGCCACGGTGTAAACCCAGTTCCTATGCCCGGTCAGCGGTTCGCCGATGGGCTGGCCGGTACGGGCGTCCCACAACCGGATCGTGCCGTCTTTGCTCCCCGAGACCAGCCGCTGCCCGTCAGGGCTGAACGCCACGCTGACCACCCCGGCGTTGTGCCCCGTCAGCGGTGCGCCGATGGGTTGACCGGTGTCGGCGTCCCACAACCGGATCGTGTCATCGCCGCTGGCCGAGGCCAGCCGGTGCCCGTCCGGGCTAAACGCCACACCGAACACCGGCCCGGTGTGCCCGATCAGGGGCTGGTCGGTTGCCGCCACGTTCCACGCCCGCAGGGTCTTGTCGACGCTGGCCGAGAGGATCCGCGCGCCGTCGGGGCTGAACGCCGCACCCGACACGGGGCCAGTGTGTCCGGTGAAGGGGTCGCCAATCGGTTGGCCCGTGTCGGCGTCCCACAACCGCACCGTCGCGTCGCCGCTGGCCGAGGCCAGCCGGTGCCCGTCCGGGCTAAACGCCACA
>DASRFZ010000272.1:0-9861 GCA_035651275.1 Mycobacterium sp. | reverse complement strand
GGGACCGATGTGATTCTCGACGCAACTCGGGCACTCGTGCTCGCCGACGGGCCGCGGGCGGCCAGCGTCGCGGCGATCGCAGCGGTAAGCGGTGCTCCTGCCGGCACGCTGTATCACCGGTTCGGCAATCGCGACGGCATCCTGACGGCTGTGTGGCTGCGGGCGCTGGAGCGATTCCAGTCGCGGGCGATGGCGGCCAACGGTTCGTCGGCGTTGGAGTCTGCGGTGGCGATGGCGGTGTCAGCAGTCACGTTCGCGCGTGAGCTTCCCGAGGATGCGCGGATCCTGCTGACCATTCGGCCGCAGGATTTACTTGACGGCGAACCGAATGCGGCGTTCCGTGACACGGTTGCGGCAATGAACGCGCCGCTGATCAAGCGAGTTGAGGTGCTGGCGCGAAAGCTATATGGCCGCAGCACTTCTCGCAATATCGACGCGGTGTCAAGGGCGGTGGCGGACTTGCCGTACGCGGTGGTGCGACGGCATGCGTATGACGAGCGGATGCCGTCGTGGTTGGAGGGCGACGTCGCTGAGGCGGCGCGGGCGCTGTTGAGGGGCTACGGTTCAGCGCCCGACGGCAAACGCCTTCAGTGACTCGACCTGCGCGGCGTCCAGCGACGGCCGCACCTTCTCACGCGCCGCCGCGACATCGGCAGCCGTGACGTCTGCGGCGTCGATCGACCGCCGCATCGCAGTCAGCGCGGCCTCACGCAGCAGCGCCACGCAATCGGCCCCGCTGTACCCGTCCAACTCCGAAGCCAGCGTGTCGAGGTTCACGTCGGACGACAGCGGCACGGCTTTTCCTGCGGTGCGCAGGATTTCGCGACGCGCATCCGCGTCGGGTGGTGCGACGAACACCATCCTTTCCAGCCGGCCCGGCCGCAGCAATGCCGGATCGATCAGGTCGGGCCGGTTGGTGGCCCCCAGCACGACGACGTCACGCAACGGCTCTATCCCGTCGAGCTCCGTCAGCAACGCCGCCACGACCCGATCCGTGACCCCGGAGTCGAAGCTCTGCCCTCGCCGCGGCGCCAGCGCGTCGATCTCGTCGAGGAACACCAGCGACGGCGCCGAATCCCGCGCCCGGCGGAACAGCTCACGCACCGCCTTCTCCGACGCTCCCACCCACTTGTCCATCAATTCCGCGCCCTTGACCGCGTGCACCGACAGCTTGCCAGAGCTTGCCAACGCCCTCACCACAAACGTCTTCCCACACCCCGGCGGCCCGTACAGCAATACTCCGCGCGGCGGCTGAATCCCTAACCGGGAGAACGTCTCCGGATGCTGCAGTGGCCACAGCACGGCCTCGGTGAGCGCCTGTTTCGTCTCTGCCATGTCGCCCACATCGTCAAGCGTTACCCCGCCGACCGCGATCTCCTCTGTCGCCGACCGCGACAGCGGGCGGATCACCGTCAGCGCGCCGGTGAAGTCGTCCTGCGTCAACGCCGGCGCCTTGCCGTCATCAAAGGCCCGCGCCGCTGCCCGCAGCGCCGCCTCGCGGACCAACGCAGCCAGATCGGCGCGCACGAAACCTGGTGTGCGATCAGCAATGTCGTCGAGATTCAACTCGGCAGAGGGCACCTTCCGCAGTAGCACCTCGAGCAACGCCTTGCGGGTCGCGCCGTCGGGCAGGCTCAAACCCAACTCGCGATCGCAGATGTCGGGCGACCGCAGTCGTGGGTCGACACCGTCCGGCTTCTGCGACGTCGCGACGAGCGCGACACCCCCAGTCGCGACCGCCGAGCGCAATTCGCCGAGAATCAACGTCGCAACGGGTTCCGCCGGCGTGGGCAGCAGCGCATCGATATCAGTAACAAGCAGCACGCCACCACCGTCGCGGACGCGGGCCACCGCGTCTCTAACAGCCTTGAGGCGGTCCTGCGCCGCGAGTGCCCCGACGTCCGGACCGTCGAGTTCCACGAGCCGGCGTTCGGCGCAGACGGCTCGCACCAGCGTCGCCTTCCCGACGCCGGCCGGACCCGACACCAAAACACCGAGATTCGCTCCGGCACCCAGCTTTTCGAGCAGTCGCGGCTGGTCGAGCGCGAGCTTGAGCCACTCGGCCAGGCGGCCTGCCTGCACGTGCGCGCCCTTCAGATCATCGACGCTGACGGGCGGCGCCGCGGGTTCCGGCTCCGACGGCGCAGCCGCGACGCCCGAACCCCACGTCACTGACGAATTCGGTTGCACGCTCACCGGTCCCGCCGGATCGGTGCCCGTGACCGTCAGCAGCTCCGACGTCCACGTGATGCCTACCGACGACGCCAGCGCCGCGCTGGCCGCCGACGTCGACGTGCCCGGGCCAAGATCGCGCGGCAGCAGCGACACCGTGTCGCCGACCGTCATCACCTTGCCCAGCAGCGCAAGTCGCAGTGTCGCCGGTGACACCGACTGCCGCGCGAGGTTAGATCCGGAGAGCGCCACCGACCGTGCCCCGTACACGGTCACCGGCGCCACGATCACCGACGCGTTCTCACGAAGGCCGGCGTTCGACAACGTCACGTCGTCCAACAGCACAGTTCCGGCGGGAACGTCGGTAGCAGCGAGCCCGGCCACCGCCGCAGTCGTCCGCGACCCGGTCAACGACACCGCATCCCATTCCCGAATACCAAGAGCGGCAATGGCTTCCGCATGCAGCCGGACGACTCCGCGACGGGAGTCGACGGCCGCGGTGTTCAGCCGAGCGGTCAACGTGAGTGAAACAGCCATGGTTTCAGCGCTGCGGTCGGCGCAGCCCGAGCCGCGCCACCGACCGCCTGTGCGGCTGGGCCCGGCGGATCTGCCGTCGGTGCACCCGTTGTTGCCGCGGCTTGAAATCCCACACCTCGGGGTGGCTGGCGATCCAGCGCTTGCTGCGCACTGCGAACGGAATGTGGATGACGTAGGCCACGATGATCGCCATGATCACCAGGTAGCCGTAGAAGATCGAGGCGGCGACGAGGATCGCCAACACCACCAGCAGCGGCACCGCCATGTTCGACGAGATTGCGAACGTGTGCACCTTGCGCATCGGAATCGTGCTGACGACAAGCAATGAAACACCGATCATCCAGACGATCACCGTCCACTGAGCCCAGTCCGTCGTCCAAAAGTGGCCTGGGAATTGCATTTTCGCCGCGAGCGGACCGATCGCCCCGATCGCGCCGGCCGGCGCGGGCATGCCCACGAAGTACTCGTTCTCGTAGGCCGGCTGCACCTCGTCCAGCGCCGCGTTGTAGCGGGCGAGCCGCAACACGATGCACACCGCGAACAGCAGCACAACGATCCAGCCGATTTGTGAGCGCGATAGTTGTGAGTGCGACAGTTCTGACGGCGACAGTAGCGTCCAGTACACGATAAATGCCGGTGCCACACCGAAATTCACGGCGTCGGCAAGTGAGTCAATCTCCTGCCCCATGCGCGACGTCGCGTTCAGCACCCGGGCGATCCGCCCGTCGAGCGCGTCGAGGATCGCCGCGCCTGCGAGTAACGCGAGCGCCGGTGTCACCGTGCCGTCGTACGCGAGCTTGACCGACGTCAGCGCGAGACAAATCGCCGTCACGGTCATCGCGCTGGGCAGCAGCCGCAGGCTTCCTCTGACGTTGCGCGTCATGGCAACTCGGCAAGCACGGTCTCGGCGCCCACCGCCCGCTGGCCCGGTGTGACGAGAAGCCTCGCATCCGCGGGGACATACGTGTCCAAACGCGAGCCGAAGCGGATGAGGCCGTACGTGTCGCCGATCGTCAGCTTGTCGCCGGCGCGGACGTCGCAGACGATGCGTCGGGCGAGGACCCCGGCGATCTGTACGACGACGACGTCGTGGCCCTCCGGGGTGCGGATCCACATGCTGTTGCGCTCGTTCTCCTCGCTGGATCGCGCGCGGTCGGCCGACCCGAACGCCCCGGGCCGGTGTTGCACGGCGATCACCTCGCCGCCGATCGGCACGCGCTGCACATGGACGTCGAACAGCGACAGGAAGATGCTGACGCGGCGCATCGGCGCGTCGGGCAGCCCCAGCTCACCGGGTGGCGTTGCGGTGTCGATGATCGTGATCTGTCCGTCCGCGGGTGCGACGACCACCCCGGACCGCTCGGGCGGTACGCGGGCTGGATGACGGAAGAACGCCGCACATGCGCCGGCCGCCGACAGGCCCGCGGCGCGCAGCCAGCGATGCCTGCGGCCCAGCGCGGCGACCGCCAGTCCGGCCGACACGAACGGGAGTCCCGCGGGGTGCATCGGGGGGACGGTCGAGCGGACCAGCTCGATCAGCCGGGAGGCTTCGGATTCAGCATCGTCAGCCGGGAGGTGGGGGCGTCTGGCCATTGCGGGCTATCTTAAGTCCCAGACGTCGACCTGCGAGCCGGCTGCCATTTCCGTGACGTCCTCGCCGATCTCGAGCAGACAATTCGCCGACGCAAGCCAGCGCAGGTGATGCGACGCCGGCGGACCGTAGGTCGTCACCTTGTTGTTTTCCAGCACGCCCCTGCGGAACTGCCGCTTCCCGTGCGGCGACGTCAGCGCGTCCGTGAGCACCGCAGTGCGCCGAGGCCTGTGCGGCACAGGCAATCCCATCGCGGTCCGTACCGCCGGCCGCACGAACACTTCGAAGGACACCAGCGCGCTGACGGGATTGCCCGGGAGCGTGACGACGGGCGTCCCCGCAATGATGCCGGCGCCCTGCGGCATGCCCGGCTGCATTGCGACCTTCACGAACTCCACGCCCTCGCCGCTCAGGCTGTCCTTGACGACCTCGTAGGCGCCCGCGCTGACGCCGCCCGTCGTGATGATCAGATCGGCCAGGCCCGCATACGTCTCAAGCCCATGGCGGAACTCGTCGACGTCGTCGCCGGTCATCGTCGCCGCCACCACCTCGCCGCCCGCCTCGCGCACGGCCGCGGCGAGCATCACCGCGTTGGACTCATAGATCTGGCCCGGCCGCAGCGGATGTCCGGGCGTCACCAACTCCTCGCCCGTCGACACCACCAGCACCCGCTGTCGCGGAACCACCGCAAGCTTCGTCAACCCCAACGCGGCGGCCAAGCCGAGCGCGGCCGGCGTGACCACCTGGCCGCGCCGCAGCACCGGGACGCCCGCGGTGACGTCCTCGCCGGCGCGACGGATGTGCTTTCCCGGCGTGGCTGCGGCGTGAATCTCGACCGTGTCGACGCCGCCGTCGGTCATCTCGACGGGCACCACCGCGGACGCGCCCGACGGCAGCGGCGCGCCCGTCATAATCCGGTGTGCCGTACCGGGTTTCAGCGTCAGCGTGTCGGTACGGCCCGCCGGAATGTCCTCCGCAACCGGAAGCACCACAGGGTGCTCGGCCGACGCGCCGGCGACGTCGTCGGCATGCACCGCGTAGCCGTCCATCGCGGAGTTGTCGAAGGGCGGCAGCGACAACGGCGCGACGACGTCGTCGGCAAGCACGAGCCCGGCAGCGTCTGTCAGAGCGACCGTCTCCGCTGCGCGCGGCCGGATCAGATCGGCGACGACGCGTGCGTGCGCCTCGACGGATCGCATCAGACGGGGTAGGTGACGCCGGTCAGTTCCTCGGACACCTTCCACAGCCGGGCCTGCTGCTGCTCGTCGTGCGACTGCTTACTCGACTTGACGACCTTCGGATGCCCGCGCTGCTCACCCAAACCGTCCGGGCCGTAGTACTGCCCGCTTTGGGCCGCCGGGTCAGTGGCGGCGCGCAATGTGGGTAGGGCGCCCATCTCGGCGGATTGCGCGAAGAAGTTCCAGACCAATTGCGACGGCGAGCGAACCCATCCCGGCATGTTGCGCAACAGCTCGGTGTTGGATCCGCCGGGGTGCGCGGCCAGCGCGGCCGTCGGCGCGCCCTTGAGCTTCAACCGGCGTGCGAGCTCGTAGGTGAACATCAGGTTCGCCAGCTTGGACTGCCCGTAGGCGGCGACGCGGTTGTAGCCGTGTTCGGCCTGCAGGTCGTCGAAGTGAATCTTGGCGAGGATGCGGTGGCCGACGCTGCTGACCGTCACCACGCGCGAACCGTCGACGGGCAGCAGCCGGTCGAGCAGCAGGCCGGTGAATGCGAAGTGGCCCAAATGGTTGGTGCCGAACTGCAGCTCGAACCCGTCCTTGGTGGTGGCCTTGTCGGTGTACATCACGCCGGCGTTGTTGATCAGGAGGTCGATGCGCTGGTGTGCGGCCTTGATCTCCTCGGCGCTCTTGCGGATCGCGTCCAGCGACGTCAGGTCGAGTTCCTGCAGCTTGACGACGGCGTTCGGGGCCTTGGCCTTGATTTGCGACGCTGCCTCGTTGCCCTTGTCGAGGTTGCGGACGGCCAGTACGACCTGGGCACCCTTTTCGGCGAGCGCGGCGGCGGTCCAGTAGCCAAGGCCGGTGTTGGCGCCCGTGATGACGGCGACGCGGCCGGATTGGTCGGGAATGTCCGCGGTGGTCCACTTGCTCATGCTTTCTCCTATCGGCGCCACGTATCGTCGTGCCAGTCAAAGCTAATCCAACAGGGATCTGTCGTTGATTGCGTTCGCCGAGCCCGCGCATCCACCCAGCCGCCGGGCCCCGCTGATGTGGGCAGTGTCTGCGTCGATGGCGTGGATCGTGCCGATTGCCGCCCAGGTGGTGTGGCTCGTGGTGGCTCCGCGGCCGGGGTGGGCGCACCTTCTCGTCGCGGTTGTCACGGCCGTGTTGCTGGTGGCGCACGTCTTCGTCGTGCCCCTGTGGCGCTACCGCGTGCACCGCTGGGAGATCAGCCCGCAGGCGGTGTTCACCCGGAGCGGCTGGCTGGTGCAACAGCGCAGGATCGCGCCGATCTCGCGGGTGCAGACCGTCGACACCTACCGCGGGCCGCTGGACCGATTGTTCGGAGTGGCCAACGTGACCGTCACGACCGCATCGTCCGCTGGGGCCGTGCATATCGTCGCGCTGGACGCCGCGGTGGCAGACGGTGTCGTCGAGCAGCTGACCGACATTGCGGCGCTGGGGGCCGAGGACGCGACGTGACCGCGGACGTGAGCTGGCAGCGTTTGAGTCCGCGCATGTTGCTGGTGCACCCGGTGCACGAGGTGTTGCGCCAATTGCCTGTTCTCGTTGGGTCTTTGGTGCTGGGCTCGTCGACCGGCAACAACGCGTGGCCCCTCGCTGCCGTTAGTGTGATCGTCGGAATCGGCCTGCTGCGGTGGTTCTTTACCACATACCGCATCGACGACGAGAACGTCTCGCTGCGCACGGGCGTGTTGCGTCGACGGTCAATCTCGATCCCGCGCAACAGGATTCGTTCGGTGCAGACCGATTCGCGGCTGCTGCACCGGGTGTTGGGGCTGACCGTGCTCCGGGTGGGCACGGGTCACGAGTCGCGCGGGCATTCGGGGTTTGCACTGGATGCGGTCGAGGCCGCGCAAGTGCCGATGCTGCGTGCGACGTTGTTGTCCGAGTCTGTGCCGGGGTCGGCGCCTGCGCAGCTCGCGGGCCGGGTGCTCGCGCAGTGGCGGCCGTCGTGGTTGCGCTATGCGCCGCTGAGCTTTTCGGGTGTGGTGATGATCGCCGCGGTGGTCGGGTTGGCCTACCAGTCCGGCATCGGTGTCACGCTGTCTCAGCGGGCCGCGAAGGCGGGTGCGGAGGCGGCGCATCGCACGGGTGTGGTGGTGGTCGTCAGCTTCGGCGTTGTCGGGCTGGTGGTGGCGTCGGTGCTCCTGGCCGTCGTGTGGTCGTGGTTGACGTACGGCGGGTTGGTGCTGCGCCGGGATGACGCGGAGCGAGGCTTGTCCGAGCGACCATCTGGCGGCGTGTTGCATCTGCGGCACGGCCTTGTTCGGTTGCGCGAGCACACATTCGACATGCGACGGCTCCGCGGCGGGACGCTGCGAGAGCCGCTGCTCGTGCGTGTG
Source organism: Mycobacterium sp. (assembly GCA_035651275.1). Taxonomy (GTDB): domain Bacteria; phylum Actinomycetota; class Actinomycetes; order Mycobacteriales; family Mycobacteriaceae; genus Mycobacterium. The sequence continues at coordinate 2,014 of DASRFZ010000272.1, read as the reverse complement.
CTGCGGGGTGCGCGACTGGATGCGGTCATGACGGGAGTGCACGGTGAGGGTGAATCGTCGGTGTTGCTTCCGGCATGCCCGGCGTCGACGGCGACGGGTGTTCTCAGTGAATTGATCGGCGACGGCGACGCGGTGTCCGGGCCGTTGCAGCGACACGGCGCGGCGGCAACCCGACGACGATGGACTCGCGCGCTCGGTCTGCCGGCATTGGGCGGGGTGGCGCTGGCTGTCGCGAATGCCGTTGCGGGGCCGCCTGTTTGGGTATGGGTAGTCTGGGCCGTGGTGACCGTGGCATGCGCGCTGCTGGCTGTCGACCGGGCGCGATCGTTGGGCCATCGGGTCGCCGACGGGTGGCTCGTCGCGCGCGCCGGCAGCCTCGAACGCCGCCGCGACTGCATTGCATGCGACGGCATCGTCGCATGGACCGTGCGGCAGACCCTGTTGCAGCGTCGGGCCGGAGTCGCGACGCTGGTGGCCGCGACGGCCGCGGGCCGCAAGCGATACGAGGTGATCGACGTACCGGCTGACCGCGCGTGGTCAGTGGCGGCCGAGGCGTCGCCGTGGGTCGCGCAGAGCTTCTGGGCCCGCGCCTAGTTAGTGTTTTTGGGCGCGAGCGCGCGTGTCTGTACAGCGACACGCCGTCGAAAGCGAGCACTTTGCGCACGCTCGCGGCCCGCGAGGTTCTGTGCGAATGTCAATGCGTGATCACCGGACTGGCACACACCGGCGTGTGCGTACCCGATTGTGAGGCCGCGGTCGCCTTCTACCGCGACGTGCTCGGATTGCATGTGCTGTCGCCGCCGTACGTCATCAACAGCGATGCGCTGCACGACGACATGGGCGAGTTGCTGGCCGATCCGTCGATGAAAGCCGCGATCGTGGGCTTCGAGGCCGACGGCGATCGGGTGTTCGAGGTGATCGAGTACCTCAACGCCGACGACGGTGGTCACGGCGCCAGAGCGGGCCTTGCCGATCACGGACTGTCTCATGTCGCGTTGATTTGCGACGACATCGATAACACCCGTGCGGAATTGGAGAACAAGGGCGTGCGGTTTCTTGTCGAGGGCATTGCCGATCTCGTCGGCGTGCGCACCACATGGTTCGCGGACCCGTGGGGTGTCGTCTTCATCCTTGTGGAGAAGGGCAAGCCGGATCGCCCGTACTTCAAGCAATGGGACTGATTGCACACTCGTCGGTCGCGAGCGTGCGCTCCGGTACACCAAACACCGGCGTGTCGACGAGCAGACACGCACGCTCGCGCGCAAGGCGTGCAAGGCGACCTAACTCAGAAAGAAGTTGTCGTTCTTGATGAACCACTCGCGGCGTTCGTCGTCGGTCATGTCGGCCAGCTGCCCGAAGCCCTCGAAGTAAACCTCTCGCGGCGCACCGGGCGCGAAGAGCATCAGCGTCGACGCCGGTTCGTCGGCCTCGTTGCGGAACCCGTGAAGACCGCCTGGCGGCACATAGAGAAAATCGCCGGCGTGCCCGTCGACCCAGTCGCGGCCGTCGTACAGCTTCAGCGTTCCGGACAACACGAAGAACGCCTCGGACATCGCGCGGTGGAAATGCGGCCCGGGCCCGCCGCCCGCGGGCCCGATGTCGACGCGGTAGAGGCCGTAGTCGCCGTCGGTCTTCTGCTGGTTGGCCAGGTAGTGGTAAGCAACCGAAGGCGTCTGGTAGTCGGGCGGCGCATCGGCCCGTCGAAGCGTGGCGCTGACCTCGGGCTCGTCGTTGGTATACCGCTGCGGCGGATAGGGCGGCACTACAAGTGACATCGTGTCCCACATTAATCCGGATCGGCCGCCCAGACCGATCTTGCACTCGTCACAGGCGAGTGCTAAGAATGACATTGGCACTCGCGACCGGTGAGTGCTAGGTCGGGACGGTGAGGTCGGGCCGCACAGCCCAGGCCGTCCGTCGCGGGCACTGTGCCCGGCCACAGACGTGCCATCCCCTATCGGAGGAAACACTTCGCAATGGCCAAGATAATTGCGTACGACGAAGAGGCCCGCCG
>DASRFZ010000271.1:0-5712 GCA_035651275.1 Mycobacterium sp. | reverse complement strand
CGACGTGGCGTTTCCCGCAGCCAAGATCGCGATCGAGGTCGACGGCTGGGCTTTTCACAGTGATCAAGCGGCATTCCAGAACGACCGTACCCGTCAGAACCACATCGCGCTGCTGGGCTGGCAGGTGCTGCGGTTCACCTGGCTGGACCTCGTTGACCACCCCGACCGCGTGACCAAGCAGATCCGCCACGCACTTTCGGCGCGCTGAGACGCGGTCAGCACGTCTGAGCGCGCCGAAAGTTTCTAAAACCAGGCGAACAGCACGACCAGATCGATCACCTGCAGCCCTAACGCAACGAGCGGCACGACGATCCCCCACCTGCGCCGGGCCGTCACGAACGACGCGAGGATGGCCAGCGCCGAGACGACAGGCCCGCCGTAGAACAAGACCGTAAACGGCACCGGCCCCGGGCCCGTGCACGACTTGCCCGTGCAACTGTCCATGCTCATCACGCCGCCGAGCGCGACCACCACCACCACGATGGCGAGCGGCACAGTCAGCAGCGCCAATGCCCAGTTCACAAAGGTTGCCGACCACCCGCGGCGGCTCTTCTCGGCGGTCTCGACGTGCGGTTGCGAAGTCATGCCGCCCGGGTACCCGCTTTGCGGGCACGTTGACACGCCGCCACTGCAACCAGCAACCAGGCGGCGACCGAAATCCAGAAGAACACCAACGACACCGTCTGCAGCGGCCGCCAGCCCGTCTCGAGCCGCATTGCGAATGTCGCGGTCGAATACATCCCGAGCGGGAACACCATTGCCCACCAGGCGCCGGTGAACGTCAGTCGCAGGTGCCGCAGGGTGGTGTACACCAGCGGCGGGATCCACAGCGTCGCGACCACCCATGTCACGACGGTCACCGAACGCACCCCGTCGAGCAGCCAGTCCTGCGCGAGCAGCGTCAGCGCCACCCGGTGCAGGCGCTGACCGGCCAGCGTCGCAATTGCCAAGCCGCCCATCAGAATCCAGCTGTGCGGTCGCCAGATGTCTGCGCTCGGCGCCGCCGCGGCGTGCCACAGAATCAGCCAGGTCATCATGCAGTAGATCAAGATGGCCAGCACCCACATCGTCACACCGACGGCGAACACGGCTCGGTCATGCAGCAGCAGCGCCAAGTGTGCGGTGACGATCGCGAGCCCGGACGTCGCGACGCTGACGAGTTCCCATGCGCCATGGGCTCTGTCGCGCAGGCCGGTCCATCGGTGCGGCGACATGCTGCGCACTGTCACCGAGACCAGCAGCAGCCACGCCAGCCACGCCACCGCGGAAAGGCCCCAGATTGTCACCGGATGCGGTGCGAGCCGGGCGCCGAGTACCGTGCACGCCGCGACGAACGTGAACAACCGCACCGTGACGTCCGGATCACGAACGTCATACGGGAGGCGTTGCAACGCCGCAGTTTTCATCATCACAAGCACTACCAACACCACCAGAGCGACGATTCCCACCCCGGCCAGCGCGTCGCTGATAAAGCGGTAGCCGTGCTCCTCGGCGGACACCGACAGGATTCCGGTCGCCATCACCGCGGCGAACACGTCCGGCGACGGCGTGACGTCGCTCAACCGGAACCGCATGCGCCGCTACAGGATTGCGCCCGGCGTGTACTTCGCGGCTTCGGGGTAGCGGCTCACCAATTCGTCGACGGCGGCGACCACCGCGTCGACCTGGTCTGCGGCGGCGCCGATGAACGCGCCGCGGTCGGCCAGCGCTTGGTCGAGTGCGGCCCGGTCGAGCCGCAGCCGCCCATCAGCGGCCAACCGATCCAGCAGGTCAGGTTCGGCGCCGCGCTCGCGCATGTCCAGCGCCACCCCGACGGCGTTTTCCTTGATCGCCTCGTGCGCGGTTTCGCGGCCGACCCCGGCACGCACGGCGGCCATCAGGATGCGCGTCGTCGCCAGAAACGGCAAGTAGCGGTTGAGTTCTCGTTCGATCACCGCGGGGTAGGCGCCGAACTCTTCGAGGACGGTGAGGAACGTTTCGATCTGACCGTCGATCGCGAAGAACGCATCGGGCAACGCGACCCGACGCACGACCGAACAGAACACGTCGCCCTCGTTCCACTGTGCACCGGCGAGTTCCGCGGCCATCGCCGCATAACCGCGCAGCACGACTTGCAACCCGTTGACCCGTTCGCAGCTTCGGGTGTTCATCTTGTGCGGCATCGCCGACGAGCCGACCTGACCCGGCGCGAACCCCTCGGTGACGAGCTCGTGCCCGGCCATCAACCGAATCGTGTGCGCCAGCGACGACGGGCCAGCGCCAAGTTGGACGAGCGCGGACACGACGTCGTGGTCGAGCGAACGCGGGTAGACCTGCCCGACGCTCGTCAGCACCGCGTCGAAACCGAGGAACGCGGCGACCCGACGCTCCAGTTCTGCGACGTCCGCGGCGGCCCCGCCGAACAGATCAAGCATGTCCTGGCCGGTGCCCATCGGGCCCTTGATGCCGCGCAGCGGGTACCGGTCGATCAGCTCGCGCAGCCGCTGCAGCGCGATCAGGGTCTCCTCCGCCGCGGACGCGAACCGCTTGCCCAGCGTGGTGGCCTGCGCCGCGACGTTGTGGCTGCGGCCGGTCATCGTCAGGTCGCGGTACTGCGCAGCGCGTTCGGCCAGCCGCGCCACGACGGCCACGCCGTGCGCATGCACCAACTCGAGCGAACGGCGGATCTGCATCTGCTCGACGTTCTCGGTGAGGTCGCGGCTGGTCATGCCCTTGTGCACATGCTCGTGGCCGGCCAGCGCGTTGAATTCCTCGATGCGGGCCTTGACATCGTGACGCAGGACGCGTTCACGTTCCGCGATGGACGCCAAATCTACTGTGCCCAAGGCATTTTCGTAGTCCGCGAGCACCGAGTCGGCCACCTGCCCGATCTCCGCTCCCAGCTCGATCTGCGCGCGCAGGACGGCCAGCCACAGCCGCCGCTCGGCGACGACCTTGGCCTCAGGCGACCAGATGGCCACCATCTCGTCGCTGGCATAACGTGCGGCCAGCACATTCGGGATCGTCACAAACAGACAGCTTACGGGCGCTATGCGGCAAGGTGAGGGCATGCACTTCGTGGGCGTTGACCTGGCATGGGGCGAAATCAACCAGACCGGTGTCGCGGTCGTGGACGCCGACGGCCGGCTACTGACCATCGGGACCGCTCAGACCGACGCGAACATTGCCGACGCATTGGCGCCGTACATCGAGGAAGAATGCCTCGTCGCCATCGATGCGCCGCTGATTGTGCGGAACGCGACCGGCCATCGACCGTGCGAAACCGCGTTGAACCGGGACTACCAGAAGTTCGACGCCGGAGCACACCCCGCAAACATGGGCAAGCGCGAGTTCGCGCAAACCCCGCGGGCAGCCAGACTCGCAGACGCCCTGGGGCTTGACATGAATCCGCAATCGCAGGCGTCGCGGCGGGCGATCGAGGTGTATCCACACCCGGCAACGATCGCGCTCTTCGAACTCGGGCGGATACTGAAATACAAGAGGGGCGAGGTCGACAGTCGCCGGCGCGACCTGTTGCAGTTGATGACGCTGATCGAGGGGCTTGACGAAGCAACACCTCGGCTTCGGGTGAACCACTACGCGGCATGGGTCGAGCTGCGCAACCGAGTCGCGGCCGCCACCCGGCAGGTGCAACTCGACAGCGCCGAAGACCCCGTCGACGCCGTGCTGTGCGCATACATTGCGTTGTACGCACATCGGCGCCCGGAGGACGTGACGCTCTACGGCGACTTCGACACCGGCTACATCGTCACCCCGACGCTGCCGTCGCATCTCGCGCCGACCCCACGCCCTCGACCGATCGCCGAGTCCTCAAGGGAATCAGGCGATTTGGCTCAGCGGCTAGCCCGCGCAGAAGCGACACTAGCAGCACTTCAAGATGAATTGGCTTGGATCCGAACGCAATTGGGCTAGCGCAACGGCGCCAACACATCCACGACGTCGACGAGCGCCGCCCGCGCCGTGGCGCGCAGATCACCGCTGTCGTCGACGAGCGCGGCGACGACCGCCCCGTCGACCGCGCACATCAACGCCTTCAGCCGGCTCGCGCGCACCGTGCGCCCGGATCGTTCGAGAGCCTCGACGACAGCAGCGGTCCGTTCGGCGCGCAGACGGCGCTGGACGTCGCGCAGCCAGGGTTGACGCGCGCACGCGATATAACGCTCGTAGCGCGAGATCAGCTGTTCGGTCACCTGGGGGGCGGGAGCGTCGCCGAGCAGCAGGTCGACCAGCACGTCGGCGGTCGACTCCACGCCGCGGCGGCGGCGAGACACCCGCGCCAGCCGGGCGTGTAACTGCGCGGCCTCCTGCGCGCCGGTGAACTCAACCGCCTGAATGACCAGGTCGTCGAGCGACGAGAAGTAGTAGGTCGTCGACGCCAGCGGCAGGCCCGCACGCCGGGCGACCGCCCGATGGCGCACCGCGTCGAAACCGCCTTCGCGCAGCAACTCGGCGGCCGCGGTGATGAGCGCGCTCCGCCGGCGTTCCCCTTTCGGAGTGACCGCGGCTGTCACAATGCTGATGCTGCCAGTCATATAGCCCTCAAACTGCGGTTTCGCTCAAACCCTCGACGACCAGAAGATGTGGTCGGATCGCCGATGGCAAGATGGCCCGCATGCCAAGCCCCGGACGCGAGGAGCGCAACAGATTGAGCCGCCGCGCCTTGCTGCGGCTGGGCGCCGGCGCGGCTGTCGGAGCTGCGGGCGCCTACGCGTTCGGCTCGATGCTCGACTCGGGCCCGTCGACCGCCAAACCACAAGTGGCGATGACGAGCGTCGGCGCGCCGCTGGCCCCGCCGTCTCCGCTGGAGCCCGCCCCCACCGCCGTCGCCCCGACGATGGTCACCGGATCCTTCGTCTCCGCGGCCCGCGGCGGCATCCCGACCAACTGGGCGATTGCTCGCCCACCCGGCCAAACCCATCCGCTGCGGCCGTTGATCGCGTTGCACGGCAAGGGTGGCGACGCCGCCAGCGTGATGGCCGGCGGGGTCGAGCAAGGTCTGGCGCAATTGGTCGACGCCGGGCTGCCCGCGTTTGCGGTCGTCAGCGTCGACGGCGGCGGAAGCTACTGGCACAAGAGGGCGTCGGGGGAAGACTCGGGCGCGATGGTGCTCACCGAGCTGCTGCCGATGCTGGGCACCCAGGGCCTCGACGCCTCACGGGTCGGATTTCTGGGCTGGTCGATGGGCGGCTACGGCGCGCTGCTGCTCGGCGCCCGCCTCGGCCCGGCCCGCACCTCGGCGATCTGCGCCGTCAGCCCCGCGTTGTGGAAGTCGTACGGCGCGACGGCGCCCGGCGCGTTCGACAGCGCCGACGACTGGTCGGCCAACACGGTTTTCGGGCTTCCAGCGCTCGGCTCCATTCCGATCCGCGTCGACTGCGGCAACAGCGACCCGTTCTATTCGGCGACAAAAGACTTCGTCGCGCAGTTGCCCAACCCGCCGGCCGGCGGCTTCTCCCCGGGCGGCCATGACGGCGGCTTCTGGAGCGCGCAGCTGCCGGCCGAGCTGAATTGGATCGCTCCGCTGCTGGTCGCCTAGACCTTGACGCCGCCCTCCGCGGCCGTCAATGCGATGTCAGTCCGAAAGTGACTGCCCGGCAAGCGAATTGACTGCATGGTGTGGTACGCCGCAGAGCGGGCGGCCGCGAGATCGGGGCCGGTGCCGACGACCGAGAGCACCCGCCCGCCCGTCGAGACCAGAGCACCGTCGTCGCG
>DASRFZ010000270.1:0-24961 GCA_035651275.1 Mycobacterium sp. | reverse complement strand
TGCGAATTCTGCGCACCGTGCGGGCGGCGGCTCGCGCCGGGGCGACGGTGTTGTTGGTGGAACTCGTTATCCCGCAACATGATCGGGACTTCGTGGGCAATTGGATCGACCTGGAGATGCTGGTTGGCGTGGCGGCACGGGAACGCACCGAAGCCGAATACCGGCGGTTGTTCGACCTCAGCGGCTTCGTGATGACGCGCGTCGTCGAGACGGCGGCACCGTTCAGCGTCGTCGAAGGGCGGGCGATTTAAGGCGTCGCACCTGCCGGAACGCCGAGCGTCGACTCCTCGCGAACCGACGGATCACGAATCAGCCCCCGCAACAACGCCGTACTGAACTCGACGGCGATTTCCTCGGCGGTGCGCCGGCCGGTCGGCCTCAGCCAGCGGTATGCGCCGAGCGTCATCCCGATGTAGCCGAGGGCCAGGACGTGCGAGTCGCATTCGTAGAACTCGCCGCTGGCGATGCCGCGGTCGATGACGTCGCGGACGTGCTCGTAGACAGTCGTTTCGGCCTTGCGGATGTAGGCCACCTGCTCCTCGGTGAACCATTCGGTGATGTAGGGGCTCTCCTGGAAGTAGACCGCGGCGCCATCGATGTTGTTGGCGATGTTCTCCAGCAGCCGGCGGGTGAAGTGGAAGATCGCCTCGCGCGCAGACCATGACGGCTCGTCGTGCACGGCGGCCACGGTCCGGTCGGCGGCTTCGCGGTAGATGTCGAAGAGGATCAGAGACTTGCTGGCGTAGTAGTGGTAGACCGTCGCCTTGTTGAGGCCGACGACGTCGGCCACGTCGTTGATGCGGGTTCCGTGGTATCCGCGCGCGGCGAACAGCCGGGTGGCGACGGCCAGCAGCTCCTCACGGCGGGACAACTCACTTTCGCCATTGGCCGAGGTGCTCGCTGGTGCCATGACCAGCACTATATTTGGCCAGGGCCTCGTTCACCCAATCAACCGGTTGGATAGTCGTTGCTTTGTGACAACTCTTCGCTCGGGCGGGCGATGGGTCTAGACTCGCGCAAAAGACAAACGACGAGGGGGTGCTCACGTGGATCCGAATCCGGATTACGACGGCAGCGACGAGGTTGAGTTCTTCCTCAACTACCTCCCTTGGGCAATCCGAGGCGTCTCGGGCCCTGGCGGCGGCTTCCCTCCGCCGGCGTATCCCCCGGTCTAAGAGCTAACGCAGTGAGCTTGCCCGCGAATGTGAATCCTCTGCGGGCGCTTCCGGCGTGTCGCCGCAACAGATTCACACTCGCGACGCGTTGTGACTAACGCAGCGCGCTGACCCCGCCGTCGACCGGAATGACAGCGCCGGTGATGAACGTGCTCGCGCGGCTCGCGAGAAACACCGCGATGCCCGCCATGTCGTCGGGCTGCCCGATTCGTCCCAGTGGCATCAACGCGCCCACGGCCTCCGCGCCGGGCCGCAGCAATTCCTTTGTCATCCGCGATTCGAACAGTCCGGGCGCAATGGCGTTGACCAAGATCTCCGGCGCCAACTCACCCGCCAGATGCTGCGTGAGCATGTGCACGCCCGCCTTGCTCGCGCTGTAGGAGAAGTTGTCGCGGCCGCGGGCAGGCGGCCGGATGCCGTCGATGCTGCCGGTGTTGATGACGCGCGCTGGATCGTCCGGTGTAGATGCCGCCTTGAGCATCGGGACGAGCGCCCTCGTCAGCAAGAACACGCCTTTGATGTTGACGTTGAGCACCTTGTCGAAGCCCGACTCGGGGAACTCGTCGAACGGCGCACCCCATGCGGCTCCCGCGTTGTTGAACAACGCGTGTATTGCATTCTCCCGTTCGGCAAGCGCGGTCGCGAGGTTCGAAACCCCTTCTGCTGTACCGAGATCCGCGGGTATCGCGGCGACGGGCCCGAGTGCGGACAGGTCGTTGACGGCCGCGTCGAGTTCGGCTTGCTTGCGTGCGGACAAGTACACCTTGGCGCCGGCCTGCAACAGGCCGCGCGCGATCATCCGTCCGATTCCGCGTCCTCCGCCCGTCACCACAGCGACCTTGCCGTCGAGTCGAAACAATTCGTCAGTCATAGCAACCAGTCTGGCGTAGCCGAAAACTGTCCCCGCCGCCCCCGGTACGCGCTCCTACCCGTGAGAGCGGTTCACCTCGGGCCGCGGCGACACATTAGGAGACGACAGCATGACCATCAACCGCATTCGGTTGGCCTCGTTCATCGCCGGGGGCGCCGTCGCGATCGGCGCGACGCTGGCGATGACCGCGCCGGCGGCCAGCGCGCACACCCTCAACGACGACCAGCGCTTCTGCGAGATCGTCGACGGCACGTTCACGACTGAGGTGTTCGGCGGTCAGACGCATTCGACGTGTGCGTTCGCGATCGGCGACGACACGCACCACTTCTACTACGAAGACGGCAAGTTCACCGGCTCCGACTGAGACCGCTCAGTGCGTCGTCAGGCTCAACCGATCCGCCCACACGTGCGCCAACCGTGGCGGCGACCGGACCGCGCGGATGCAGCGTCACGTCGGCGCGAGGCCGCAGCGGTGCGGTCGGCACGAGGTCCAGCCGAGCCGACTGCACGAGCACAGCCAGCGCCAGCGTGGCTTCCAGTTGCGCCAGGCTGGCGCCGACGCAGATCCGCCTGCCTCCGCCGAACGGCATGAACGCGTACTTCGGCCGGCTCACCGGATGGTCCGGCAAGAACCGCCGAGGATCGAAACCCTCTGGGTTGGGCCAGAATTCGGGATTGCGGTGCAGGAGGTAGGCGGAGACACCAACCGTGTTGCCGGCCGCCACCCGGATGCCGGCGATCTCGTCGTCCTCGGCTGCGTCGCGCTCGACCGTCCAGGCCGGGGGATAAAGACGCATCGTCTCGTTGACGACCGCCTGCGTCCAGTGCAGGTCGTCGGCATCGGCGGCCGTCGGGTCGCGATCGCCGAGAACCTCGTCGACCTCGGCCGCCAGCCGTTCGCGTGCCGCCGGATAGCGCGACAACAACGTCAGCGCCCATGTCAACAAGTTCGCAGTGGTTTCGTGGCCGGCCAGGACGAGCGTCATCACCTCGTCCTGGATCTCCTCGCGACTGAGCGGCTGTTCATCCTCGCCCGCGGCCAGCAGCAGGTCGAGCAGATCTGACGGCTCGGCGTGCGGCGCGGCGATGCGCTCGTCGATGATCCGACTGACCAGCGACTCGAGTGTCTGGTTCGCGCGACCGAGCTTCGGAAACAGCCGGGTCGCAACGGTTTTGCCGCGTTGCGGGGAAAGGAACGGCGGCATAAGCGTCGCCAACGCCATCGACCCCTGCAACCGCGCCACCGCGTCTCCGACCCGTTCGGCCTCATTGGCCAAGTCAGTGCCGAACAACACCCGGCCGATGACATCCATTGTCAGCGTGCGCATTTCGGAAGCGATGTCGATGGTCGAGCCTGGCGCCCACTGGCTGACCCGCGTACGGGCGGCCGCGACGATCGCGGGCGCGAACGACTGGACGTGGCGGTGACTGAACACCGGTTGCACCAACCGGCGGTGGCGCTGCCAGGTGGCACCTTCGCTGGTGAGCAGGCCGTCGCCGAGGAAAGCCTTCAGTGGTCGGTAGGTGAACGCCTTGACGTACCGGTCCTGGTGCTGCACCAGGACATGCTCGAAGTGCTCGGGACGGCTCAGCAGGAAGAAGGTGTGCTTGGCGGTCAGCGGTATTCGGATCGCGTCGCCATATCTGCGGCTGAGCTCACCATATGTGGCCAGCGGGTCGCGGAACATCTGCGCCCAGTAACGCAGTGCGCGGGCTCCCGTGGGGCCGGGCGGAATTACTGCTGACGTTGTCCCCTCGATCTCAGCCATGACCTATGATAACTCCAAATTTAGACATTTGTGCAAGGGGTGCTCAGTGGGCAATCGAGAGGCGCTGCTCGAGGCGGCGATCGTGTGCCTGCGCGAGCGTGGGTTCGGCGGCACGCGCGCGCGGGACTTGGCGACGACGGCCGGGGTCAGCCTCGGCGCGATCCGGTACCACTTCGGATCGACCGAAGGCCTGCTGAACGAGGCCGTCGCGGAAAGTGCCCGACGCTGGATCGAGTCGTCGATGACGAGCGCCGCCGCGAGCGGGGAAATTGCAGCGGATCTCTATCGGGTATTCGAGGAGAACCGCGCACTGCTCGTCGGCTTCGTCGAGGCGTTCGCTCACGCGCAGCGGTCGTCCTCTGCCCGCGAGCAACTCGCCGCTTTCTACGACGAATTCCGCCAAGCCATCGCCGCTGTGCTGCCCAGCGGTCCCGACACGGAAGCCGTGGCGTCGATTCTGATGGCGCTCGTCGACGGCCTGATGATCCAGTGGCTGCTCGCGCCGGACCGCTGCCCGCCCCCGGACATACTTCGCCGCGCAGCGTCGGCGCTCGTGGCTCTGCTCTAAAGCTCCTTGAGCTCTTCGGTGACCTCGCTGACCGACTTCTTCGCGTCGCCGAACAGCATCGTCGTGCCCTCCGCGTAGAACAGCGGATTGTCGATGCCCGCGAAGCCGGAATTCATCGACCGCTTCAGCACGATGACCGATTTCGCCTTGTCCACGTTCAGAATTGGCATGCCGTAGATCGGGGAACTGGCTTCATTCCGTGCGGCCGGGTTGGTGACGTCGTTGGCGCCGATGACGATCGCGACGTCGGTGCGCGCGAATTCGTCGTTGATGTCGTCCATTTCCTTCATCGCGTCGTACTCGACGTCGGCCTCGGCCAGCAGCACATTCATGTGACCGGGCATCCGGCCGGCAACAGGATGGATCGCGTATTTGACTGGCACGCCTTTGTTTTCGAGCAGCGACGCCATGTCCTTGACCGCGTGCTGCGCCTGCGCGACCGCTAACCCGTATCCCGGCACGACGATCACCTGGTTGGCGTACGCCATCTGGATAGCGGCGTCGGCCGCCGAGGTCGCTTTGACGGTGCGGTCCACACCGTCGTCGGACGACACGGCCACTCCGCCACCGCCGAACCCGCCGGCGACGATCGCGGGGATCGACCGGTTCATCGCTTTGGCCATCAGGTTCGTCAGGATCGAACCCGACGCGCCGACGATCATGCCCGCGACGATCATCGCGGTGTTGTTCAGCGCCAAACCTGCTGCGGCAGCTGACAATCCGGTCAGCGCGTTCAGCAGCGAGATCACCACCGGCATGTCGGCGCCGCCGATCGGCAGCACCACCATGAGTCCGAGCACTCCAGCAGCTGCGAGCAGGCCGACCATCCACCACACCTGCACGCCCTGGCCGGGATGTGCGGCGAGTCCGATGACGACCGCGCATGCGATCGCCGCCAACAGCAGCAGAATGTTCAGCGGCTGTTGCAGCTTGCCGACGCCGATCGGCCGGCCCGGCAGGACCTCCTGGAGCTTGCCGTAGGCGATCAGCGAACCCCAGAACGAAATCGATCCGATGATCGCCGCGAACAGCGACGCGACCACAATGTGCACTGTCGGCTGCTCACCGGGATGGAACGCTGAAAAGCCCTTGGTATCAATGAATTCCGACAGCGCAATCAATGCGACGGTGCCGCCACCCACGCCGTTGAAGAATGCGACGAGCTGCGGCATCGCGGTCATCTTCGTCAGCCGCGCCGGCGGCACGCCAAGCACGACCCCGACGAGCAGGCCGGCGATGATCAACGGCCAGTTGGTGGTGTGCCGGATCGCGATCAGCGTCGCAACCACAGCAAGCGTCATGCCCGTCGCGGCGATCCAGTTGCCGCGCACGGCGGTCTTCGGCCCGGTCAGGCCCATCAACCCGTAGATGAACATTCCAAACGCGATGATGTACAGAACGGCAACAAGGTTGTTCACTGCGCCTGTCCGTTCGTGGTCGCGGCGGGAGCCGCGGATTCAGCCGGAGCTTTGGCTTCCTCTTTCACTTTGCGGCCCTTGAACATTCCGAGCATCCGGTCGGTGACGACGAAACCGCCGATCACGTTCAGCGTGCCGAACACCAGCGCAACGAAGAGAATGATCTTCAACGCCAGCGACGGGTGGTCGAGTGTGCCGAGCACGACCAGCGCACCGAGCACGACGATGCCGTGGATCGCGTTGGTGCCGGACATCAATGGCGTGTGCAACGTGTTGGGCACCTTGGAGATCACGGCGAACCCGACGAACCCGGACAGCACCAGGATCGCCAGGTTGGCCAACAGGTCGGTGTACATCTACTTCTCCCCCGCTCGAGTCACGCATGCCGCCGCTACAACTTCATCGTCGAAGTCCGGCGCGAGCGCACCGTCTTTGACGAGCAGTTCCAGCAGCGCGGTGATGTTCTTGGAATACAACTCGCTGGCGTGCTCCGGCATCGATGCCGGCAGGTTCAGCGGCGAGCAGATCGTCACGTCGTGCTTCACGACGGTCTGACCAGGTTCGGTGAGCTCGCAGTTGCCGCCGGTCTCACCGGCGAGGTCAACGATGACGCTGCCCGGGGCCATGCCCTGCACTGCCTCGGCGGTCACGAGCTTCGGCGCGGGCCGGCCGGGCACCAGCGCCGTGGTGATCACGACGTCGAAGCCGGTGATCGCCTCTTCGAGTTTCTTCTGCTGCTGCGCGCGTTCGTCTTCGGTCAGCTCGCGGGCGTAGCCACCTTCACCGGCCGCATCGATGCCGAGGTCCAGCCACTGCGCGCCGACCGAGCGCACCTGCTCGGCGACCTCGGGCCGCACGTCGTATCCGGTGGTGCGGGCGCCGAGCCGCTTCGCGGTGGCCAGCGCCTGCAAGCCCGCGACGCCGACACCGAGCACCAGCACCGTCGCGGGCTTCACCGTGCCGGCGGCGGTCGTCAGCATCGGGAAGAACCGCGTCGCCTCGGACGCGGCCACCAGCACGGACTTGTACCCGGAGACGTTGGCTTGCGATGACAACGCGTCCATGGCCTGCGCCCGCGAGATCCGCGGGATCGACTCGAGCGCGAAGCCCTGCACGCCCGCGTCCCGCAGCGCAGGGACCGGGCTGTCCTCGTTCAGCGGCGCCAGGAATCCGATCAAGGTCTGGCCCTCGTGCAGCTTCTTGACTTCCTCTGCGGTCGGCGGCGCGACCTTTACCACCACGTCGGCTGCCCACGCATCGCCGATGGTCACGCCGGCGTCGGTGTAGAGCTCGTCAGGCAGCAGCGCATTCTCGCCCGCCCCCGACTCCACAACCACCGCGAGACCGCGGGCTGCGAGCCCGGCGATCACCTTCGGCACCAGCGCCACGCGGCGTTCGCCGTCCGCCGACTCCCTGACCACACCTAGGGTCGTCTTCTGCTCTTCAGTCATGCCTCTCCCCCGCATCTCTGCGGTATGCATATGCCATGCCCGTCGACCGCCTGCTGCCGTCTCAAGAGGCGGCCGATCTCATCTCTCTTGCCCGCGATATCGCCGACAAGGTGCTGACGCCGATCGTCGACGCCCATGAGAAAGCGGAATCATATCCCGAGGGTGTGTTCGGCCAACTCGGCCAGGCCGGGCTGCTGAGCCTGCCGCAGCCGGTCCAGTGGGGCGGCGGCGGCCAACCATATGAGGTGTACCTGCAGGTGCTCGAAGAGATCGCGGCGCGCTGGGCCGCGGTCGCGGTCGCGGTCAGCGTGCACAGCCTGTCGTGCCATCCCTTGCTCGCGTTCGGGTCGGAGGCGCAGAAGCGGCGGTGGCTGCCGGGAATGCTCTCCGGCGACCAGATCGGCGCGTACAGCCTGAGTGAACCGCAGGCCGGCTCCGACGCGGCGGCCCTGCGCTGCGCCGCGGCCCGCGCGGACGGCAGCTACGTCATCAACGGATCGAAGTCGTGGATCACTCACGGCGGGCGCGCCGACTTCTACACATTGTTCGCCCGCACTGGCGAAGGCAGCCGCGGCATCTCGTGCTTCCTGATTCCGGCCGACCTGGCCGGGCTATCGTTCGGCAAGCCCGAGGAGAAGATGGGTCTGCACGCCGTGCCCACCACGTCGGCGTTCTACGACAACGCGCGCGTCGATGTCGACCGGCTGATCGGCGACGAGGGCGAGGGTCTGCAGATCGCGTTCTCCGCGCTGGACTCTGGCCGGTTGGGTATCGCGGCGGTCGCGACGGGCCTCGCGCAAGCCGCGCTTGACGAGGCCACCGCGTATGCGAACGAGCGAACGACGTTCGGGCGCAAGATCATTGACCACCAAGGGCTCGGCTTCGTGCTTGCCGACATGGCGGCCGCCGTCGCCAGTGCCCGCGCGACGTACCTAGACGCCGCGCGCCGTCGCGATGCGCAACGGCCGTACTCGACGCAGGCCAGCGTCGCCAAGCTCGTCGCCACCGATGCTGCGATGAAGGTGACCACTGATGCCGTCCAGGTGCTCGGCGGCGTCGGCTACACCCGCGATTACCGCGTCGAGCGGTACATGCGCGAAGCCAAGATCATGCAAATCTTCGAGGGCACCAACCAGATTCAGCGTCTGGTGATCTCGCGGGCGCTGACGGCGAAGTAGAACCGTCGCCGAATTCTGCAGCAGGGCTGTGGTTTTGCGCGCGACCACGACCCTGGCGCAGATCTCGGCGCAAAGTCATTCGAGCAGACGACGCCGCATTGCCTCCGCGACCGCGGCAGCTCGATCAGATACGCCGAGCTTTTCGTACAACCTCTGCACGTGGGTCTTCACCGTCGACGGCGCCAGGAACAGCTTCGCGGCGATCGCGGGAATCGACAGGCCCTCCGCGATCATCTGCAACACCTCACGCTCCCGAGCGCTCAGCGCCGGAACTTGCGGTTCGGCGCGCCGCCGGATTTCACCGGCGAGACCGGCGGCCAGGGCCGGTGAAATCACGTCGCGCCCCTTTGCGCAGTCCAGTACCGCGGCGACGATCTCGGCGCGGCTGGACTCCTTCGGCAGAAATCCCGACGCGCCCTCGGCCAGTGCTTGGTAGACGATCGCCGACTCGTCCTGCGCCGACAGCAGCAGAACCCGTGTGGTCAGTTCGTCGCGGCGCACGGCGGCCGCGACTTGCGCTCCGTCCATCCCGGGCATGCGATAGTCCAGCAGCGCGACGTCGGGCTGATGAGTCTTGATGAGCTGCAATGCCGTTGCGCCGTCGTCGGCCTCACCGACCACGTCGACGTCACCACTTGTCACCAGGGCGCGCACGACGCCGTCACGGAACAGCGGATGGTCGTCGGCAACTACCACCCGAACCTTGTCGGGCATGTCAGCAGCTTCCCACAGGACGGGCTGGCCACGGCGCAGAAGTAAGGTGACGGGCATGGACTTCTCGATGTCGGCGACGGCGCAGGACTACCACAAGCGGCTGACCGAATTCATGACGCAATACGTGTTTCCCGCCGAGGACGAATACGAGCGCTACCGCGCCGAGAAGGGCCCCGGCGACCACTCGGTTCCGCCGATCATCGAGGAGCTGAAGGGCCTCGCGCGCGAGCGCGGGCTGTGGAACTTGTTCCTTCCGTCGGTGTCCGGGCTGTCGAACACCGACTACGCGCCGCTGGCCGAGTTGACGGGCTGGAGCATGGAGATCGCGCCGGAGGCGACGAACTGCGCGGCGCCCGACACCGGCAACATGGAGACGCTGCATCTGTTCGCCACCGACCAGCAGCGCAAGCAGTGGCTGGAGCCGTTGCTGGCCGGCGAGATCCGCAGTGCGTTCTCGATGACGGAGCCGGCGGTCGCCTCCAGCGACGCGCGCAACATCGAGACGTCGATCGTCCGCGACGGCGACGACTACATCATCAACGGCCGCAAGTGGTGGACCTCAGGCGCGTCGGACCCGCGCTGCAAGGTTCTGATCGTGATGGGTCGCACGAATCCTGAAGCGGCGAGCCATCAGCAGCAGTCGATGGTGCTGGTGCCGATCGACACGCCGGGGGTGACGGTGGTGCGGGACCTGCCAGTGTTCGGGTGGCACGACCAGCACGGCCACGCCGAAATCATCTACGACAACGTCCGTGTTCCGGTCGCGAACCGGTTGGGCGAGGAAGGGTCCGGTTTCGCGATCGCCCAGGCGCGGCTGGGGCCGGGCCGGATTCACCACTGCATGCGGGCACTCGGCGCCGCTGAGCGGGCGCTGGCGTTGATGGTGGACCGCGTCAAGAACCGCGTGGCATTCGGGCGTCCACTGGCCGACCAAGGCGTGGTGCGCGAGTCAATTGCCAAGTCGCGCAATGAGATCGACCAGGCACGTTTGCTGTGTGAGAAGGCCGCGTGGACGATTGACCAGCAGGGCAACAAGGCCGCGCATCTGCTGGTGTCACAGATCAAAGCGGTGGCGCCGAAGGTAGCGTGCGACGTGATCGACCGCGCGATCCAGGTGCACGGCGCGGCGGGCGTCAGCGACGACACCTCGCTGGCGCGGATGTACTCGTGGCACCGGGCGATGCGGATTTTCGACGGGCCGGACGAAGTACACATGCGCACGGTGGCCCGCGCTGAGATCGGCCGGGAGAAAAGCGCATTCGCGACGGCGGTCACGTAGCCGTGCCAATGCTGAACGGCGCGTGGAACTTTCGTGACGTCGCCGATGCGACCGGCGTGCGGGAGGGAATGTTCTTCCGGTCCAGCGAGCTCAGCGGTCTCGAGGACGGTGGCCGCGACGTGCTGGCCCGGCTCGGTATCAGCGACGTCGCGGATCTGCGCTCCCCCCGCGAGGTGGAACGACGGGGACCGGGACGTGTTCCCGACGGCGTCGAGATCCACTCACTGCCGTTTCCCGACCTCGCAGAGGACAACGACGGCGAGGCGCCACACGAGCAGTCGTTCACCAAGATGCTGACCGAGCAGCCGGGCGACGAGTCGGTGACCGAGGCCGCAGTGCGGTACATGACCCAGGAGTATGAGCGCTTTCCCACCCTGGGCGGTGCGAGGAATGCAGTGCGCCAAGTCATTTCGATTCTCGCCAGCGGGCGTCCGGTGATCACTCATTGCTTCGCGGGCAAAGACCGGACCGGGTTCACGGTTGCGGTCGTGCTGGAAACACTCGGCGTCGACCGGGACGCGATCCTGGCCGACTACCTCCGCAGCAATGACGCGGTCGGTGAACTGCGCGAGCACATCCTCGAGATGGTGCGCGACCGGGAGAATTCGGAGCTGACGCCGGAAGCGGTCATGTTCGCCGAAGCGCGGCTGTCCGATGAGGTTCTTGGTGTCCGCGAGGAGTACCTGGTCGCGGCACGCGACACGATCGACAACACCTACGGCTCGCTCGCCGGCTTCCTGAAGGAGGCAGGGGTGACGACCGCCGACGTCGACGCGTTGCGCGCCACGCTGCTTCCGTGATTTCGGTGCGTTTTCCGGCGCTCAGCGCATGGAAACGCACCGAAATCACAACACGGCGAGCACGGCGACGAGCCAGATCACCGCTGCCGCAAACGCTCCCGTCAGCTCGACGCCCATCGACAGCGCAACGCCCTTGACGGCGTGCACCGTCGATGCCCACGCCCGACGGTGATCCCGCCGACGAGCAAGCTCGGCGAGATAGATGCCGACGACAAAACCGATCACCAAGCCGAACAAGGGGACGACGAAGAACCCGACGACGCCGACCACGCCGCCTATCAGAAGCGTCGACGTCGGCACCGCGGCCCGGCGCATCCGACGCACCGGCCACAGGTACTTGACCGCCGTCGTGGTGGCGACGATCGCGGTGACGATCCCGAGCGTCACCCACGACGCGACCGTGTGCACGACGACGGCCCACACCGCAATTGCGGCGTATACCAACAGCATTCCGGGCAGCAGCGGCAGGACTATACCGACGAGCCCGACCGCGATCGCCAGCCCTACGAGAAGTTCGCCGGCAGCGCTCATTACGGCACGAGCACCAGCTTGCCCAGCACTTCGCCGTCGGCCAGCGCCTGCAGGGCCCCTCGTGCATCCGATAGCGGATACCGCACTGGCGGTGGCGGTTTCAGTCCCGCCGCGACCAGCTGATTGACCCCGAAAGCGAACAACTGCTCAGCCCCGGGATGGGTCAAGAAGTATTCGCCCCACCCGACGCCGAGCACGCCGACGTTGCGCATCAGCAGCCGATTCACCTTGATCCTCGGAATCGCGCCTCCCGCAAACCCGATCACCAGCAGCCGCCCCTCCGGGGCCAGCGCGCGGATCGCGTCGTCGAACGCGTCGCCTCCGATGGGATCGACGACCAGGTCGACTCCCTTGCCGTCGGTGTGCTCGCGCACGGCGTGCAGCCAGCCGTCGGTCAGCGGCACCACGGCATCGGCGCCGAGCGACTCGACGTACGAGACAGCCGACGTGCGGTGCACGGCGGCAATCACCTTGGCGCCCAGAGCGTTCGCTAATTGCACTGCCGCCGTGCCGATTCCGCCGGCGGAGCCGAGCACCAACACGGTCTCGCCAGCCCGCAGCGCGCCACGCCGCGCCAGCGCGAAGTACATCGTGTGGTAGTTGCGCAGCAGCGCCACCGCCTCGGCGTCGTCGAGGCCGGCTGCTGCTGGGAACACGCTTTCCGGCGGCACGGCGATCCGTTCCGCGTAGCCGCCGTTCATCGTCACCGCCGCCACCCGGTCACCCAGACGGTGGCCGGACTCTTCCGGAGCCGACACCACGACGCCCGCCACCTCGGCACCGGGGATGAAACCTGGAGGCGCCTTCATCTGGTACTCGCCGCGGATCACCAACAGATCGGGGAACGTCACCCCCGCGGCGCGCACGTCGATGACGACGCGGTCCGGCACTACGTCGGGGACGTCGTCGACGTCCTGGTACACCAATCCCGACGGGCCGGAAAGTTCCTCGGCGACAACGGCTTTCACTGAGCTATCCGAGCGAGAAGTTCGCCTGCTTCGCCGCGGACAGGTCGTCGATTTCGTTCCACTTGCCGGCGACTTCGTCGACCGTCGGCACGTGGTCGAATGTCACGCCCTCGTTCTGGAACAATGCGGCGCGCTGGACCTTGCCGCCGCCGACGATGAAGATCGACGCGGTGTCGGGCACTTCCTCGCTGCAGAGGTACGCGACTATCGGCGCCACATATTCGGGGGTCAGCTTCTCGAACACCTCGGGCGGCAGGATGTCCTGCGTCATGCGGGTCGCCGCGATCGGCGCGAGCGCGTTGGTCTTGATGTTGTACTTACCACCCTCTTGGGCGAGCGTGTTGATCAGCCCGACGAGGCCAAGCTTCGCGGCGCTGTAGTTGGCCTGACCGAAGTTGCCGAACAGGCCACTGGTGGACGTCGCGACCACCACGCGGCCGTAGCTCTGCTCCCGAAAGTGCGGCCACGCGGCACGAATTACGTTGTAACCGCCGTACAGGTGCACCTTGAGCACGGCGTCCCAGTTCTCGAACGGCATCTTGTGGAATGTGCCGTCACGCAAGATGCCCGCGTTACTGACGATGCCGTGGATTGCACCGAACTCGTCGAGCGCGGTCTTGACGATGTTCTCCGCGCCTTCGGTCTCGGCCACGCTGTCGTAGTTGGCCACAGCGCGACCGCCGGCCTCTTTGATCTCGGCCACCACCTGATCCGCCATCGAATGTCCGGCCCCGGTGCCGTCCCGCGCACCGCCCAGATCGTTGACCACCACGCTCGCCCCCTCGCGGGCGAGGGTCAGGGCGTACTCGCGGCCCAATCCTCCGCCGGCACCGGTGACGGCGATGACGCGATCCTGCACTCCTGGCATGAGCTTCCTTTCCTGGGTATCAGTTGAAACACGTTCGCTCAGAACAGCCTTCGGGCCAGCTTCCACGCCTTCTCGGTGTAGGGCGGGTAGAGCATCTTCGACAGGTCCGGTCGAGTCGTCTTGGTCAGCACCGACTTGCGGTGGCTGAACTCCTCGAAACCGAACTTTCCGTGGTAGGCGCCCATACCCGACGGGCCGACACCGCCGAACGGCAGCCGTGCGGTGGTCACTTGGAATGCCAAGTGGTTCACCAGCATTCCGCCCGCTGGCACCTCCTTGACCACCCGCTCCCGGATGCTCTTCGTCTTGGTGAACAGATAAGCGGACAGCGGCTTGGGGCGGGAATTGACGAAATTGATTGCCTCGTCGAGAGATTGGACCGTCAGCACCGGCAGAATCGGACCGAAGATCTCGTTCGTCATCAGCGGTTCGTTCGGGTCGGGGTCGACGACGACGGTCGGCTGGATCCGCAGCGAAGCGGCATCCGAACCGCCGCCGATCGCGACAGTTCCTTTGGTGGCAGCGAGGTAACCGGCCAGCCGGTCGAACTGACGCTGGTTAACGATCCGCTTCCCCTCGGGCTGACCGGACTCGAAGTTCGTCAGCGCCTCACCGATTTTCGTGACGAGCTCGTCGCGCACCTTCGCGTGCGCCAGCACGTAGTCAGGCGCAACGCAGGTCTGACCGGAGTTCATCAGCTTGATCCACGCTATGCGCTTGGCGGCGACGTCGACGTCGGCGTCCTCCGCGACGATCACCGGGCTCTTGCCCCCGAGTTCCAACGTGACCGGCGTCAGATGCGGTGCGGCGCCCTCGTAGACCTTGCGACCGATTTCGGTGCCGCCGGTGAACATCACCCGATCGAAGCCTTGCGCGATCAGCTCCTGGCTGACGGCGCCATCGCCTTCCACCACCGTGATCGCGTCGGGGTCGAGGTACTTGGGCACCAGCTCGGCCATCAGACGCGACGACGCCGGCGCAATCTCAGATGGCTTGAGCACCACGGCATTTCCCGCTGCGATCGCACCCACGGCCGGGCCGAGTGTGAGATAGAACGGATAGTTCCACGCCCCGATGATCAACACCGTGCCGTACGGCTCGTATGCGATCCAGCCGCGGCCGGGCAGTTGGGGAAGTTCAAGCATGCGGTAGCGGCGGCGCGTCCACCGCTTGACGTGCTTGGCGGCGAAGCGGGCTTCGTTGGCGGTGCTGGCCGAATCGGCCATCCACGCCTCGAACGGTGTGCGGTCGAGATCCTCGGCCAGCGCGTGAGCGATCGCCGACTCGTTCTCGACCATCATCTTTTCCAGCTTCTGCAGCTGGTCTTTGCGCCACTCGACATTGCGGGTGCGGCCCGTCGCGAAGGTTTTGCGCAACCGGGCGACGGTCTGTGCGATTTCCGACGGCGCTTGTCCGGTCGTCTGCTGAATAGGTGCAGCGGATTCTGTAGTCATGCCCGGTCCTTCCTGAAGGGTCTACCTGGGCGATGACGCGATCCTAACCAACTGGTTGGCGGGCTCGTTCAGCGGTGACGAACGTCGAGAAGGAATCTCCGTCGTGAATCGGAAGATCGATGTGACGGCCGAGCCGGCGCTGAACGTCGCGCGAGTGTTCGGCCGTCGCATTCCAGCCGTTGCCGTCGAGCCACTGCGCGACGTCGGCGCGGTCCGGGTCGTCGTACGTCAGGTCCGAAACGTCGGGCGCGTCCTGCATGCCGAGGTGTTCCCTGACCCGCTCGAAGCGCTCCTTCATCGCCTCCCGGCGCTCAGGCGCATGCCGCCCGGCGCTCTCGACAGCGATCCGGCTGCCCGCAGCGCTGAGTTCGGTGACCTGTTCGAACAGCCGGTCCTGTGCGGCGGCGGGCAGGTACATCAGCAGCCCTTCGGCCAGCCAGGCCGTCGGACGCGACGGGTCGAATCCGGCGTCACGCAGCGCAGCCGGCCAGTCGTTGCGCAGATCGCACGCGACCTCGTGGCGCTGGGCCGACGGCCGAACGTCGTTGGCGGCCAACGTTTGAGCCTTGTATTCGAGCACCTTGGGCTGGTCGATCTCGAAGACGACGGTGTCCGCTGGCCAGTCGATGCGGTAGGCCCGCGAATCCAGGCCCGAGGCCAGGATCACGATCTGCCGGATGCCCGCAGCGGTGGCGTCGGCGAAGTACGCGTCGAAGAAGTGCGTGCGCACCCCCTGATAGGTCTGCATGAATTCGAAGATCGCCGCGGCCTCGGGGTCGACGTCGGCGAGCCTGGCCGGGATTGTGTCGTCGAGCATGAACTCCCAGACCCCGGTGCCGGCGCCCGCGACGAGCAGTTCGGCATACGGATCGCTGATCAGCGGATCCGGCTTGGCCGTCTCTGCGGCACGAGCCGCGGCGACCATCACCGCCGTGCTGCCCACGCTTGTGGCGATGTCCCAGGTGTCGTCGTCGGTGCGCAGCGCGCTCATTGGTAGTCCTTCTGCAGCTCACTCATTTCGTGAGCTATGCTACCTAATAACTTAGGCTACCTATGCGGTATGTGCCGCAGATCACCCGAGGACTCAGGCCTTCCACTCCCACAGCTTGCCGCTCAGCAGCTGCTTGAACTCGTCGGTGATCCTCTTCAGCTCGTCGTGGCTGCCGACGAAGCCGGCATAAAAGCCCATCCCCCAGAACATCGCGATCATCATCTCGACCAACGGCCCGACCGGAGTATCGGAGGTGAGCTCACCCCGTTCCATCGCGCCGGCGATCGCCCAGGTGAGGAACTGACGCGTGCCCAACAACGCATCGTGCTCCTCGCGCTTCAGCTCCGGATGACGCTGCGACTCGAGGACCGACGTGACCAGGAACGCAGCCGCGGACCGGTCTTCGAAATCGACGCCGACGGCCGCGTCGATGAAGGCTTCGAGCTGTGCCAGCAACGTGTCCGACTGGAACGCTCGTTGCGCGGCGTGGACCACCACCATTTCGTTGGTTCGCTCGACGACCTCGCGGTAGAGCACGCGTTTGCTCTTGAAATAGTGGTTGATCGCGGGCCTGGTCAGGTCCGCGCGGACCGCGATCTCCTGGAACGTCGCGGCGTCGTATCCGAGTTCGCTGAAAACGTGCCTCGCGGCCCGTACGATGCGATCCCGCGTTTCGGCGGCCTTCGCTGCGGGTGGTCTCCCCGGGCCCCTTGACGCCTTCGGCACGCCCGCATTGTGCCACACAAACTCCTGCGTTAACCCCCGGTTTGACAACTGATTTACTCCGGAGTCAGGACGGGCCGGCTTGGATAACTGTTTGCTAGCGGAGGGATTAGCCACCCCGGTTTGGGTTAATGTCGGCGACATGACGACCGGGATATCTCGGGAGGTCTACTTCGAGACAGGCCTCGACGTCTTGTCAGAGCTCGGCTACGGAGGGCTGAAGCTCGCCGAAGTCTGCAATCGTCTCGGCGTAACGAGCGGCTCGTTCTACCACTACTTCAGCAATTGGTCCGACTACACCCACGGCCTCGTCGAGCACTGGAAGCAGGCGAGCACCAACCGGCTGGCCGAGGCCAGGCGCCAGGAACCCAACCCGCGGCGCCGCATCGACCAACTCATCCACACCGGACTGAATCTGCCGCACGGCGCCGAAGCGGCGATCAGAACGTGGAGCAGCCTGGACCCGTTCGTGCACGCGGTGCAAGCGGACGTCGACCGGGAACGCCACCAGGTCATGCGGGACGCGGCCGCCGAGATCCTGCACAACGACCGGCAGGCACAGGTCTTCGCCGACTGGGCGCTATACCTGCTCGTCGGCTACGAGCAGTGCACGCTGCAGAAAGACAAGGTCGCGCTGCAATGGATCGCGGGCCAGTTGCTCGACTGCCTTGACGCCGGCCGGTTTTCGTCGCTCACCGCACAGGCCTGACGGGTCTAGCATCCGACGCATGCTGACGCCGGCGCGCGTTGCTCATCGGCTGGCCGAGCGTGATCCGGAGCGAGACGCGTTGCGGCGCGCGGTCCGGGCCGCGGTTGTCGTGCCGGTCGCGGCGGCGGCGAGCTTCGAGGTCGGCTCGTCGCAGACGCCGTTGTTCACGATCTTCGGTTCGTTCGCGCTGATGGTGCTCGCCGACTTCCCGGGGAACCGGCAGAACCGCGCGCTCGCCTACTGCGGACTGGGCATGAACGGTGCGGTCCTGATCACGCTCGGGACGTTGGTGGCGCCGATCCCGTGGCTGGCCGTGACGACGATGTTCTTGCTCGGAGTCGCGGTGACGTTCGCCGGGGTCCTGTCGGAGACGATCGCCGCCGGACAGCGCCCGACGCTGCTGACGTTCGTCCTGCCGGCGTGCACCCCGCCCGGTCCGATCGACGAGAGGCTGCTCGGCTGGCTCATCGCGTTGGCGATCTGCGTGCCGGCCTCATTGTTCCTGCTGCCGCCCCGCCACCACGACGAGTTGCGCCGACATGCTGCCGACGTGTGCGCTGCGATCGCGGACCGCCTCGACGGCCACGCGTCCGCTACTCAGGTGACGATCGCCATGAACGCGCTACGCGCCAACTTCCTGGGTGCCGACTTCCGGCCGGTCGGCTTGTCGGCCGGCAGCCGCGCGCTGGTGCGCGTGGTCGACGACCTCGAGTGGATCAGCGAGCGCGTCGACGAAAACGCCGGCGCTGCACTGGCCGACATGAAGGCACCGGCGGTCCGGGTATTGCGCGATTGCGCACGCGTGCTGAGCATTTCGCGACCCGCCGACCGTGCTGCAGGCCGCGACGATCTCACTGCTGCACTGGCCGAACTGCGCTCCGTCGCCCGCGGGCGCTACCGCGACGACATCGTGGCGGTGCTCGGGGAGGCCGACGACGCCGCGGCCCTCGCGGTGGGCCGGACGCTGCTGGCGCGCCGCACTCTCGCCGCGACCGTAGGCGCGACCGGCCGGGTGATCGCCGCCGCTGCGGCCGCCGATGCGCGCCCGGTGTGGGCACGCACGCTGGGACTACGGCTGCCTCAGACCGGCGCTTCCGACCGCATGCTCTCCGAAACCGCTGCGGCAGTGACGATTACGTCGGCATTCTTGGCGATCCGATCTGTCGCGTTGCGCAACAGCCTGCGCACCGGGTTGGGCCTCGCAGTCGCGGTGGCAATCACACACTTGTTTCCGGTGCAGCACGGATTCTGGGTGGTTCTCGGCGCGATGTCAGTGCTTCGCAGCAGCGCGTTGACCACCGGGACAAAGATGATGCGCGCGGTGGCGGGCACCACGATCGGGTTCGTGATCGGAGCGCTGCTGATCACCGTCGTCGGCGTGCAACCCGCGGTGATGTGGGCGGTGCTTCCTGTTCTGGTGTTCGCGTCGGCGTACGTGCCGGAGATCGCCTCGTTCACCGCCGCGCAAGCCGCGTTCACGATGATGGTTCTGGTCATTTTCAACCTCATCGTGCCGAGCGGCTGGCGCGTCGGGCTGGTGCGCGTCGAGGACGTGGTCGTGGGAGCGCTTGCCGGACTGACGGTTTCGCTCCTGCTGTGGCCGCGCGGTGCGACGTCCGCAGTCGCCGTCGCAATCGACTCGGCCCGAGACACGTGTGCGAGGTACTTACGTGCCGCGGTGCTGCGAGTGACCCGCGGCGCGTCAGAGGCGATCGACGACAACGTCACGGCGCTCAGCCACCAGGCGCTTGTCGTATCGCGGACACTCGATGATGCCGTGCGGCAATATCTTTCGGAGAGCGGGGGCCCGACGGATTCACGAGCGCCGGTGGTACGGGCATCCAACCGGGTCGTGCGGTTGCGATCGGCAGCCGACCTGATCGCCGACATCAAGTGGCCGCCGCCGCTGGATGTGTATCCGCGCGCGAAAAAGGTGCTTGAAACACACGCGGAAGCTGTCTGTGGGCGTATGGCCGGAGGCGACGAGGCGCGGTGGGGCGCGATTAGCGACGACCTCGTGCGGGCGCTTCGGGCGGATGCCATCGGGGATGATCGTGGCGTTTCGGCGGCATTGCCGTTGGTGACCGTCGCAGCCAACCTCGGCGAGCTCGAGTTGATCTATCCCGCTACACCCGGTGGGGCATCAGCGCATTCGGCGGAATGTGCCCGAACCGGCCCGCTTCGTAGTCCTCCAGCGCCTCGATGATCTCGGACTTCGAGTTCATCACGAACGGCCCGTAATGCACGACCGGTTCACGAATCGGCCTGCCACCCAACAGAAGAACGTCCATCGTCGGATGGTTGGCGTCCTGGGAAGCGGCCGCAGCCACGGTGATGCGACCACCGGATCCGAGCACGGCAAGCTGACCCTGCTGAATGGGATGGCCTGCGGCGCCGACACTGCCATGACCGGAGAGGACGTAGACGAGCGCGTTGAAATCGGTACGCCACGGCACGCTGAGCTGCGCGCCGGGCTCAATCGTGGCGTGCGCCAACGTGATCGGAGTGTGCGTCGAGCCTGGTCCGGTATGCTCGCCAATCTCGCCGGCGATGATGCGTACCAGTGCGCCGCCATCCTCAGAAGCGACCAGACCCACCTGCGGGCCTTCGATCGCCTGATACTTCGGCGCAGAGAACTTCGCATTCCGGGGCAGGTTGACCCACAGCTGGATCCCGTGGAATACACCGCCGCTCTCGACGAGTTCGGCGGGCGGAGTTTCGATGTGCAGGATGCCGGAACCGGCGGTCATCCACTGCGTGGCGCCGTCGGTGATCAGGCCGCCGCCGCCGTGCGAATCCTGGTGGGCGAAGCGGCCGTCGATCATGTACGTCACGGTCTCGAACCCGCGATGCGGATGCCACGACGTGCCCCGAGGCTCACCGGGCTGGTACTCGACCTCACCCATCTGATCCATGTGCACGAACGGGTCGAGCGCGGCCGCGGGGACGCCGGCGAAGGCGCGGACGACGGGGAAACCCTCGCCCTCGAAACCGCGGGGTCCCGTCGTGATCGAGCGGACGGCGCGTTCGGTCTCGGCATGTGAGGCGGCCGCGATGCGGGGAAGTGTCAACGTGTCTGCTGTAATAGCTGGCATGCTTGGCATAACCGGACCGCAGTCCGATTAATTCCCGCCCCTAGTTCGCCGAAATAGCATTCCGGGTTGCGGTTTCTCGCGTTGGACGACCCTCAGTGCTATCTGGGCGTCGAGGGCCAGCGGGCCGCAGGTCTAGCCGACGCAGCAGCTGGGCGTTCAGCGCGACCACCACCGTCGACAGCGACATCAACAATGCTCCCGCCGACATCGGCATCACGAAGCCGATCGGCGCGAGCACACCGGCGGCCAGCGGCACCGAAATCAAGTTGTATCCCGCTGCCCACCAGAGGTTTTGCTTCATCTTGCGGTAGGTGGCCTTCGACAGCTCGATCACCGACAGCACCGACCGCGGGTCGGAACTGGCCAGAATCACGCCCGCCGAAGCGATCGCCACATCGGTGCCCGCCCCGATCGCGATGCCGACGTCGGCCTGCGCCAGCGCCGGCGCATCGTTGACGCCGTCGCCCACCATAGCGACTTTCATTCCCTCGCTTTGCAATTCGGCCACCTTCGCGGATTTGTCCTCCGGGCGCACGCCGGCGAACACCCGGTCGATACCCAGGCCCGTGGCAACTGACTCGGCGACCGGCGCCGCGTCTCCGGTGATCATCACCACCCGAATGCCGAGCTTGTGCAGGGCGTCGACCGCCTGCCGGGACTCCGGCCGCACCTCGTCGGTCAGCTTCAGCGCGCCCACCACCGCGTCATCGGCGACGACATGCAGCACGATCGCCCCATCGTCGTGCCACGCCGCGGACTCCGGCAGCTCGATCAGCCCGGCCTCGGCCAGCATGCGCGGGCCGCCGACGCGAACAGCCCGACCGTCGACCGTCGCGCTGACGCCGACCGCCGGTGACGACGCGAACCCACTCGCCTGCGGAATCGCGAGGTCGCGACGACGGGCCTCGGCGACGATCGCGCGGGCCAGCGGATGCTCGCTGTCCGCTTCGGCTGCTGCGGCCAGCGCCAGCACGTCGTCGTCGGACCCGACAGCGGCTGCGACTGCGGCGACTGCCGGCTTGCCCGTCGTCAGCGTGCCCGTCTTGTCGAACAGCACGGCGTCGACTGTGCGCATGCTCTCCAACGCCAGCCGGTCCTTCACCAGCACGCCGCCGCGCGCCGCGCGTTCGGTCGCGATCGACACGACGAGCGGGATCGCCAGTCCCAGGGCATGCGGGCAGGCGATCACCAGAACCGTGATCACCCGGATCACCGCGACGTCGGGTTGCCCGACGAAGCCCCACGCGATCGCGGTGATGACCGCGGAGCCGAGCGCGAACCAGAACAGCCAGCCGGCGGCTACGTCGGCCAGTCGCTGCGCCCGCGACGACGAGTTCTGCGCCTCGGTGACCAGTCGCTGGATGCCGGCCAGTGCGGTGTCGTCACCGACCGCGGTCACCCGCACCCGCAGCCCCGAGTCGGTCGCGACCGTGCCCGCGACGACACGGTCGCCCGCCGACCGGGTGACCGGCCGCGACTCTCCGGTCACCATCGACTCGTCGACGGCCGCGGCGCCGTCGACGATCTCACCGTCGGCCGGAATGCTGCCGCCCGGCCGCACGACAACGACGTCGCCGACCCGCAGCTCCGCCGGTGACACGGTTTCAACCGAGTCGCCCTCGACGCGCTCAGCTTCGTCGGGCAACAGCGCGGCCAGCGAGTCGAGTGCGGAGCTGGTCTGCGCGAGCGAGCGCATCTCGATCCAATGACCGAGCAGCATGATCACGATCAGCAGAGCCAGCTCCCACCAGAAGTCGAGCTGATGGCCCAGCACGCCGAGGCTCGCGCCCCAGGACGACACGAACGCCACCGAGATCGCCAACCCGATCAGAAGCATCATTCCCGGTGCGCGCGAACGGATTTCACTCACCGCGCCCGTCAGGAACGGACGGCCGCCCCACACGAACATCACCGTGCCCAGCAACGGTGGCACCCATCGGATGGCGAGAACGTCGGGCACGGTGTAGCCGAGAATCATCGCGAACATTCCCGACGCGGCGACCGTCGGGATCGCCAGCAGAAGCATCCACCAGAACAGCCGGCGGTACTGCGCGACGTGATCGGCGTGTCCGCCGTGGGCACCGCCGCAATGTCCCGCGTGGTCGGTCATGCCGACGACTATACCCCTCGGGGGTATGCATCCCGCGGGCCGGGAGTGCCCGCCCGGGGGTCGGTACTACCGGGCAAAGTCGTCAGTAGATGATCGGCCCTGGCGGCGCCGTCGTCGTGGTGATCGTTGCGGTCGGCGGTATGCCGGTGATCGGCCCGTGCGTCGGCGGCTTGGGCTTCGGCGGCGCAGGCGTCCCCGGTGGGTTCGAGCTCGGCGGCTGCTGCACTGGAGGCCGCGGCGGACGCGGCGTCGGCGTGAACACGGGCGCGGTCGACGTGCCTGACGACGGACCGGGCGGCGGCGGGGGAGGCTGCGGCGCAACGGTAGTGGTGACGGGCGCCGACTGAATCGGTGGCGTCGACGTGAGCGCGGGGACCGTCGTCGTAATGGGCTGTTGTGACGGCGCGACCGATGGCGGGCTCACAGTCAACGGTGCGACGACGCGCGGTGCCTGGCTGGTCGGCGGTGGCACGGGCTTCGTGACGTCGGCGGGCGCCACACGCGCGTTGTGCTGATGCAGCCACAGGATGCTCAGACCCAGTACGGCGATCAGTGCAATGGCCGCGAGCACTGCAGGCACCAGATTGCGGCGTGAGGCCTTGTCGGCGTCGACAGTCTGGGAAGAGAGGGCCGCGGTCGCAGTGTCTTCCGTTGCGGCATCGGACTTTTGGGTCGGCGCGGAACTGCTGTCGGCACCGTTCGGCGCCGTGCTCGCCGCCAGCTGGGCGTGGTCCAGTGTGCGGTCACGCAGCCAGGCCGGAGCGGGGATGAAGACGGGCACCGCGCCCAGCAGCGCGGCCGGGCTGACGAGTCGCCGACGCTCCTCGTCGCAGACCGGGCACGATTCGATATGGCGCGCAATCCTTTTGCGCATCAGCACAGTGAACTGGCCATCCCAGCCGTCGAGGATCTCACCCAATTCTGGGCACGCGTCCGGGTTGGCTTTCACTCGGCGCGACACCAGCAGTGCACCGAGTGAACGCTCGATCGTTTCCCGTAGCCGCTGCGTCATCTTTTTCGCACTCGATGCGCTAACACCAAGTGCCTCAGCGAGTTCCGTGCCATCGAGCCCGTGCCGGTACGCCAGCTCCAGGACCGACCGGTCGCGGTCGGACAGCCCGCCGGCGGCCTCGGCGATCAGATCGGCCAATTCACCGCGGGCCGCCATGGTGTCGGGGCTCGGGTCGGCGGACTCCGCCTCGGGCACGTCGTCGTAGACGCGTTCGCGGCCGCGCGCCCGGATGCAGCGCAGGCACTCGTTGCGCGCGATCGCGTACAGCCACGGCCGTAGCTTGTCGGCCTCCCTCAGCTGGGGCAGCCGGGTCGCCGCGGCGCAAAACGTGTCTTGCACGCAGTCGGCGGCGGCGTCGCGGTCACGCAGCATTCCGGCGCAGAAGTCGTGCAGCCGGTCGGCGTAGCGGTCGTAGATCCCGGCGAATGCGCGACGGTCGCCGCCGGCCGCGGCGGACGCCAATTCGGCGTCGCTGACGATGCCCCAATCGGGCAGTGCGGTCATGGAATCGCTCCCTGTGGATAGCCGGTGATCGTAGTCCGGGGTGAGGCGTGGGCTGGGGACAACTGACAAACGTCTGTGCACTTTCTACGAGCGTCGAACCGTTCGCGTTCACGGCGTGACGAAGAACGCCGCGATGGCAACGGCCGCCGCACCGACAACCACGACCAGCACGGCGATCAGCGCAAGCGCCTCGGCCATGGTCTTCGTGTCCGCCCCAAAGGTGGTGGTCGGCGTATATGCGGGCGCCCGCACCACCGCTCGGCGGACGGTCTCGACGTCGTAAATGGTGGCCACTGCATGCTCCTTGCCTCGGTGGTCATAGGTAGGAGCACGCGGGTCCGCCACCGGTGACAGTTTTTGGCGAGCGAATCGGGCCGCCCAGCTCAGTCGAGATCAAAGGCGTTGTGAATTGCTCCTCGAGAGATGACCACCGAATCTTCGTCCAACCCATTGCGACGCCCCACCGGCAACTCGGTGGATAACCCACGGATGGTGGTGGTGATCGGCGCGACCGTGACCCGGGTGAGGTGTGGCCGGGACCAGCTCTCTGGTGATAACCAGTGCTGGACGCGTCTTATCGAGTTCGGCTAGATGGATCGGCCTCATTTGAGGCCGGTGTCGCGCCGAGTGATCCGAATGACCTACGAGATCGACGTTTTGTTGGGAAAGGTCGAGTGGAGGCCTGCAAAACGTAGATCTCGGCGCAAGAGCTAGGTGGACTTGCCCTTCGCCTTCCTCGCCGCGCCAGTCTCGGTGCGAGCACCCTTGTGCGC
>DASRFZ010000269.1:0-19917 GCA_035651275.1 Mycobacterium sp. | reverse complement strand
GACCCGGGGCCGCATCGTGTACCGGTACAAGTAGACGACGAGCTAGAGAACAGGATCGACGACAGCCGTGAAGGTCAACCCCAGCGTGAAGCCGATTTGCGACAAGTGCAGGGTGATCCGTCGGCATGGGCGGGTCATGGTCATCTGCTCCGATCCGCGCCACAAGCAGCGGCAGGGTTAACTACCGCTGCCGGCTACACAACTGAATGCAGACCTCCCAGCACCAGCGAGCGGATTCGCCGCGCGCGACGCCCGGAACGGAGGCCGGGCCCCTGCAGAGCAGGGACGGGCTGGGAACAGACCTCCGCATGAGAAGAAGGACACCGCCTGATGGCACGTCTCGTGGGCGTCGACCTGCCGCGCGATAAGCGCATGGAGGTCGCGTTGACCTACATCTACGGCATCGGCCGTATCCGTTCCAACGAAATCCTGGCCGCCACCGGCATCGACCGCGACATGCGGACCAAAGACCTCACCGACGAGCAGGTCACGCAGCTGCGTGACTACATCGAGGCCAACCTCAAGGTCGAGGGCGACCTGCGTCGTGAGGTTCAGGCCGACATCCGCCGGAAGATCGAGATCGGCTGCTACCAGGGCCTGCGGCACCGCCGCGGCCTTCCGGTGCGCGGCCAGCGCACCAAGACCAACGCGCGCACCCGCAAGGGGCCCAAGCGCACCATCGCCGGCAAGAAGAAGGCCAGGTAAGTAAATGCCACCAGCCAAGAAGGCCGCCCCTGCCAAGAAGGGCCAGAAGGGTCGTCGTCGGGAAAAGAAGAACGTCCCGCACGGCGCCGCGCACATCAAGAGCACGTTCAACAACACGATCGTCTCGATCACCGACCCGCAGGGCAATGTGATCGCGTGGGCGTCGTCGGGCCATGTCGGCTTCAAGGGCTCGCGCAAGTCCACGCCGTTCGCCGCGCAGCTGGCCGCCGAGAGCGCCGCCCGCAAGGCTCAGGAGCACGGGGTTCGCAAGGTCGACGTGTTCGTCAAAGGCCCGGGCTCGGGCCGTGAAACCGCGATCCGCTCGCTGCAGGCCGCCGGCCTCGAGGTGGGCGCGATCGCCGACGTCACCCCGCAGCCGCACAACGGCTGCCGTCCGCCGAAGCGGCGCCGGGTCTAGGGGAGGGATAACCAATGGCTCGATACACCGGACCCATGACGCGCAAGTCGCGGCGGCTTGGCACCGACCTCGTCGGCGCTGACCAGTCGTTCGAAAAGCGGCCGTACCCGCCCGGCCAGCACGGCCGCGCGCGGATCAAGGACAGCGAGTACCGCCAGCAGCTGCAGGAGAAGCAGAAGGCGCGCTTCACCTACGGCGTCATGGAAAAGCAGTTCCGTCGCTACTACGAAGAGGCCAACCGCGCCGCCGGCAAGACCGGTGAGGAGCTGCTGCGCATCCTGGAAAGCCGGCTGGACAACGTCG
The DNA here is from genome assembly GCA_035651275.1 of Mycobacterium sp. GTDB lineage: Bacteria > Actinomycetota > Actinomycetes > Mycobacteriales > Mycobacteriaceae > Mycobacterium. The sequence continues at coordinate 18,491 of DASRFZ010000269.1, read as the reverse complement.
TGTACCGCGCCGGGCTGGCGCGCACTCGTCGGATGGCCCGTCAGCTGGTCAGCCACGGCCACTTCAGCGTCAACGGCGTGAAGGTCAACATCCCGAGCTATCGGGTGGCGCAGTACGACATCATCGACGTGACCGACAAGTCGCTGAACACCGTGCCGTTCCAGATCGCCCGGGAGACCGCCGGGGAGCGGCCAATTCCCGGCTGGCTGCAGATCGTCGGCGAACGCCAGCGCATCCTGGTGCACCAGCTGCCGGACCGCGCGCAAATCGACGTGCCGCTCGCCGAGCAGCTCATCGTCGAGTACTACTCGAAGTAAAAGGCTTCCCGGCCGTCCGGATGACGCTCGGGACACGCGGCATCAAATAGCGGATGCCGTGAAGGAGGAAGAAAACACATGCTGATTTCTCAGCGACCCACACTGAGCGAAGAAGTCGTCGCCGACGACCGGTCGCGGTTCATCATCGAGCCGCTCGAGCCGGGATTCGGTTACACACTTGGCAATTCGCTGCGCCGGACACTTTTGTCGTCGATTCCCGGCGCCGCTGTCACCAGCATCCGCATCGACGGCGTGCTGCACGAGTTCACCACCGTGCCCGGGGTCAAGGAAGACGTCACCGACATCATCTTGAACCTGAAGGGTCTCGTCGTCTCGTCCGAGGAGGACGAGCCCGTGACCATGTACCTGCGCAAGCAGGGGCCGGGCGCGGTCACCGCCGGTGACATCGTGCCGCCGGCCGGTGTCACCGTGCACAACCCGTCGATGCACATCGCGACCCTCAACGACAAGGGCAAGCTCGAGGTCGAGCTCGTCGTCGAGCGCGGCCGCGGTTACGTGCCCGCTGTGCAGAACAAGGCGTCGGGCGCCGAGATCGGCCGTATCCCAGTCGATTCGATCTACTCGCCGGTGCTGAAGGTCACCTACAAGGTGGAGGCCACCCGTGTCGAGCAGCGCACCGACTTCGACAAGCTGATCCTCGACGTCGAGACCAAGAACTCGATCAGCCCCCGCGATGCGTTGGCGTCGGCGGGCAAGACCCTGGTCGAATTGTTCGGTCTGGCACGCGAACTCAACGTCGAGGCGGAGGGTATCGAAATCGGGCCGTCGCCGGCCGAAGCCGACCACATCGCGTCGTTTGCGCTTCCGATCGACGACCTTGACCTGACGGTGCGGTCGTACAACTGCCTCAAGCGCGAAGGCATCCACACGGTCGGCGAGCTGGTCGCCCGCACGGAGTCCGACCTGCTGGACATCCGCAACTTCGGCCAGAAGTCGATCGACGAGGTCAAGGTGAAGCTGCACCAGCTGGGCCTGTCGCTCAAGGACAGCCCGGCCGGCTTCGACCCGTCGGAGGTGGCGGGCTACGACGCCGCGACCGGCACCTGGCACGGCGACACCTCGTACGACCTCGACAACGACCAGGACTACGCCGAGACCGAGCAGCTGTAAGTCGGCTGGTAGCAAGGAGATAACGAGCAATGCCCAAGCCCACCAAGGGCCCTCGCCTCGGCGGGTCGTCCTCGCATCAGAAGGCGCTGCTGGCCAACCTGGCCACGTCGCTGTTCGAGCACGGTCGCATCAAGACCACGGAGGCCAAGGCTCGGGCGTTGCGGCCGTACGCCGAGAAGTTGATCACCCACGCCAAGAAGGGCACGCTGCACAATCGGCGTGAGGTGCTCAAGAAGATTCGCGACAAGGATGTGGTGCACAGCCTGTTCGCGGAGATCGGTCCGTTCTACTCCGACCGCAATGGCGGCTACACCCGCATCATCAAAGTCGAAGCGCGCCAAGGCGACAACGCCCCCATGGCGGTGATCGAGTTGGTGCGGGAGAAGACGGTCACGTCGGAGGCCGAGCGGGCCCGTCGGAGTGCTTCGAAGGCGGCGGCGCGCAAGTCGGCTCCGGTGGCCGCTGCGGCCGCACCGCAGGCGGCGGTTGAGCCTGAGGCTGCGGTCGGCCCCGAGGGCGAAGAGTCGGTCGAGGAGATCAAGGCCGAGGACGAGGCGATCGCGGACGCGCAAACCGCAGAAGCTGCCGACGAGGCTTCTGACGAAACTGCCGACGAGGGCGACGACGCCGACAAGTCCTGACGTCATGCGCGACGAGCCCGCCATCGCAACAGATGGCGGGCTCGTTCGTCTTCGCCTCGACATCGCCTACGACGGAACGGATTTCGCCGGCTGGGCCGTTCAGGGCAAACAGCGGACGGTCGCAGGCGTACTCGACGAGGCGCTGACGACCGTGTTCCGGACGCCGGTGCGGCTGTTCGCGGCCGGCCGTACCGATACCGGCGTGCATGCGAGCGGCCAGGTCGCTCACGTCGACGTGCCGGCCGACGCGCTGTCGCACGCGCGGCCACGTCGGGCCAGCCACCGCGCGCCGGAATTCTTGCCGCTGGTTCGGCGGCTCGCCCGCTTTCTGCCGCACGACGTACGGGTTCGCGAAATCGTCCGCGCACCAGCGGGATTCGATGCGCGATTTTCCGCGTTGCGCCGCCATTACGTGTACCGGCTGTCGACCGCTCCGTACGGCGTTGAGCCCCAGATGTCGCGCTACGTGACGCCGTGGCCGCGGACGCTTGACGTCGACGCGATGACGGCGGCGTCGAAAAGCCTTCTGGGACTGCGCGATTTCGCCGCATTCTGTCGGCAGCGGCCCGGCGCCACCACGATTCGCGATCTTCAGCGGTTGGAGTGGGAACGCGACGGCGACTTGGTCAGCGCGTATGTCAGCGCCGACGCATTCTGCTGGTCGATGGTGCGGTCATTGGTGGGCGCGCTGCTGGCCGTGGGCGACGGCCGCCGCAGTGCCGAATGGTGTTCGGGACTGTTGAAACTCACTCGCCGGTCGAGTTCGTTCGCGGCTGCACCGGCCCGCGGCCTGACGTTGGTTGGCGTTGACTATCCGCCCGACGACCAACTGGCCCAACGCATCTCGGTCACCCGCGATCTGCGCGTGTTGGAGTAGGGCTCCGCGGGAGGTGTGCGTGCCGGTTCAGAGCTTGCCGGCGACGAAGTCGGCGGCCTGGTTCGCCATCCCCGCCTGGATGTAAGCGTTGGCGAGGTGCTGCGGCCAATTGTCTTTCCAGGTGTTCGGGTCGGCCGGGTTGCAGATCGGATCGGCGCCGTGGCACAACTCGATCGTCCGGTCGCTGTAGGTCGGATTGAAGTTGGTGATCGGCCCCGCCCACGCGCTTCCGTTGCCGAACAACGCGACCGCGGCGATGTGCTGATCCATGCCCGGCGGCAGCGGGCTGTTGAACCCGAAGGCCGCGATCGGCGCCGCCAGCACCACGTCGGTGACCGCCGCGCCCAGTGAGTAGCCGCCGAGCACGAGCCGGGTGTTCGGGCAGTTATTCGCCATGTACTGAATGTGCTGGCTCATGTCGTTGGCGCCGACGTCGACCTCGGTGTCGGCGGGATACTTCACGGCGTAGACACCGATATTCCTGTGCACCTTGGAGCGCAGCGCACTGATGAACGCGTTGCCGAGGACCCCCGTCCCCGGCGACTCCAGACGCCCGCGCGCGAACACCACTTCCACGTCGGGGCAATTCGCGGCCGCCGCAGACGGCGCCGATCCCGGTGCACCTGAAGGCAACACCGCGGGCGCCAAGATCAGCGCCGCGGCGGTCAGAATCGCTGTAACCGCGACAGCCGCGGATTGACGGAAAGGTAAATCGGGCATGGGTCGATGTTACCGATCAGCGACCGGACTTGATCTTGAACCTCGCCGGCGGTTACAGCAGTCCGGCGGCGAAGCCTGCGGCCTGGCTGGTCGGTCCGCCGGGGTAGGCGCTGTGGGCGGCCATGTTCTCGCCGTCCGTCTGACAGACGGGATCGCCGGCGTTGCACAGGTCGATTGACCGTGCGCCCCACACCGGGCTCACTGTGAGCGGCAGTCCCAGCTTGGCCGACGGGTTGCCGAACACCGCGATCGCCGCGACGTGACCAGGCACGTCGGGCGGCAACGGGTTGTTGAATCCGACGACGGGGATCGGGACCGCGCTGATCACGTCGATCACCGCAGCGCCCTGCGAGAACCCGCCCAAGACCAGCCGGGTGTCCGGGCATGCGCCGACGATCTGCTGGATGTGCGCACTGGCGTCGTTGGCGCCATCGGCGGCGGCAAGGAAGTCGTAGCTGGCGGGGTAGCTGACGGCATAGGTGCCGACGGAGCGCCCGCCGACCAACCCGCGCAATGAGTCGATGAACGAGGCGCCGACCCGTCCCAGACCCGGCGCCTCGGTGGTGCCGCGGGCGAACACGACTTCGATGTCGGGACAGTCGGCGGCCGACGCCGTCGCGATGGTGCCGAGGTGGGCGGGCAAGACAACCGCGGCTGAGGCCGTCAGCACCGCCGCGGCGGTCATCGTCGAACGGCGAACAAGATCAAAAGTCACGCCGCATAGTAACGCTTTGACCTGCTAAACGAGCGGAGCGACAAACCCTGCGGCCTGGGGCATGAAATCCGAGGTTTCGTAGCCGTGATGGGCGAAAGGATTACGGCCGCGAGAGCAGATCGGGTCGCCGTCCTTGCACAGGTCGATCGCTCGGCCGCCGTACGGCGGGGCGGCACCGGTCGCGGGGTTGCCGAACTTGGTCGCCGGATTGCCGAACACCGCGATCGCGGCGACGGAGTTGGCCAGGTCGCTGGGCAGCGGTGCAGCCGAGCCCATCTCGCCGATCTTGTTGCCCAGCGGCGGAATCCCGATCAGCATGTCGACGACCGCCGCGCCCTGCGAGTATCCGCCGAGCACGATGCGCGTGGCCGGGCACTTTTGCGCCTGCGAACGGATGTGCTGTTCCGCGTCGACGGCGCCGTCGGCCGCGGCCAAGAAGTCGTAGCTCGCGGGGTAGTCGACCGCATACGTCGTCACGGTCCGGCTGGGAATCTGGGACTGAAGTGCGCTGATGAACGCGTCGCCCACCCGGCCGGCACCGGGCGGCTCCCCGGTGCCCCGGGCGAACACGACGTCGACGTCGGGACATTGTGCTGCGTGTGCCGACGGCGCTGGCCCGCTCACCAGCACGGCAGCCGCGGAGAGCAAGGCGGCGCCGGCCGCGGCTGAGCGGGCCGAGATCTCGAACGAAGTCACGCGGCACATCCTCACATGAACGGGTCAGCAGCTGCCAATCGTTTGCTCTTCAGTTTGGTGAGCGGAGCACCACGCGGGGCCGCTTAGGCTTGACCCGAGCGACTTCGGGGGGATCGGTGGCTCGGCAACCAACTACTCGACTGGCCGTCAGCGGCCAGCGCTTTCTGGTCGGCCGGTCAGAACATGCGCTGCTGCGCCGGGACGTGCGGATGATCGACGAACCGATGCGCGCGCAGTTTCGCGCGCTGTTGACGGGCTGCTTGGTGGCAGCTGTCGCGGCGGCCGGATGCGTCGTTGTCGCCTTCGTACGCCCTCAGCACAACGTCGGCGACGGTCCGATCGTGATGGCCAAGGAGTCCGGTGCCTTGTACGTTCGCGTCGGTGACGCGCTGCATCCCGTGCTGAATCTCGCCTCGGCGCGATTGATCGCCGGCACCCCGGCCGATCCGGTCGTCGTCAGGGAATCCGAGCTTCGCAACACCAAACGCGGTGCCCTGCTCGGCATTCCGGGCGCGCCCGCGATTCTGCCCACCCCACTGGGGGACGACGACGTGCAGTGGACGGTCTGTGATGACGCCCGCAGCACCACGGTGATCGCCGGGCCACTGGCTTCCGGTACCGAACCGTTGGGTGACGGCCGGGCCGCGCTGGTCCGTGGGCCGTCGGAGCCGACGACGTTCCTGCTTTACGACGGACGTCGCGCGCGGGTTGATCTCGCCGATACCGCGGTGCGAAAGGCGCTCCGGCTGGATGCGGTTGCGGCCAAAGAGATCTCGACGGCGCAGCTGAATGCGATCCCGGAAGCTCCTCCGATCACGGTCCCGGTCATTCCCGGTGCGGGCGGCCGCGGCCCGTCCTCGTTGGCAGGGCTGCCGATCGGATCAGTCGTGCGTGTCGCGCGCGCGGGCGCTGACGAGTTTTTCGTCGTCCTCGACGGCGGTGTGCAGCGCGTCGGGCCGATCGCCGCCGATATCATCCGGTTCGGCGATTCGCAGGGCACCCGCGACATCGTCAGCGTCACCGCTGACGCGATCAGTACGACGCCGATCGTCGAAAGATTGCCTGTGACAACGTATCCCACCGGTGCTGTGACGTTGACGGCCGATCCGGTGGTGTGTGTGCACTGGCCACGTCTGGGCGAAAGCGCAGTGCTCGTGGGACCCACCCTCCCTCTCGGCGTCGGCCAGACACCGGTGGTGCTGGCGCAAGCCGACGGCACCGGACCGAACGTCGACGCGGTGTCCGCGCCGCCGGGTCGCTGCGTCTACGTCCGATCAGCCCATCGCTACCTGGTCACGGACACCGGAGTGCGGTTCGGCGTGCAGGATGCGGAATCGGCTGCGGCGCTGGGTCTCCCGGATCAGGCACCGGAAGCTCCATGGCAGATCCTCAGGCTGTTCGCCGACGGTCCGGAGCTGAGTCGGGCGGCTGCGCTAGTCGTTCACGACGGGATGGCCGCCGACCCGGGGAGTGCGCCGCCGCGCTAGCCGATTGACGGGGGCCATCAGTGCAAGAGCGGCGGCGAGTAGTGCCGCACACCCCGCGATGCCGGTGAATGCTGTCGCACGGCCGGTGGTCTGCGGGGGTGGCGGAGGCGAGGACGGCGCGGTCGGATGCTGCGACGCCGATGGGCTTACGGTCGTCGGCGTCGGTGGACGATCGCTGAGCGCTGCTGACAAGTCGACAATTCCGTTGCCGACGAACGGGTTCCAGCCGCCGGGCGGGTGATGCGCAGTCGTTTTGATGCGCTGCATCACTTGGCGAGCCGACAAATCAGGGAACCGTGCCCGCACCAGCGCGGCGAGACCACTGACGACGGGGGCCGCATAGCTGGTGCCCATGATCGGAAACCCATCGGTTCCGCGACGCGTGTTCGCCAGGCCGGAGTGTCCGCGATTCAACGACACGACGGCTTCACCGGGGGCGGCGACATCGACCCACGGCCCGGCGAGGCTGAACGACGACACCGACCCGTCGACGGTGACCGAGCCGACCGTCAGGACGTAATCGTCGTACCAGCCCGGACTGACGGCCACTACTGCACTCTCCCAATCGGGTTCGTTCGGGTGCGCGGGGTTCGGTGGCGGATTCTGTTGCGGGCATCGTCCGCCCGGCCCGACGTTCCCCGCCGCGACGATCACCACCGCGTCCTTCACGTCGACCGCGTACGCCACGGCGGCCCCTAGCGCGCGGTCACGAAGCCCGGCGCCCGCGTTGCACGCCACCGTCGAAATGTTGATGACCGTGGCGCCGAGGTCTGCCGCCCTTCGCACTGCCATTGCCATCGTGTCGACGTCGCCCATCCCTGACGCTTTGCGTGCGAACGGGCGGTAGTACTCACTGGATTGCCGGATCGCGATGATCGACGCGGCCGGCGCAATTCCAGCGAACTTCACGTCGGCGCCAGGATCCGGTGTGGCGGCGACGATTCCAGCGACGGCGGTGCCATGGCCGTCGCAATCCTCGCGACCGTCGTCACCGGTGAACACATAGTCGCCGCCCGCGATGAGCCGGGGCAGTTGCGGATGCGCCGACACGCCGGTGTCGATGACTGCGACCTTCTGACCTTCCCCTGTGCTCAATGCCCAGAGGGCAGGCAAGTTGATCGACGCCAGCTGTGTGCTCGCGTTCAGGTGGGGGTCGAAGGTGAAGACCGCGCATTCTGCGTCGCGCTCTGTGGGTTCGGGCGGCTTCGGCGTTGCCGCAGGGGGCAGCAACGTGTTGTCGATAGCCGGTGGTTTGTCGGCCGATGCTGCGGGCGGCGGAGCGACCGCCGACAGTGCGACAGTGAACGTGATGACGGGGACGAGCCGCGCGACTGTGCTCATCACAGAGCGCGCACCGCGGTGAAGACGCCGGAGATCCAGCACGCCAGCGGAACAACCGCCGCGAGTGCCGCGTACTCGGTCCACTCGACGCACCGGCGGGTGAAGGGAGACGGGCTGATCCGAAGCGCTGCGGCGGACAATGCTGCGCCGCCCGCCATGAGTCCGGCGGCGACAAGACTGAGCCAGTGGGCGCTCTGCGCGTGGTGTGTGACAGCCCAGACGAAGGCCGCCGCCAAACAGGCTGCGCCGCCGGCAATCAGCGCGCTCGCCTGCGCGAGGTCGACGTGGGTGCCTGACCTCAGCACAAGCGCGGCGCCGACCACGGCGGTCAAACCCGCGCCAAGAAAGCCGCCTCCAACGAGGACGAGCCCGGCGCCGAGCACCGCCGCCGCGGTGGATCCACCCGTTAAGCCGGTGACGATTTCCGAAGTGCGATCGGCGTCGCCGTCGGCACCGGGCCTGCTGATCCGCAACGCCACGCGCGCAGCCAGTCCGAGCGCACCCAGTGCGATCGCGGCGAGTAGTGCGCCCGCGCCGTCTACGCCGACGGGCAGGAATGCGGATATCCCTGCGCACAGGGCCGTCAGCAATCCGAGCGACGCAATCGCGGTGAAAACGGTTGTGCCGCTGCCGATACCACGAGCGGCGACTACGGATATAGTCGCGGCTGCTGCGGCCGCGAGCATCGCTTTAGGGGCCAACTCCTGTCCTGGCACCACCAAATAACCGGCAACCGCCGCGGTGACAACGGCGCACACTCCCAGCGCTACCGCGGACAGACGTTCGCGGTAGACCCGACCACACGCCACGGCGCCGCTGAACGCGGCGACGGCCACTGCAGCCGCAAGAAGCGCCCCTACGTGTCGGTCTCCTTGAAGTAGCGCGAAAGCGGTAAAGCCACTCGAGCACACGGAGATGATCAAGCCGGCTGCGCGACGGGCCGTTGTGTCCCAGCGCGGAAACCTGTCCAACGATCCCGGTATGCCGACGATGACATCGCCTTGCGGCTTGGGTGCGACCGCACCGCTGCCGGCCTGCAGCAGCAAGAGGTCGCCATCGTGAACATCGTTGTCGGCCAAGGAATGTCGCGCAGAAATCGGGCCATCTCCTATGCGCGACAACTGCCAATCCGCCGCGGCACGTCCCTGCGCGGTGGGGCTGATCAGGTCGACGAGCGGCGGAATCAGCGCGGCAACAACGATATTGGCTGGAAGAACCAGGTCTAATCTGCCTGCCTCGGTCTGCACGGCAACCCGGCAAATGTCAGAAGCAAGCTTCGATGACATACGCTTCCCCTCCGTCCGGCAGCAACCCAGCCGACGGTAACCGCAGTCGGAGCGGAGCTGTGGACCGCTTGTGGAGAACCGCCGGACCTGTGGATAGCCGCTTGCGGCACAAACGTGAACGCGCGACGGTAACCGCATGCCGCAGTGGCAGCCCGGGCCGCGCGTCGCCGGGCCCGCGATTTCGGGCGCCGAAGTCGTCGTCGAGGCACCGCCAGACGTTCCTCGTGCGATCCCGCCGAACCCGATGATGCGATTGCTGCCTGTCCTCATGCTCGTCGCGGTCGTCGGCATGACGGTGCTCTTTGTGCGCTCGGGGGCCGCGGGCGCACGCAACCCGGCGACTCTGCTGTTCCCGGCGATGATGGTGATGTCGTCGATCGGCATGATGGCCTACGGCGGTCGAGGAGCGCGCACCGCCGACGTCGACGAAAGCCGTAAGGACTATCTGCGGTATCTGCTCCGGCTGCGAGACGATGTTGTCAAAGATGCAGGCCGCCAACGTGACTCGGTGCTGTGGCAGCACCCGGACCCGGCTGCCCTGTGGACCCTCGCAGGCACAGCACGCATGTGGGAGCGCGACCGCGCTGACTCCGACTTCTGCCACGTTCGCGTCGGACTGGGCAGCCAGCGAGCGGCGACACGACTCGTGTTACCGGAACTGGGCCCGATCGATCAACTCGAGCCGGTGGGTGCGGCGGCGCTGCGCGACTTCTTGCGCGCCCATTCCACGGTCGGCGATCTGCCGATCGCGCTGGCGCTGGCGCGATTCGCGGTGGTCGAGGTGGACGGCGATGATGTCCTCGCCAGCGGACTGCTGCGAGCCATGCTCTGTCAGCTCGCGATGCTGCACGGGCCGGCGTCGGTCGCGATCGTCGCGGTCACCGACGAAGCAGCAGGCGATGTCTGGGATTGGCTCAAGTGGCTTCCGCACCACCAGCATCGACGACTTGTCGACGCCGCCGGCACGGCCCGGATGCAGTACCGCCGATTGGCCGATGCGGCGCCCGTGGTCGACGGTTCGCACGCTCACACGGTGGTGGTTGTTGACGGCGGAGAGATCGACGTTGCCAATCGTCTGACAGGCCGCGACGATGTCACGATTCTCACTCGTGGATCGTCTGGACCAGCAGAGCGAACAACCTTGCGGCTCAAAATTTCCCGCGACGAGCTGGCGGTAGTCGGCGATGTCGACGAAGTATTCGCCCGGCCAGACATCCTCACCGTTGCGCAGGCCGACGCGTGTGCCCGGCGGCTGGCCCGCTACGGTCCGCTGGCGCAGCGGTCCGACGTGCGCGTCGACGGTGGGTGGGCCGATCTGCTCGGTGTCGGTGACCCCGCGACGCTTGAGCCCACGATCGCGTGGCATCGCCGTGGCCCGCAACGCCGTCTGCGGGTCCCGATCGGCGTTTCAGCAGACGGCTCCAGAGTCGAACTCGACCTCAAAGAGGCCGCCGAAAGCGGGATGGGACCGCACGGGCTCTGCGTGGGCGCGACGGGTTCGGGAAAGTCTGAGTTTCTGCGGACACTCACGCTGGGCTTGGTCGCCACGCACCCGCCGGACGCGCTGAACCTCATTCTCGTCGACTTCAAAGGTGGTGCAACGTTTTTCGGTTTCGAGCGGGCCCGCCATGTCGCGGCGCTGATCACCAACCTCTCCGGCGAAGCCCACTTGGTTGCACGAATGAAGGACGCGCTGGCCGGCGAACTGACCCGGCGTCAGGAACTGCTGCGGGCCGGGCGGTTCTCCAGCGTCGCCGACTACGAACGGGCGAGAGCAGGGGGTGCGAAATTGGCACCACTTCCCGCGCTGGTCGTCATCGTCGACGAGTTCTCCGAATTGCTGGATCAGCACCCGGATTTCACCGAGATGTTCGTCGCGATCGGGCGGCTCGGTCGGTCGCTGCGGATACATCTGTTGCTCGCGACCCAAAGACTCGACGAAGGGCGGCTGCGCGGACTGGAGTCGCACCTGTCCTACCGGATCTGCCTGAAGACCTTCTCGGCCAGTGAATCGCGCGCGGTGATCGGTGTCGCCGACGCCTTTCATCTGCCGACGCGACCCGGTGCGGCGTATCTACGGGTAGGCTCGGACGAGCCGGTCGCGTTTCAGACCGCGTACGCTTCCGCCTCTTACATCGCTGATCATCGCGATAACACAAGTACGAAAGTAGCTCGCGTCCAGCGCTTTACGTCAGCACCCAGCGGGCCGACACTGACGGAAGCGCCTGTCAGAACCGGGCGCACGGTCGTGGCGACGGTGCTCGACCGGCTGGCGGAGCGCGGCCCCGCGGCGCATCGAGTCTGGCTGCCACCGCTGGCCGAGTCGCCGACACTTGACGCGTTGCTAACCGCCGCGGGCGGTCTACGCGAACTGACAGTGCCGATCGGTGTCACCGACAAGCCGTTCGAGCAGCGGCGCGATCCGCTGCTCGTCGGGCTGGCCGGCTCGGCAGGAAACGTGGCCGTCGTCGGCGCCCCGCAGTCCGGCAAGTCGACCACCATGCGCACCCTCGTCCTCGCGCTTTCGGCAACGCACTCACCGGACCAGGTGCAGTTCTACTGCCTGGATTTCGGGGGAGGCAGCCTGTCGTCGCTGGCCGCCGTGCCACACGTCGGTGCGGTCGCCGGCCGCGGCGACGCAGACCTCGTGCGCCGCAGCGTCGCCGAAGTCGCGGCGGTTCTGCGCTCGCGCGAAGCCGCGTTTCGTCGCCTCGGTGTCGACTCGATGGAGGAATACCGACGTCGGCGGGGCGTCGGCGATCCCGACGCGGTCGCCGATCCGTTCGGCGACGTCTTTCTTGTCGTCGACGGATGGGCAAGCCTGCGCGAGGAGTTCGAGGCCCTCGAAGCGTCGATCACCGCGATGGCCGCGCAAGGTCTGTCGTTTGGCGTCCACGTGGTGTTGGCAGCCTCACGCTGGGCCGAGATCCGGCCCGCATTGAAGGACCAGATCGGTACTCGGATCGAGTTGCGCCTTGGTGACGCAGCCGATTCGGAGCTGAGTCGTAAGGCCGCCCAGCATGTTCCGCTCGCGTGTCCGGGCCGGGGTATCACGCGGGCGGGTCAGCATATGCTCGTCGCGCTGCCCCGGTTGGACGGCAAGCCTGACAACACCGGCCTGTCGCCGGCGATCGCCGACGCCGCGGCGACGATCCGCGGACGGTTCGGCGAGCGGGCCGCACCACGGGTGCGCCTGCTGCCAGACCGGGTTGACCACGCCGAAATGATCGCGGGGAACCCCGGGAACAAAGTGATGCTGGGTGTCGACGAAGACGAACTCGCCCCTGTCGCAATCGATCTCCATGAACAACAGCATCTTGTGATTCTTGGCGACAACGAATGCGGCAAGACGGCGACGCTGCGGTTGCTGTGCACCGAACTCTTGCGCTCCGCAAGTCCGCAACAGGCACAGCTGATGATCGTGGACTACCGGCGCACATTGTTGGGGGTCGTCGAATCCGAGCATCTTGCCGGTTACGCCATGTCCGCCGCGGTGCTCGACGCTCAGCTGCCGGCGTTCCTGGACCGGCTGAAGGCGCGTATTCCGGGCGCCGATGTCGACCAGCGGCAGTTGAGGGCTCGGTCGTGGTGGTCGGGTCCGCATCTATATCTCATTGTCGACGACTACGACCTCGTCGCCACCGCGGCGGGCAATCCTCTCCTTCCGGTGCTCGAGTTGCTCCCGCACGCAAAGGATCTCGGGCTGCATGTGATCCTTGCTCGCCGCTCCGGAGGCGCCGGTCGTGCGCTTTTCGAACCGCTGCTGGCCCGAGTGCGCGAGATGGGTTGCGCCGGGTTGATGATGAGCGCGAGTCCCGACGAAGGCGTGTTACTCGGCGCCGCGCGTCCGGGCCCCCTGCCGCCGGGCCGCGCACGCTTCATCACCCGTGCCAATGAGCGAGTCGTGCAACTCGCCTGGGTGCCGCCGTGTCAGTGACCGGCGTCGCGGTCATCGTCGGGCCGGCCAGCGTGCGGTCCTCCTGCGGTGCCATCAGCGATGTAACCGACTGGGCAACAGCGGCATTGACGAACATCGACGACGAGTTTGCGTTCGTCGACGACCAGCCTGTCGCCGCGGCCGCCCTGTGGCGGGGGCTGTTTGAATCATTGCGTGACCGCGGCTCGGTGGTGCTGGTGTGCCCGTCGTGGTGGTCGGACCGGCGCGTCGATGCGGTGGCTGAAGCTGCGCAGGCGGCAATCGACGAGGTGACAGTTGTCCGGCGGGCGCCGCTGCTGGCGTCGACGGCGGTGCGCCAACCGTCCATCGTTGTCGAGGTTGCCGAGTCATTCGTCACCGTCGCCCCCTCGCCGGATCTGCTTCCGGTCCATACGGTGCCAATGCGCAATGAACCTGTTGCGGTCGTCGACGACATCGTCCGGCAGCTGCCGCCGATCGGCAGTGGATCGGTGGTCGTCGACCGTCCCGATGGACTCAGCGGGGCTGCCGAGGTTGCGGCGTTGCTCCACGACCGCCTGCGATCCGACGGACGCACGGTCGTCATCGTCGACGACGACCGGTTGCTTCTGGCTGCTGAACCAGATGTGAAGGCCACCAACGAGTTACCGGCACCCTACACGCGATGCAGCACCTGGCGGCGTGCGGCGAGGAAGCTCACCGTGGCGGGCACCGCCGCGGCGCTGGGATTGGTGGTGGTTGCCGTGGTCGCGGCGTCGGGAACGAGGTCGTCGGCACCGCGGACGACGTTGCTCATCGAGGGGAGAGTTGCCGTCGAGGTGCCAGCGTCGTGGAAAGCGAGACGCATCACCGCAGGGCCGGGATCGCCTCGGCTGCAAGTGAGTTCGCCAGATGATTCGCAGGCCGCGGTGCACGTGACGCAGTCTGCGGCGGCGCGCGGTGAGACTCTGGAAATGACTGCTGACACTTTGCGGCGGGCCATGAAGGCGCAACCACCCGACGTCTTCGTCGACTTCAACGCCGACGACCGCCGGGGTTCGCGCCCCGCAGTGACGTACCGGGAGGTTCGGGCAGATCACGACGTCCGGTGGACGGTGCTGCTCGACGGCGGGCTGCGAATCAGTGTCGGTTGCCAGACGGGCCGGGGTAGAGAGGACACGGTAGCGGCGGTGTGCGCCCAGGCGATCGCATCGGTGCGCGACGTCGGCGAATTTGCGGGAACCGTTGGGGCGCAGCGCTAGTCCAACAAGACATCACGTATCGAAAGGACCGACATGACCTCACCCGGGGCGGGCAGCCTGACCACCGACTTCGACTTGATGCGCAGCGTCGCATCCAAGATCGACGGCCGCAACGACGAGATTCGAACAATGCTGCAAGGGTTCATCGGACGGATGACCAGTGTGCCGCCGTCGGTCTGGGGCGGAAACGCCGCCACCGCATTCAGGGGCGTAGTCGACCGTTGGAACGCCGAATCGATGAAGCTTCAGCAGGCATTGACCGGCATTGCGGACACCATTCGCGCCAACGAACAGGCGTTGCGCCAGTCCGGGGAAACGCACTCGCAGCAGATCGGTGCGGTCGCCCAGAACCTGTAGTCCCTCGAAACCCGAATAGACCGAAGGAGAGTCATGGATCCGGTGCTGTCCTACAACTTTGCCGAAATAGAGTTTTCGGTTCGCCAAGACATCCACGCGACGTCGGGCCGGTTGAACTCCGCGCTGGACGACTTGCGGTCCCAAATCGCGCCGCTGCGTGCGATCTGGACGCGCGAAGCCGCGGAGGCGTACCACGTCGAGCAGACGAACTGGGACCAGTCGGCGGCCGCGCTCAACGACATCCTGTACCGGCTCGGCAACGCGGTGCGAGACGGCGCCGACGACGTGGCGGCGACGGATCGTCGCGCGGCCAGCGCCTGGGGTCGGTGAGCACGGAGGACTTCTGTGCGGGTCCGACGGAGGGGGCGTCGGACCCGCACAGGCTTCTCTCTGCGCACTATTCGCTGGGGCGTCGGCGCCGGATAGACGCGAGTTACGCCGCTTATGACGAGCAACCGACGACGAGCTCGACGAATGGGGCGACCTGGCGTCCTGGTGCCGGGCGGCGGCCGCAAAACTGACAGCGTCAGTCGACCTTGCCGCACATCTTCCAGCTCCCGCCCTCCTTGTCGAAATTCCACGTGACGTTCGAGACCGATGCCTTCGTGCTCGACTTGACGGAAATCGGTGCCGTGGCGGTATCGCCGGTGACGTTCACGGACCCGACGTTGAGTGTGAGCGTTCCCAATGTCTGCCGCTCGTCGTCGAAGTTGCCCTTCGCGGGTTGTTCCTTGCCGCAGATCTTGGACTGGAATGTGCTGTAGTCGCCGTTGTTGAATGAGTTCTGCATCGCGTGCACGACGTCTTTGATCTGATCGCTGTCCGACTCTTTGGGGCTGGGCCAGACCAACACGGCGATCACAATGGCCACGATCACGACGACGACCACGGCGCCGATTGCGATGAGGATGTTGCGCATCTTGTGAGACGGCGGCGGTGCGTATGGCATCCCAGGGAACGGCCCTGGCTGCTGCGGCCACTGCGCCGCCGCGACGGGACCTGTCACCGGCGCATCATCGACCCAGAATTGCCATCCCGGCGGCGCCGGCTGCCACGACGGGTCGGGGGTCCAGCCGGGAGGCGGGTTGAACCCCGGCTCAAGCGGCCATTGGGGTGGTGGGTTGTATCGCATGCGGGGCCGTCCTCGGCTGGGGGCGTGGTTCGGCACATCGTATCCGGACGGCACGCATTTTGACCTGCGATAACGGAGACCGTAAGCTGCACGGGTTGGCGTAACGGCACGCCAAAGGGACTCGGGTCAATGTCGGTCGCCGAGAAGATCCCCGCCGTCGACGTCTGACCGGCACCCGGTTCGCGCCGGGATCCGCACCCCGGGGAGACCCGAGAAAGAATAGGTAAGCGCTGTGCCCACGTACACGCCGAAGGCCGGTGACACCACGCGCACGTGGTACGTCATCGACGCCACGGACGTCGTGCTCGGCCGCCTTGCCGTCGCGGCGGCCACACTGCTGCGCGGCAAGCACAAGCCGACGTTCACGCCCAATGTCGACGGCGGCGACTTCGTCGTCGTCATCAACGCCGAAAAAGTCGCGATCAGTGGCGACAAGCTGCGGAACAAGTTCGAGTACCGCCACTCGGGGTATCCCGGAGGTCTGCGGGCGCGTTCGATCGGCGACCTGATGAAAAAGCATCCCGACCGCGTGGTCGAGAAGGCCATCATCGGCATGCTGCCCAAGAACCGCCTCGGCAAGCAGATCGCGCGCAAGCTGCGGGTCTACGCCGGGCCCGAGCATCCGCACACAGCGCAGCAGCCGGTTCCGTACGAGATCAAGCAGGTGAGCCAGTGACCGAGACCACCGAAACTACCGAGACCACCGAAACCACCGAGACGACCGAAACCGCCGACGCCGTCGAGAACGTCGAAAGCACCGACACGTCGCAGGCCCCCGAGACTGCAGAGGCACCCACGCCGCGCGTGCCTGTCGTCATCGACCGCCCGATCCAGACCGTGGGCCGCCGCAAAGAAGCCGTCGTTCGGGTGCGGCTCGTGCCCGGTACCGGCCAGTTCCACCTCGACGGACGCACGCTCGAGGACTACTTCCCGAACAAGGTGCATCAGCAGCTGATCAAGGCGCCGCTGGTAACCGTCGACCGGGTCGACAGCTTCGACATCTACGCGCACCTTGACGGCGGCGGACCCTCCGGCCAGGCGGGCGCGCTTCGTCTGGCCATCGCCCGTGCGCTGATTCTCGTGCAGCCCGAGGACCGGCCCGCACTGAAGAAGGCCGGCTTCCTCACCCGTGACCCGCGGGCGACCGAGCGCAAGAAGTACGGCCTGAAGAAGGCACGCAAGGCCCCGCAGTACTCCAAGCGCTGATGCGACTGCTTTTTCCTGTGAATTGTCCCTACCGGGGTTTAGGCGCCCCCGTGTCGGTGGAACCCGAGGCGTGGGGGAGTAGGGGCGCACGCGTTTGCGCTCGGCAGGCCGACCCTGCCACCCGGGGCTAACACACCACGACGGGGGCCGGATCCTGCTTCCTGATCAGAGAAGGAGTGATAAATGCGATACATCGTCAAGCGGGCTGCGGCCGGTGCCGTGCTCGGCGGATCGTTGTTTGCCATTGGCGGTATCGGCGTCGCGAACGCCGCGCCGCCCGTCAATCTGCAGGACGGCCTGGTAAACGTCGACGTCGGCAACGTCACGGTGGCCAAGGACGTCAACGCGACCGTTGCCGCGCAAGTCGTCGCCGCGCTGTGCGGAACCAACGTCGGCGGAGTCGACGTCAATGCGCTCGCGAACCAGGTCGACCAGAACGGCAACGCGCAGACCATCGCGAACTGCACGCTTCCGGGCGGTCCCGTCAGCGTGACGCAGAACGCCGGCAGCACACCCGGGAACTCGCATCCGCCCGGGCAGATGAGCGCACCTGGGCAGAACGGAACGGCGCCTGGCCAGAACAGCAGCGCGCCCGGTCAGAATGAAACCGAGCCCGGCCAGAACGGCTGATCGAGCCTGACGAGTGTCGCCGCCCGCATCCCGCCGGGGTGTGGGCGGCGCCTCGTCTTGAGGGTCTCGCGGGCGTCGCGATTCGGCCCCAACACAAGACATGAGCTCGCCGGTTGTGTCATCCGCAGCTCATTGTGAGAAGTTTGTCTTCATGGGTCGACTGTTCGGCACTGACGGCGTCCGGGGGGTCGCCAACCGCGACCTCACCTCGGAGCTGGCGCTTGCCATCGGCTCTGCGTCCGCGCGCCTGCTCGCAGCGACGAACCGCAGCGGCCGCCGAGTCGCAGTGATCGGGCGCGATCCGCGGGCGAGCGGCGAGATGTTAGAGGCCGCAGTCATCGCCGGAATCACCAGCGAAGGCGTCGACGCGCTGCGCGTCGGGGTGCTGCCGACGCCCGCGGTGGCATACCTGACCAGCGCCTACGACGCCGATTTCGGCGTGATGATCTCCGCCTCTCACAACCCGATGCCCGACAACGGCATCAAGGTGTTCGGTCCGGGGGGCCACAAGCTCGACGACGCCACCGAGGACGGCATCGAACAGCTGGTGTCGACGGCGCCGGCCGAACGACCCGTCGGGTCCGCGATCGGACGGGTGGTCGACGGACAGGACGCACTCGATCGCTACCTGCGTCACGTCAGCAAGGCGGTTACCACCCGCCTCGACGGCATCACCGTCGTCGTCGACTGCGCCCACGGCGCTGCGTTCGTCGCCGCCCCGCGCGCCTACCAGGCCGCCGGTGCCCGCGTCATCGCGATCAACGCCTCGCCGAACGGGCTGAACATCAACGACGGCTG
>DASRFZ010000268.1:0-7069 GCA_035651275.1 Mycobacterium sp. | reverse complement strand
CGAGCCCGGGTCATCGCGGCCAACGCCCGCGCGGTGCCGAACACCCCGACCGTTTTGCCCACGACCAGTCCGGCCACGACTCCCAGCGTGATCGGGTCGGTCAGCGCCGACACCAGCCCGTCGTAACCGCCGACCGTCACTCCAGCCGCAAAGAACGCGAACACCGGCACCGCCACCCCTGCCGAGATCGGATGAACACAGCGCTCGACATCGTCGGCGGCAGATGCCGGCACAGTGAACCCGAGAGCGACGCCGGCGACGGTCGCGTGCACACCCGACTCGTGAACCAGTACCCATGTCGCCGCGGCCAGCGGAAGCAGCACCCACCACCACCGGGCGTTGCGCCGGACGCACAGCCCGAACGCGAGCAACGGGATCAACGCCAGGCCAAGCGCTGCCAAATGGATGCGCTCGGTGTAGAACACGGCGATCACGGTGATTGCCAACAGGTCGTCGACCACCGCCAGCGTCAACAAGAACGTGCGCAACGCGGACGGCAGGTGCGTCGAGATCACTGCAAGCACCGCGACTGCGAATGCGATGTCGGTCGCCGTCGGGATGGCCCAGCCGCGGGCCACGCCGGCGCCCGCATGCGCTGTCATCGCGACGAAGATCACCGCGGGCACCACCATGCCGCCGATGGCGGCCGCGATCGGCAATGCCGCTCGGCTCGGATCGCGCAAGTCGCCCGCGACGAACTCCCGCTTGAGTTCGACCCCGACGACGAAGAAGAAGATCGCCAGCAGCCCCTCGGCCGCCCAACTGGACAGGCTCAGGTTCAAGCCGAACCGCTCGACACCGACCCGCCACCCCGACAGCGCGTGATACGACGGCGACCACGCCGAATTAGCCCACAGCAACGCGACGGCAGAAGCGCAAAGAAGTAACGCGCCCCCCACTGTCTCCTTGCGCAGCACCGACGACATGCGCGACGTCTCCGCCCACGACCCGCGCGCAAACAGCACACGCTGAGCCGCTCGACGGAAACGGTTGTCGGACAAGGTATTCGCTATCTAATCGGCGAGTCGGTGGGGCAATCCGCCGACCAGACTTCCCGGCACACCTGATCTCAACCTAGTCGACGCCGTCGAAGCGTGTGAGCTTCGGGGGGAACGGGTATTTCCACAGGACCGCCGACGAAAGGGGTCCGCCGTGGCCGTCTCCACGCCGATCCGGCCGATGATCGACAAACTCGAGAACGCCGAAGTGCTTGACGCCCCGGCGAAACCGCTCGCCGCCAAGGTGCGCGAGCTGCTGGGCGACGGCACGTTTAAGGACTTGATCAGCGGGACCGGCCTCGGGCATCCCGTGCATCCGCCGCTGACCGATCTGGTGATCGGGTCATTCCTGTCGGCGTCGCTGCTCGATCTGCTCGCCCCCCGGGCGGGCGGCCGAGCGGCGCGGCTGTTGATCAAGCTCGGTATCGCGGCATCGCTTCCGACCGCTGTCACCGGGATCAGCGACTGGGCCGACACGGAGCTGTCCGACGAGGGCGTTCGGCGGGTCGGCGTCGTGCACTCCACCGCGAACACGACGGCGCTGATCATGTACTCCGCGTCGCTGCTGGCCCGCCGGCGCGGGGCTCGCGCGCGGGGAGCGCTGCTGGCATTGGCCGGCGCCGGGGTGCTCGGATTCAGCGGTTATCTCGGCGGGCACATGTCATACGTCCGCGGCGTCGGGGTGAACCAGACGGCATTCGACGCCGGGCCGCAGGACTGGACTGCCGTCGCGAAGTCCGGCGACCTCGAGCCGGGTCAGCCCCATGCGGTTGACGCCGACGGCACACCGGTGATGCTGGTGCGCCACGGCGGCGGCATCAACGCGATTCACGACCGCTGCAGCCACCGCGGATGCATGCTCAGCGACGGGAAACTCGAGGGCGACGTCATCACCTGCTCGTGCCACGGGTCGAAGTTCGACGTGCGCGACGGAACCCTGCTGCACGGACCCGCAACCGTGGGTCAGCCGGCCTTCGATGTTCGCGAGGCCGACGGACGCGTGGAGGTGCGCAGATTCACTCGCGGCTGAGCCGCACCTTAAGCTGCCCCGGTGGCCGAGCCGTTGATGCCGCCGAACCTGGCACTGAGAACGCAGCTGTTTCGGTTCGTCGTCACCGGCGGGTTTTCCGGGCTCGTGGACTTCGGACTGTACGTCCTGATGTACAAGGGCGCGGGAGTGCAGCCAGACCTCGCCAAGGCGATCAGCTTCATCGCGGGCACCGTGACCGCATACCTGATCAACCGGCGCTGGACGTTCCAGGCACCGCCCAGCACCGCCCGTTTCGTCGCAGTGATGGTGTTGTACGGGCTGACCTTTGTCGTACAGGTCGGGCTGAACCACGTGTGCCTGCAGCTGTTCCACTACCAGACGTGGGCGGTACCGGTGGGCTACGTGATCGCGCAGGGCACCGCGACCGTCATCAATTTCGTCGTGCAGCGCGCGGTCATCTTCAAACTGCGTTGACGGGTCGCCGAGTGCCTGACCGGTAGGCTGACCGGCGATGTTGACCACGAAACGGCTGACCGGATGGGGCCGAACCGCGCCGAGCGTCGCGCACGTGCTCTCCACCCCGGACGTCGAAGAGATCGCAAAGGCGGTTGCGCGGGCGGCTGACGGCGGCTCCCGCGGGGTGATCGCACGCGGGCTGGGCCGCTCATACGGCGACAATGCGCAAAACGGCGGCGGCCTAGTGGTCGACATGACGCCGCTGAACCGGATCCACTCGATCGACTCCGATTCCCGGCTCGTGGATGTGGATGCCGGCGCGAACCTCGACCAGCTGATGCGAGCGGCCTTGCCATTCGGGCTGTGGGTGCCGGTGCTGCCCGGCACCCGGCAGGTCACCGTCGGCGGCGCGATCGCATGCGACATCCACGGTAAGAACCACCACAGCGCGGGCAGCTTCGGCAACCACGTCCGCTCTCTCGATCTCCTGACCGCCGACGGCGAGGTTCGGCGGTTGACGCCGGAGTCCGACCTGTTCTGGGCAACGGTCGGCGGCAACGGGCTGACCGGCATCATCCTGCGGGCGACGATCGAGATGACGCCGACGGAGACGGCGTACTTCATCGCCGACGGCGACGTCACCGCCGACCTGGACGAGACGATCGCATTCCACAGCGACGGCAGCGAGGCGAACTACACGTACTCGAGCGCGTGGTTCGACGCGATCAGCGCGCCGCCGAAGCTGGGACGGGCTGTGATTTCCAGAGGATCGCTTGCCACGCTGGACCAGCTACCGAGGAAGTTGCAGAAGAAGCCGCTGAAGTTCGATGCGCCGCAATACTTTACGTTCCCCGACGTCTTCCCCAATGGTCTAGGTAACAAGTACACGTTTGGTCCCATGACTGAGATCTGGTACCGGCTCGGCAAGACCTATCGCGGAAAGGCCCAGAACCTGACGCAGTTCTACCACCCGCTCGACATGGTGGGCGAATGGAACCGGGCTTATGGCTCAGTGGGTTTCGCTCAGTACCAATTCGTAGTCCCCACCGAGGCGGTCGAGGCGTTCAAGGGCATCATGTACGACATCCAGAAGTCCGGCCACCACTCGTGGCTCAACGTGTTCAAGCTGTTCGGTCCCGGAAATAGGGCGCCGCTGAGCTTTCCGATCCCCGGCTGGAACGTCTGCGTGGACTTCCAGATCAAAGACGGCCTCAACGAATTCCTCAACGACCTCGACCGCCGCGTTCTTGAATTCGGGGGCAGGCTCTACACCGCCAAGGACTCGCGCACAACCGCCGAGTTGTTCCATGCCATGTACCCACGCATCGACGAGTGGATTGCCTTGCGCCGCAAGGCCGATCCCGACGGCATCTTCGCATCCGACATGGCCCGACGTTTGGAGTTGCTGTAAATGGTGTTCGACGCCGTGGGTAATCCCCAGACCATCCTGCTGCTTGGCGGTACGTCGGAGATCGGTTTGGCGATCTGCGAGCGGTACCTGCGCACCGCGTCGGCGCGAATCGTGCTGGCCGACCTGCCCAACCACCCCGGACGGGACAAGGCCGTCGCCCAGATGACATCGGCGGGAGCCAAGTCAGTCGAGTGGATCGACTTCGACGGTGTCGACACGGAGAGTCATCCGAAGGTAATAGAGGAGGCTTGGGCCGGAGGTGATATTGACGTGGCGATCGTCGCATTCGGACTGCTCGGCGATGCAGAGGAGCTGTGGCAAAACCAGCGCAAGGCGGTGCAAATCGCCCAAATCAACTACACCGCAGCCGTATCGGTGGGTGTGCTGATCGGTGAAAAGATGCGCGCTCAGGGCTTCGGGCAGATCATCGCGATGAGTTCGGCGGCCGGGGAGCGGGTGCGGCGATCCAACTTCGTCTACGGATCCACTAAGGCCGGTCTCGACGGCTTCTACCTCGGGCTGGGAGAAGCCTTGCGCGAGTATGGAGTTCGCGTGCTGGTGATCCGTCCTGGGCAGGTACGCACGAAAACCACTCTCGACCACTGGAAAGCCACCGGTAGCAAGGAAGCACCGCTGACCGTCGACAAGGAAGACGTCGCAGAACTGGCGGTGCGGTCGGCGGCCAAGGGCAAGGAATTGGTTTGGGCGCCACCGCCGTTCCGCTACGTGATGATGGTGCTGCGACACATTCCGCGGCCCATCTTCCGAAAACTGCCCATCTAACGACATGCAACTCGCGGCGCGCACCGTCGGCTACATGATCGTCGCCGCCGCAGTGGCCATCGCGGTTTCCGCGGTGTCGCTGATCGCGATCTCTCAGGTCCAGTGGCCGGCCTACAACTCCTCGAACCAACTCCACGCGCTGACGACTGTCGGTCAATTCATCGCTCTGGCAGGGATCTTCGCGGCCAGCTGGCTATGGCGGCGCAGCCGGCGCTGGATCGCACACGCCGCGGCGCTGGTTTTTCTCGCCGTGTTCTCGGCGGCCACGCTGGCTGTCCCACTGGGCGCCACAAAGCTGTACCTGTTCGGCATTTCCGTCGATCAGCAGTTCCGCACCGAGTACCTGACCCGACTGACTGATACGGCCGCGCTGCGCGACATGACGTACATCGGTCTGCCGCCGTACTACCCGCCTGGATGGTTCTGGTTAGGCGGCCGTGCGGCGGCGATCACCGGAACGCCGGGCTGGGAGATGTTCAAGCCGTGGGCGATCACGTCGATCACGATCGCAATCCTGCTGGCATTCGCCTTGTGGTCCAAGCTGATTCGGTTCGAGCTGGCACTTATCGTCACCACCGCGACCGCCGCGGCGACGCTCGCCTACGCGTCACACGAGCCATACTCCGCGATCGTCACGATGCTGCTGCCGCCAGTGCTGGTGCTGGCATGGTCGGGGCTTCGCGGCGGCGAGCGTGGGGGCGGATGGGCTGCCGTCGTCGGCGTCGGCGTTTTCCTCGGCGTCACCGCGCTGTTCTACACGCTGTTGCTGGCGTACAGCGCGTTCACGATCGTGATCATGGCGCTCGTGGCGGCGGCTGCGCGCAGACGGTGGGCGCCGCTGCTGCGGCTGGTGGTGATCGGCGTCATCGCGGGTGCCATCGCGTTGATCGGCTGGCTGCCATATCTGCTCAAGGCGTTCGGCGGCTCGCCGGCAGGTTCCGGCAACGCGTTTCATTACCTGCCCGCCGGCGGCGCCGAATTGTCGTTCCCGATGCTGCAATTCACGCTCCTCGGCGCCCTGTGCATGCTCGGCACGCTGTGGCTGGTCGTCCGCGCGCGCAGCAGCACCCGGGCAGCCGCACTGGCGATCGGCGTCGTTGCGCTCTACGCGTGGTCGTTGCTGTCCATGCTCACCACTTTGGTGCGCACCACGCTGCTGTCGTTCCGGCTACAGCCCACATTGACGGTCCTGCTCGTCGCCGCCGGAGCGTTCGGTTTCGTCGAAGCAGCACAGGCGATCGCGCGGCGCAGCGAGACCGCGACCCGTCGGATCCTCGTCGCCGCGGCAGCGCTCGGCCTCGTCGGCGCGCTGGCGTTCAGCCAGGACATCCCCAACGTGCTGGGACCCGACATTGTCGTCGCATACACCGACACCGACGGCAACGGCCAGCGCGCCGACCGCCGCCCGCCCGCGGCCGAGAAGTATTACGCCGAGATCGACCGGAAGATCCTCGACGTCACCGGCCGCCCGCGTGACCAGACCGTGGTCCTCACCGCCGACTACAGCTTCCTCTCCTACTACCCCTACTGGGGCTTCCAGGCATTGACGTCGCACTACGCAAACCCGTTGGCGCAGTTCGACAAACGGGCCAAGGCGATCGAGAGCTGGTCGGAACTGAAGACGCCCGAGCAGTTCATCAAGGCGCTCGACGCGCTGCCCTGGCAGCCGCCGACGGTGTTTCTGATGCGGCGCGGGACGAATGACACCTACACGCTGCGGCTGGCGCAAGACGTCTATCCCAACCAGCCCAACGTGCGTCGCTACCAGGTCGCGCTCGACGCAGCACTGTTCAAGGATCCGCGGTTCACGTTCACGACGATCGGGCCGTTCGCGCTGGCGATCCGCACGTGAAGACGCTGCCACTACCATCAACCCCCGTGACGGGCGGCGGCGCGGGCAACTATCGGACCGCGCGCAAGATCGCGATCGTCGCCGGTCTACTCGGCGCGATTCTGGCGGTGGCGACGCCGCTGCTTCCGGTCAAGCAAACCACCGCGCAGCTGAACTGGCCTCAGAACGGCGTGTTCGCCAGCGTGACCGCTCCGCTGATCTCCTATGTGGCCACCGACCTGGACATCTCGATTCCGTGCCGAGCAGCCGAAGGCCTCGCCGGGCCGCCGAACGCCGCCAAAACCGTGCTGCTGTCCACGGTTCCGAAACAGGCCCCGAAGGCCGTCGACCGCGGACTGCTGATCCAACGCGTCGACGAAAGCCTGCTTGTGATCGTCCGCAACACCCCGGTGGTGACCGCCCCGCTGAGCGAGGTGCTCAGCCCCGCCTGTCAACGGCTGACGTTCACCGCGCACGCCGACAAGGTCACCGGCGAGTTCGTCGGCCTGGTCAAACCCAAGGACAGCGACGATCCCGGAGCACCGCTGAAAGGCCAGCTGAGCGGCTACGACTTTCGCCCCCAGATCGTCGGAGTCTTC
>DASRFZ010000267.1:0-3891 GCA_035651275.1 Mycobacterium sp. | reverse complement strand
CACGGTAGCGCGAATGCTCGCCGCACAGTACGGCCTCGAGCTCAAGCTCCTGCTGCGCAACGGCGAGCAGCTGCTGCTGACGTTGTTCATTCCGGTCACGTTGCTTGTCGGGCTCACTCTGTTGCCGCTCGGGTCGTTCGGCACCAACCGGGCGAACACGTTCGTACCGGCGATCATGGCGCTTGCCGTGATTTCGACGGCGTTCACCGGACAAGCAATAGCTGTCGCGTTCGACAGGCGCTACGGAGCGTTGAAGCGCCTTGGCGCTACGCCGCTGCCCGTGTGGGGCATCATCGCCGGCAAGTCGCTGGCTGTCGTAACCGTTGTGTTCCTTCAAGCAATCATCCTGGGCGCCATCGGGTTTGGACTCGGTTGGCGCCCTAATGTGTTCGGCTTGCTGCTCGGCGCGGCCGTCATCGGACTCGGCACGGCGGGTTTCGCCGCGCTTGGCCTGCTGCTGGGCGGCACGCTCAAGGCCGAAGTTGTGCTGGCGGTGGCGAATTTGATGTGGTTCGTGTTCACGGGACTCGGCGCGCTGACTCTGGGCGGCGGCCTGGTTCCGCACGGCGTTGAATGGGTGGCCCGGCTGACGCCGTCCGGTGCCTTGACCGAAGCGCTCACGCAGGCGATGAGGCTGTCCCTCGACTGGTTCGGCTTCGCCGTGCTCGCGGTGTGGGGCATGCTCGCAGCGCTCGCGGCGCTGCGGTGGTTCCGGTTCACGTGACCCTGGCTGTCGGCGAAACCGCCGTTTCGCACGCAAAGTTCGAGAGCAGGCGTACGAAACGGGCGTTTCGCACGCCGGGCAGGGCTACTACGGGCTGTAGTTAAACTCGAAATCGTGACCATCGGAAACGTAGCGCTGCGCGCGGTGGACATCCTGCCGCGTCCCAGCCTTCGCACCCAGCGCTTGATCGCCGTCGCGGTGATCCTGACGCAGGGCGGCATCGCGGTCACCGGTGCGATCGTCCGCGTCACCGCGTCCGGCCTCGGTTGCCCTACCTGGCCGCAGTGCTTCCCCGGCAGCTTCACGCCCGTCGCGGTGTCGGAGGTGCCGCGCATCCATCAGGCGGTCGAGTTCACCAATCGGATGTTCACATTCCTCGTCGTGCTCACCGCGGTGCTGGCAGTCCTCGCCGTAGTCCGGGCACGCCGCCGCACCGAAGTGCAGGTGTACGCGTGGCTGATGCCGGCGTCCACGGTCGTGCAAGCGGTGATCGGCGGCATCACAGTACGAACCGGTTTGCTGTGGTGGACGGTCGCGTTGCATCTGCTCATGTCGATGATGATGGTGTGGCTGGCCGTGCTGTTGTATGTCAAGGTCGGTGAACCTGACGACGGTGAGTCGCGGTTGTTGGTGCCAAAACCCTTGCGCGGCTTAGCTTTTCTCAGTGCAGTCGCGCTCGCTGCTTTGCTCGTCACCGGCACACTGGTGACAGCCGCCGGCCCGCACGCGGGCGACACCAGCCCCACGCGCGTTGTGCCGCGGCTCCAGGTGCAGATCACCACGTTGGTGCATGCCCACTCGTCGCTTCTGATCGGCTATTTCGCGCTGCTCATCGGCCTCGGGTTCGGGCTGCTCGCGGCCTCCGCTCCGCGCAGCGTGCTGCTGCGCCTCGGTGTGCTCATCGCGCTGGTGTGCGCCCAGGGCGCCGTCGGGACGATTCAGTACTTCACCGGCGTACCCGCGGCGCTCGTTGCGATTCATGTCGCCGGTGCCGCGGCGGTGACTGCCGCGACGTCGGCGCTATGGGCGTCGATGCGAGAGCGGACCGAGCCCGAGCCGGTCCAGCGCTGACACGACGGCCCGCGCAAACGCCCGCTGCTGCAGATCCCGCGTTTCCTCGTCCAGATGCCGCCATCCCAACGACGGGTCGATGAGGTTCAGCCGCGCCAGTCGCGGGTCGTCGATGCCTCCGACGATGTCGGCGCGCGCGTACAGGAATTCGCGGGACGTCACCTCCAGGTGTGCCGCGGCCGCATCCAACGCCGCGAAACCGACATCCCAGATCTCGAAATCCGGTTCGACACAGCCGTTTTCGGTGAATGCGTGCGACGACTTCCCGCCGACGAACACCAATGCAGTTTCCGCCTTCGCGCCCCCAGAGGCCGTCGGCACGCCCCGCCGAGAAAGGTCCGCCAAGTATCCCTTGCCGACGTTCCAGGCGACGACTGCCGGCGCGTTGAGCAGGTGACGCACTCTGGTCGTCCACGCCAGGAACTCGTCGATCCGGTCGGAGTGATCGCGCGTCGCCCGCAAGATGACGAGGTCCGCACTGAGCGTCTCGGGGTCGTCCCACGACAGCCAGCGCGCGTGCAAACCTCGTTTCCGCAGCGCGGCTACCAGGCCGTCGTCGTCGCCGTCGCCGGACACCTGCTGCGGGCAACCGGCCAGCACGATCCGCGGATGGAAGACGTCTGGCCGCGCAAGCTTCATGGCCGGGGATGATAGTTGGATGCACGCAATCGAAGTCGCCGAACACGGCGGTCCGGACGTCCTGCGCTACGTCGACAAGCCAGAGCCCTCCCCCGGACCCGGTGAGGTACTGATCAAGGCAGAGGCGATCGGCGTCAACTACATCGACACTTACTTCCGGTCCGGCACGTATCCGCGCGAGTTGCCGTTTGTGGTCGGCACCGAAGTCTGTGGCACCATCGCGGCCGTCGGCGACGACGTGGCGGCGCTGCGTATCGGCGACCGCGTGGTAACAGCCAATGCCGCCGGTGCGTACGCCGAATATTGCGTCGCTCCAGCCGATTTCGTGGCTTTCGTGCCTGATGGCGTGCCATCAGATGTAGTGGCGTCCGCACTCCTCAAAGGCATGACCGCGCATTACCTGCTGAAGTCGGTGTACCCGGTTCAACAAGGCGACACCGTGCTGGTGCATGCCGGCGCCGGCGGTGTCGGGCTGATCCTCACCCAGTGGGCCACCAGCATGGCGGTCCGGGTGATCACGACGGTGTCGACTCCCGAGAAGGCCGAGCTGTCGCGGAAGGCGGGGGCCGTCGAGGTGCTCGACTATCCGGACGATGCCGGCGAGTTCGGCAGCAAGATCCGCGAACTGACCGACGGCAACGGCGTCGCCGCGGTGTACGACGGTGTCGGCAAGACGACATTCGACGCCAGCCTCGCGAGCCTCGCCGTGCGCGGGACGCTGGCGTTGTTCGGCGGGGCGAGCGGGCCGGTGCCACCGGTCGACCCGCTACGGCTGATGTCCGCCGGTTCGGTGTATCTGACCAGGCCGTCGCTGGTGCATTTCACCCGCACCGGAGACGAATTCGGTTGGCGCGCCGGGGAATTCCTTGACGCGATCGCAGCGGGCGTCGTCACGATCACGGTGTCGGAGCACTACCCACTGGCCGAGGCCGCACGCGCACATGAGGATTTGCAGGGCCGCAAGACGACGGGCTCGATTGTGCTAGTGCCCTAACAGCGTGGGCAATCCGAGCGCCGAGTCGACGGCCAGCCCGCAGAAGACGATCGCGAGATAATTGTTGGACTGCAGGAAAAGTCGCAGCGGCTTGACCGGTTGCCCTCGGCGCACACCGGCGTACAGCTGATGCGCCATCGCGAGGAACCACACGCCCGCTAGCAGCGCGACCGACGCGTACAGCCACCCAGCCGCCAACGCAAGCACGAGCGTCGCCGCAACGGTGAGCCAGGTGTACACCAGGATCTGGCGGGTCACTTGCCGCTCGGTCGCCACCGCCGGCAACATCGGCACGCCCGCGGCCCGGTAGTCGTCCTTGTAACGCATCGCCAGCGCCCACGTGTGCGGCGGCGTCCAGAAGAAGATGATCGCGAACATGGCCAGCGCCGGCCAGCCGATTGTTCCCGTCACCGCCGACCAGCCAATCATCACCGGCATGCAACCGGCAGCACCGCCCCACACC
>DASRFZ010000266.1:0-11082 GCA_035651275.1 Mycobacterium sp. | reverse complement strand
GGTCATCCGCCAGGTGGACGGTGTGACGCGCGAACTGGTGTGGCCGTCGATGCAGATCTCGCACTGCCGGCCTCCCGGCAGTGACCGCGACATCGTGCTGATGCACGGCGTCGAACCGAACATGCGGTGGCGCACGTTCTGCGCGGAGCTGCTGGCCATCGCGGACAAGCTCAACGTCGCGACGGTGGTCATCCTCGGCGCGCTGTTGGCCGACACCCCGCACACCAGGCCGGTGCCGGTGTCCGGAGCGGCCTACTCGCCCGATTCGGCCCGGTTCTTCGGCCTCGAGGAAACGCGGTACGAGGGGCCGACCGGGATCGCCGGCGTGTTCCAGGACGCGTGCGTCAACGCCGGGATTCCGGCCGTGACGTTCTGGGCGGCGGTGCCGCACTACGTGTCGCAGCCGCCGAACCCGAAGGCGACGGTCGCGCTGCTGCGCCGCGTCGAGGACGTGCTCGACGTCGAGGTGCCGCTCGCCGACCTGCCGTCACAGGCCGAGGAGTGGGAAGCCGCGGTCACCGAGATGACGTCCGACGACGACGAAATCGCCGAGTACGTCGCGCAACTCGAGGAACGCGGCGACGCTCAGGTCGACATGAACGAGGCGCTGTCGAAAGTGGACGGCGACGCGCTGGCCGCCGAGTTCGAGCGGTATCTGCGCCGCCGCGGGCGCTAACGGGCCCGCTTGCGTTCCAGCGCTTCGGTGCGCGCGCTCATCGACCGGCCCAGCGCCGCCACTTCGGCATCCATCTTCGGCAGGAGTTCCGTCGTGCGTTTCACGATTTGCGACTCGACGGCAGGCGACGCCAGCGACGGTTTGAACCATCGCAACAATCCGACCCACCCCGGGCAGTTGACGTGGGCCTTGCGGGCCTCGATGCCTTTGACGAAGGCGGCCGCGCACTTGTCGACGGGCGTGGTCTTGCTCAGCGGGCCCGGCAGCGAATCGATCAGTTCCCGCGATGCCGAGACGTCCGCCTTCGCCTCCCGAACCAGCGGAGTGTCGATCCACGACATGTGCGCCGACCCCACCGCCACGCCCTGAGGGGCGACCTCCAGGCGCAGACAGTTGGCAAAATGCTCGACCGCGGCCTTCGACGCGCAGTACGGGGCCATCCCCGGCGCCGACATGTAGGCGGCTTCCGACGAAACGATCAGGACGTAGCCGCGTCGGTCGATCACCGACGGCAGCGCCGCCCGGACCGTGTTGAACACCCCGACGACGTTGACGTCGATCAGCGTCCGAAACGCCGCCGGATCGACCTTCAGCACCGACCCGTAGGTGGCGATGCCGGCGTTGGCGATCACGACGTCGATGCCGCCGAAGCGGTCGATCGCGCGGCTGGCGGCGGCTTCCATCGCGTCGAGGTCACGCACGTCGGCGACCTGGGTCAGCACCCGATCGCCGCTGAGATCGGACGCCACGTCATGCAACTTCGCCTCGTCGAGGTCGGTCAACACGACCTTCGCCCCTTTGGCGTGCAGACGCCGCCCGACCGCTGCGCCGATTCCGTTGGCGCCTCCGGTGATGAATACGACCTTGCCGTCGACAGAACTCATGCGCAGAACCTACAGCTCCACGCCGAGCAGCGCGTCGACACAGGCGCGCACGTACGCCGGGGCGTCAGTGTCGCGGCCGCCGTACTCGAGTGCGTCGGTAGTCCAACCATCAAGGGCAGCAAGGGCTTTCGGTGTGTCGAGGTCGTCGGCGAGATAGCGGCGAACGCGGGCCACAACGTCGGTGGCTGATGGACCCGACGACAGCGACACGGCTTGGCGCCATCGGGCCAGCCTGTTCTGCGCCTCCACGAGGACGTCGGTGCTCCACGACCGGTCCGCCCGGTAGTGCCCGGCCAGCAGACCCAGCCGAATCGCCGCCGGTTCGACGCCGTCGGCGCGCAACTGCGACACCAGCACCAGGTTGCCGCGGCTCTTGCTCATCTTGTGCCCGTTCCAGCCGATCATCCCGGCGTGCACGTAGTGGCGCGCGAAACGCCGTTCCCCCGTGACACATTCGGCGTGCGCGGCGGAAAACTCGTGGTGCGGAAAGATCAGGTCCGACCCGCCGCCCTGGATGTCCAGGCCGGTGCCGATCCTGTCGAGGGCGATCGCAGCGCACTCGACATGCCAGCCGGGGCGACCCGGGCCGAACGGTGACGGCCAGCTCGGCTCGCCCGGGCGGGCGGCGGACCACAGCAGCGCGTCGAGTTCGTCGGCCTTGCCGGGCCGGTTCGGGTCGCCGCCACGCTCGGCGAACAGCCGCGCCATCGTGTCCCGGTCGAAGCCGGACTCGTAGCCGAACTGGGGGGTCGCGTCCGCGCGGAAGTAGACGTCCGGATAGTCCGGGTCGTCGACGACGTAGGCGGCGCCGGACGCCAGCAGTTTTTCGACCACCTCGACTACTTCTTCTATGGCTTCGGTGGCCGCGACGTAGTCGCGCGGCGGCAGGATCCGCAGCGCGGCCATGTCGTCGCGGAACAGGTCGATTTCCCGGCTGCCCAGTTCGCGCCAGTCGACGCCGTCGCGGTGCGCACGCTCGAACAGCGGATCGTCGATGTCGGTGATGTTCTGCACGTAGTGCACGTCATGTCCGGCGTCGAGCCAGACGCGTTGCACCAGATCGAACGCCAGATAGGTCGCCGCGTGGCCCAGATGGGTTGCGTCATAGGGAGTGATGCCGCAGACGTACATCGTGGCCGTCGAACCGGACGCCACCGGCCGGACCTGACGATCGGAGCTGTCGTACAACCGCAGTTCCGGGCCCCGGCCCGGGAGCACCGGAACCGACGCCGACGACCACGTTTGCATGCTGTCGAGGGTAAGCCGGGCCGTCTACCAGACCGCGCGCCGGATGGCGTCGAGCAGCTCGGACGCGACTTCCTGGCGGCACATCAGGAAGTCGGGCAGATACGGGTCGAGCTGGTTGTAGCGCAGTGCAGAGCCGTCTAGGCGACTGGCGTGCAGACCCGCGGCAAGCACAACTCCGGCTGGTGCCGCGTTGTCCCATTCCCACTGGCCGCCGGCGTGCAGGTAGGCGTCGACGTCGCCACGGACGACGGCCATCGCCTTGGCGCCCGCCGACCCGATGGGCACGGCTTCCATCGCGACGGCGTGGCTCATCCGGTAGAGCAGCGACGGCGGCCGGGTTGCGCTGACGGCCATCCGGATCGGGCGGTCGGTTACGGCCAGGTCGCTGGGTTCGACGCGCACGGTGTCGCTTCGGTAGAGCTCGCCGAGCGCGGGCAGTGACACGGCGGCATCGCTGATCTCGGCGCCTGCCTGCCAGAGTGCGACGTGAACCGCCCAGTCGTTGCGCCCGCGGTAGGAGAACTCGCGTGTGCCGTCGAGCGGGTCGATGATCCAGACCCGGTCCTTTCGCAGCCGGGTCAGGTCGTCGTGGGCCTCCTCGGACAGCACGCCGTCGTCAGGCCGCTCGTCGCGCAGCCGTTCGAGGATCAGCGCGTTGGCCCGTTTGTCGCCGGCGGCGCCCAGCGCGCGCGGATCGAGGAACCCCAGCTCGTCGCGAACGCCCAGCAGCAGCTCGCCGGCATCCTCGGCGAGCTCAGCAGCCAGCGCCGCGTCGGTCAGCGTCATGACTCGGGGGTCGCCAGGATTCGGAAGAGCATGTTGTTCACTTCGGTGAGACTTTGAGTGTCGACCCGTCTACTGAATTTTTTGAGTCGCGCCTTGCGCAGGCTGGTGATGAGTCCCGGTGCAGCCCAGCCCCGGTCAACGGCAATGCCGAATCCCGTTGCAGGTTCGCTATCGAACAACGGAACGACGATGACCGTCGGCTCGTCGGCGATCTCGTTGTAGATCGTCGACGAGATCACCAACACCCTCGCACCCGCGTCCGTCGACCATATGTCTCCGCGTCGGGGAATCACCGCCCAGCCAACTCGTCGAGGTTGCGGTCGGCCCACGCCTCACTGAACGACACGGCCTCAGGGTGATCCGCCATCCATTGGCCATGGGCCGCGCATCGGCGCCGCATGTCTTCCACGTCGAGAACGCTCTCGATCCAGGCATTCATCGACTGGTTCGCCTCTTCGGAATAGCGCTTTACCGCCTCGTAGGCAGCGTCCGACAAACGCAACGTGATCGTCTTTGCCATCAGGCAATGCTATCAAGTGATGCTGTCATCGCGGCCGTCGGCAGGAATGGCAGCCTCAGAACGCCGGCCACGGAATCGGGCGGCGGCGGTCCGGTGTCGGCATCACCGGGTTGTCGAGCAGCGCCTCCGCGCGTCGGCGCAACGCCACCACCTCGCGTCCGGTGATGTGCTTCCGCAAGGCCTCACCTAACGAGTCGCTGAGCCTGGCGCGCAGCTTCTCGACGGTGGCCAGTGTTTCGTCGTCGATCGGCTTACCCGCCCAGCCCCACAGCACGGTGCGCAGCTTGTCCTCCACGTGAAGGCTCACACCGTGGTCCACCCCATACACGTGCCCGTCCAAGCTGACCAGAATGTGCCCGCCCTTGCGGTCTGCGTTGTTGATCAGCACGTCGAACACCGCCATCCGCCGCAGCGCGACGTCGTCGGAGTGCACCAGCGTCACCTCGTCGCCGGCGTAGTCGTAGGCGCGCAGCACCGGCAGGAACCCCGGCGGCACCTTGCCCGCCGGGAACAGGTCGACCAGATCGGGAGTCGCGCGGTCGACGTCGGTCGAGTCATCGCCAGGCTCTTCGATCCACAGCTGCACCATTCCGTGCCCGGCCGGTCCGTCGCGAATGATGGTGTGCGGCACAATCTTCCAGCCCAACGCCTCCGACACCAAGTACGCGGCCACTTCACGACCCGCGAGTGTTCCGTCGGGAAAATCCCACAGCGGCTGCTCCCCCGCCACCGGCTTGTACACGCAATGCACGCTGTGATCGCCGGACGACACTTCGCAGAGGAACGTCGCGTTGCTTGCCGAGCGGATGCGCCCGATGACGGTCAACTCGCCGGACTGCAGCGTCTCATGACTCGGCGTCATCGCCCGACTCGTCGATTACGCCGCGGCGGTAACCGTTGGTGCGCACGCAGATATGGCCGGCGGGGTCGAGCGGCTCGTCGCACAGCGGGCACGGCGGCCGCCCCGCCGAGATGACGCGGTTGGACCGTGCGGCGAACTGGCGCGCAGATTCCGGGCTCAAGAACACCCGCACCGCGTCGGGGCCTTCCTCCGCGTCGTCGAGCACCACCGACGCGTCGAACTCGGTGTCGGTCACGGCCAACAACTCGACGACGACCGTCTGGGCTTCCGAATCCCACCCGAGACCCATTGTGCCAACCCGGAATTCGGCGTCGACAGGCGTGATCAACGGGCTGAGATCGTCGACGTCGCCGGTGTCCGGCGGGATCGGCGTGCCGAAGCGGCGATGGACTTCGGTGAGCAGCGCGCCGATCCGCTCGGCGAGCACGGCCACCTGTTGCTTTTCCAGCACTACCGACACCACGCGCGCGTCGTGAACGGCCTGCAGATAAAACGTGCGGTTTCCGGGTTGCCCGACGGTCCCGGCCACGAATCGGTCGGGTGAGCGAAACACGTGAATTGCACGGGCCATGACACCTCCAAAATACCGGTAGATGCTGCCCGGCCGTAGTTCCGCAACCGCGTCGTTAGCTATTCGGTAGACCCGCCGACCACCGCTTCCGATGCAGGTACTTCGCCGTCCGCGGGCGGCGGCGTCAGTCCCGACGCGAGGTCGCTTCCGTTGTGGTTCACGTGCAGGACGAACGGCCGCAGCGGGGTGTAGCGAATCACGCTCATCGACGCCGTGTCGGCGACAATGCGCTGAAAGCTGTCCAGGTGGGTGCCGAGCGCGTCGGCGACGACGGACTTGATGACGTCGCCGTGCGTACACGCCAGCCACAGCGTGTCGCCGCCGTGCTCGTCGGCCAACCGGCGGTCGTGTTCGCGCACGGCCGTCACTGCTCTGGCCTGCACCTGCGCCAGCCCCTCTCCGCTGGGAAACACCGCGGCGCTGGGCTGGGCCTGCACCACTTTCCACAGCGGCTCTTTGACCAGCTCGCCGAGCTTGCGGCCGGTCCACTCGCCATAGTCGACCTCGGTCAGGCGGTCGTCGATGACCGGGGTGAGGCCCAGCGCCGCGGCCAGCGGCTCGAGCGTGCGCGTGCAGCGCAGCAGCGGCGAGCTCACCAACGCGCGAACCGGCGCCGCGCCGATCCGGCTTACCAGCGCTTCGGCCTGTTCACGTCCCCGCTCGTCGAGGTCGACGCCCTCGGAGCGACCGGCCAGCACATGCGCGGTGTTCGACGTGGACCGGCCGTGCCGCAGCAGAATGACGGTCACGTCGCGTGCACCACGCCCGTCGCCAACAGGGCCAGCACCACCGCCCCGGCGATCACCCGGTAGCCGACGAACCAATACATGCTGTGGCTCACGAGGAACCGCAGAAACCACGCGACGGCCAGGTAGCCGATCGCGAACGCGATCACCGTCGCCACCAGAAGCTGCGCCCCGCTGGCACTCATCCCCGCGCTGACCGGATGAAACGCGTCGGGCAGCGAGAACAGGCCGGAGGCGAACACGGCGGGGATCGCCAACAGGAAGCCGAACCGCGCGGCCAGCTCGCGGTCCAGTCCGAGGAACAGTCCGGCGCTGATCGTTGCGCCCGACCTCGACACTCCGGGGATCAGCGCCAGGCATTGCGCGACGCCGACGGTCACGCTGTCGCGCCAGTTCAGTGCCTCCGCATGTCGCGTCTGGCGGCCGAAGTACTCGGCGGCCGCGATCACCGCGGAGAAGGCGATCAGCGCGGTCGCGACGACCCAGAGATTGCGTGCGCCACTACGGATTTCGTCCTTGAACACCAAGCCCAGCACGCCGATCGGGATCGTGCCGATGATCACATACCAGCCCATCCAGTAGTCGAGGTTGCGCTGAGCGCTCGCGAACAGGCCGGCGAACCACGCCTTGAGAATCCGGCCGATGTCGCGCGCGAAGTACAGCAGCACCGCCAACTCCGTGCCGATCTGGATGACCGCAGTGAACGACGCGCCGGCGTCGTCGGAGAAGAACACCCGCGACGCGATCGCGAGATGCCCCGACGACGACACCGGAAGGAACTCGGTGACGCCCTGCACCACCGCAAGGAAGACGACTTGCGGCCACGACATCGCGGCCGGCGTCCAGTCGATGAGACCGCGTGCAGAAAGCCACACGACCACGCCGGCGCCAACGACGATGATCACGCAGGCGATCAGCAGCCCCACGACAGTCTGCGACGGCCCGGATGGCGCGGTCGACGGTTCAGCGGTCTGCGAGTCGCTTCGGTGCGCCATGGGCGTCATCATTGCGCATCGAAGGCTGGCAGCTCAGCCGGAGTGGGGTCCCCGCCGCCGAATCCAGCGCCCATGCTGCACGGGCTGCGCATTAGCTACCGCGTCGCGGACGGCGGCAACGAGGCTGCGCGCGTCGGTGACGTCGATGCCGCCCAGCCGTCGGGTGGCTGTGGCGACCACGTCCTCGGCGTTCGGCACCGGACCGGCGAGCCGCGGCCGGTACACCTCGACCACCAACTGATGGTGTTCGGTGTGAAACGCGAAACTGCGGCCATCGCCGATACGACCAAAACCGTTGGCGTAGATGCCCGTGGTCACATCCTCGACGAAGAACTCCTGGCCCGAACACTCACTGTCGGCGGCGAGAGTCATGGCGCGACCATACCGTCGAGAGTGCGTTTGCAAGCACCAGACGGGCCGATTGGCGACGGATTTTCTCGCCTAGACTGGCCGGTCATCGTCATCACGTCTGTCACGTCCGGAAGCTACCCGTTGTCTGTGAACCACAAACGTCCACGTCGACGCGGTGTCGTGGCGGCTTTGCTGGGCGTCGTTGTGCTGGCCGCTTGCTCGGAAAATCCCGCCGACAAACCGCCGCCGACGGTAGCTCCCGCCGCTCCGGCGGTATCGCCGCCAATCACGGCGGCGCCGGCGGGCGTGGTGCGTCCGCTACCCATCAAGGCGACGGGCGCGATGTTCGACCCGGCGACGTCTTCGCTGGTGGTGCTGGGCGGAGACAGCCTCGCCGTCGTTCCTGCTCACGGCGGTGATCCGCGGACCATTCCGCTGCCGGGCGACACCACCGCGCTGAGCGGCGACGCCGCGGGTGTCGCGTTGTTGTCGACGCGCGGCGGCTATTTCCGGGTCGACGTGCGCACGGGCCAGGTGGCGAAGCTGGGGATTCGTGGGCATGACGGCACGGATTTCACCGCGATCGCTCGGCGTACGGACGGCAAACTGGTGCTGGGAACGGCCGACGGCGCCGTCGACACGTTGGGTTCCGACACCACCGTCGCGGCCGAGGTCAAGATCTTCGCCCGCGTGGATGCCATTGCCACACAAGGGAATACGGCGGTGGTGCTTGACCGCGGTCAGACCTCGGTGACGACTATCGACCCGAGCGGAGGCCATGCAGAGCACGCGCTGCGGGCCGGCGAAGGCGCGACCACGCTGACCGTCGATCCCGTGGGACGGGCGCTGGTTGCCGACACCCGAGGCGGGTCGCTGCTGGTGTTCGGCGTCGACCCGCTGATCCTGCGGCAGAGTTACCCGGTACGAGACGCCCCGTACGGGCTGGCGGGAACCCGTACGCTGGCGTGGGTGTCACTGACCGCGGCCAATGTCGTCGTTGGTTACGATCTGGCCACTGGAATACCTGTGGAGAAGGTGCGTTACCCGACCGTGCGGCAACCTGACGTGCTGGCCTTCGACGAGGCCGCGAACACCCTCTATGTGGTGTCGGGCAGCGGGGACGGCGTGCAGGTGATCGACAATGCGGGGCGGCCGCGGTGACATTGGCCGGCTGGGACGTCGAGGAGTCCGACGACTACGAATGGGTCCCGCTTCGGCTGCCGCCAGACGTCACGCGGCTTTCCGCCTCCACCCGGCTGTCGATCGAGGCCGAGTACCGCGGCTGGGAGCTGACCCGCGTGCGGCTCTACACCGACGGCACCCGACGAGTTCTGTTGCGGCGCCGCAAGACTGACCGACCGGGCGATCAGCCGGGATTGTGATGGCCTACCGCGCGCTGCGGCGGTTGATGTTCTTCGTTCCCGCCGAGCGGATTCACACCTGGGTGTTCGCTCTGCTGCGCCTTGTGACCGTTTCTGCTGCGTCGCGTCGGGCGTTGCGCCGGTGGCTGGCACCCAGCGATCCCGTGTTGGCCAGCACAGTGTTCGGGGTGCGGTTCCCCGGCCCGCTCGGGCTAGCGGCCGGCTTTGACAAGGACGGCACCGGTCTGAACGCTTGGGGCGCACTGGGGTTCGGCTTCGCCGAGGTCGGCACCGTCACCGCACACCCGCAGCCGGGCAATCCGGCACCGCGCCTGTTTCGCCTGCCCGCCGAGCGGGCCCTGCTGAACCGGATGGGGTTCAACAACCACGGTGCCGGCGAGCTGGCATTGCGGCTGGCGCACCACCTTCCCGACGAGCCGATCGGGGTGAACATCGGCAAGACCAAGCTCGCCGACGATGCCGCCGCGGATTATCGCGCCGGCACGCGACTGCTCGGCCCGCTGGCCGACTTCCTCGTCGTCAATGTCAGCTCCCCCAACACCCCGGGGCTGCGCGACCTGCAAGCTGTCGAGTCGCTGCGCCCGATACTGACCGCTGTGCGTGAGGAGACGTCGACGCCGGTGCTCGTCAAGATCGCACCGGATCTGTCCGACGACGAGATCGACGAAATCGCCGACCTCGCAATCGAACTCGGCCTGGCCGGGATCGTCGCCACCAACACGACGATTCGCCACGAGCACGGCGAGGGCGGTGTGTCGGGGCCGCCGCTTGCCGAACGGTCGCTGGAGGTGCTGCGCCGGCTATACGAGCGCGTCGGCGATCGGCTCGTTCTCGTCAGTGTCGGCGGCATCGAAACAGCCGACGACGCATGGGAGCGCATCACGGCCGGCGCGTCACTGCTGGAGGGCTACACCGGCTTCGTGTACGGAGGCGGCTTGTGGGCCAAGCGGATTCACGACGGAATCGCAGCGCGGCTGCACGAGGGCGGGTTCTCTAGCCTCGCCGACGCGGTCGGTTCGGCCGCGCGCCGCTAGCCCTCCTTCTGCTCGTACGTGCCGTGGATCAGTGCGCGCCCGATCGCGTTCATGAACAGATTGAAGCCGAGGTAGGCGGGGCTGGCGTCTTCGCTCAAATCCAGCTTGTCGACCTTGACTGCGTGCACGGCGACGAAATAGCGGTGCACGCCATGACCCGGCGGCGGCGCCGCGCCGACGTAGCGGCGCATACCCGCGTCATTGACCAAAGTAACTGCGTCGCCGGGCAATACGCTGCCTTCTCCGACGCCGGCCTGCAGCTCCGTGCAGTCTGCGGGCAGGTTCGCGACGGCCCAGTGCCAGAACCCGGACGCGGTGGGCGCGTCGGGGTCGTAGACGGTGACGGCGAAGCTCTTCGTCTCCTCGGGGAAACCGGACCACTTCAACTGCGGGGAGACGTCCTCGCCGCCGGCGCCCATGATGCCGCTCACTTGCGGCTTCTTGAGAGGTTGGCCGTCGGAGATGTCGGCGGAGGTCAGCGTGAACGTGGGCAGCTTGGGCAAGAAGTCGTAGGGGTTGTAGTCAAACGCCATGGGTCGTCCTTTCTGTCGTTAGCAGTTCAACAGGAAATGCTCGAGCACTTGCACGCCGAAGGTCAGCGCATCAACGGGTACCCGTTCGTCGACGCCGTGGAACAACGACGCGAAATCCAGGTCGGGCGGTAGCCGCAGCGGGACGAAGCCGAAGCAGCGAATCCCCAAGCGCGCGAAGGCTTTTGCGTCGGTGCCGCCGGACAGCATGTACGGCACCGTGCGTGCGTCGGGGTCGGCGGCGAGCAGCGCGGCGTTCATCGCCTCCAGCAGCTCGCCGTCGAACGTCGTCTCGTAGGACGGCAGGTCGACGATCCACTCGCGGGTGACGTTCGGGCCGATCAGCTCGTCGACCTCTCTTTCGAAGGCGGGCAGCCGGCCGGGCAGCACGCGGCAGTCGACCACGGCTTCGGCGGTGGCGGGGATGACGTTGGCCTTGTAGCCGGCCTTGAGCATGGTCGGGTTGGCGGTGTCGCGCAGGGTGGCGCCGACGATCC
>DASRFZ010000265.1:0-2143 GCA_035651275.1 Mycobacterium sp. | reverse complement strand
TCAGCCGCACCACTTCGCCACCGAGGGTGACCGCGACGTGGCGCAGCACCGCGTCCTTGCCCAGCGCGGCGTGGTGCATGCTGACGTGTACGACGTCGTCGGCCCAGTCGGCGATCCACACCACGGTGAGCCGAGCGGCGTCACCGACCACGAATTCCACGTTGTCGGCATAGGTCCCGCTGCCCCGCAGGTCGATCACCGCGACCGCCTCGGCGAGCTCTTCCGCGCGGATCTGCAGATGCCCGTAGGCCGTCGCGCCCTCGCCCGGGCCGGTAATCGAGATGTCGATCGGCGCCGGCAACACCACACCGCGCTGCACTGTGACCAGCGTGGCTGAGTTGAACGACGAAAACGCCTGCGCTGCAACACGATCAGCAGGCACCCCGCCCTCGCCGAGCCGCCGGTCGCCGCGGCGCACCGTCTCCACGTCGACACCCGGCTGTCCAGTCACGGTGATCTGGGCGCTGCCCGTTGCGCGCGCGGAGCCGTCGTGCAGGCCGCGCAACCGCCGCAGCGGGGTGAACCGCCAGATCTCGTCGCGGCCGCCGGGAACCTCGAAGGCGTCCACGTCGAACGACGCGAACAGCTCTCCCTTATTCAATGCGGCAAGTGACGACCCCGCTGGCGTTCCCTCACTGGTCAGGTCGGAAGCCGTCATCCGACAGCACCCTCCATCTGCAGCTCGATCAGCCGGTTGAGCTCCAGCGCATATTCCATGGGCAGCTCTTTGGCGATCGGCTCGACGAAGCCCCGCACAATCATCGCCATCGCCTCGTCCTCGGTGAGCCCGCGGCTCATCAGGTAGAACAGCTGGTTCTCGCTGACCTTGGACACGGTGGCCTCGTGGCCCATCGTGACGTCGTCCTCACGGATGTCGACGTACGGGTAGGTGTCACTGCGGCTGATCGTATCGACCAGCAGCGCATCGCATTTCACGCTGGAACGCGAGCCGTGCGCGCCCTTGTTCACCTGGACCAGGCCGCGGTAGGAGGTGCGCCCGCCACCGCGGGCCACCGACTTGGACACGATGTTGCTCGACGTGTTCGGTGCCAAGTGCAACATCTTGGCGCCGGCGTCCTGGTGCTGGCCCTCGCCGGCGAACGCCACCGACAGCACTTCGCCTTTGGCGTGCTCGCCGGTCATCCACACCGCCGGGTATTTCATCGTCACCTTGGAGCCGATGTTGCCGTCGATCCACTCCATGGTGGCGCCTTCCTCGGCGCGGGCCCGCTTGGTCACCAGGTTGTAGACGTTGTTCGACCAGTTCTGAATCGTGGTGTAGCGGCACCGCCCGTGCGGCTTGACGATGATCTCCACCACCGCGGAGTGCAGCGAATCCGACTTGTAAATCGGCGCTGTGCAGCCCTCGACGTAGTGCACGTACGCGCCTTCGTCGACGATGATCAACGTCCGCTCGAACTGGCCCATGTTCTCGGTGTTGATCCGGAAATAGGCCTGCAGCGGAATGTCGACGTGCACCCCCGGCGGCACGTAGATGAAGCTGCCACCGCTCCAGACCGCGGTGTTCAATGCAGCAAACTTATTGTCGCCAGCTGGAATTACCGTGCCAAAGTATTTCTTGAACAGATCCTCGTGCTCTCGCAACCCAGTATCGGTGTCGAGGAATATGACGCCCTGGGCCTCTAAATCCTCCCTGATCTGGTGGTACACAACCTCGGACTCGTACTGAGCCGCGACGCCGGCAATCAGACGTTGCTTTTCAGCCTCCGGGATTCCCAGTTTGTCGTAAGTGTTTTTGATGTCTGCGGGCAAGTCATCCCAGGTGGCTGCCTGCTTTTCGGTAGAGCGCACGAAGTACTTGATGTTGTCGAAGTCGATTCCGCTGAGATCCGAACCCCACGTGGGAATCGGCTTGCGCTCGAAGATCCGCAACGCCTTCAGCCGATTCTCCAGCATCCACCGCGGCTCGTTCTTCTTCGCCGAGATGTCGCGGACCACTTCCTCGGAGAGCCCGCGCCGGGCGCTGGCGCCCGCGACGTCCGAATCCGCCCAGCCATAGCCGTACCGGCCCAGCGCGGCGATCGCCTCCTGCTGGGTCAGCGGCTCGTCGAGCTTGCGAACCTCAGGGGTGGTCGTCATTGCGACGCTCCTTGCTTGCTTGGGGTGGCTTCGGCGCGGGCTA
>DASRFZ010000264.1:0-3146 GCA_035651275.1 Mycobacterium sp. | reverse complement strand
GAGAACAAGCGCGGCGCGATCGTGAACATGTCGTCGCTGTCGGGCAAGGTCGGCTTGGTCGGCCAGACGAACTATTCGGCCGCCAAGGCCGGCATCATCGGAATGACCAAGGCGGCCGCGAAGGAGTT
Source organism: Mycobacterium sp. (assembly GCA_035651275.1). Classification (GTDB taxonomy): domain Bacteria; phylum Actinomycetota; class Actinomycetes; order Mycobacteriales; family Mycobacteriaceae; genus Mycobacterium. Next base: position 3,018 of record DASRFZ010000264.1, on the reverse strand, counting down.
GGCCCACCTGGGCGTGCGGGTCAACGCGATCGCGCCGGGATTGATCCGCTCGGCAATGACAGAGGCCATGCCCCAACGCATTTGGGATCAGAAGGTCGCGGAGGTGCCGATGGGTCGGGCCGGTGAACCGAGCGAGATCGCGAAGGTGGCGCTGTTTCTGGCCAGCGATCTGTCGTCTTACATGACCGGCACCGTGCTCGAGGTCACCGGCGGACGGTTCATGTGAATATGCGCGACGTGGTGATCTGCGAACCGGTCCGCACGCCGATCGGCCGGTATGGCGGAATGTTCAAGGGGCAGACCGCCGTTGAGCTCGGCGTCACGGCGCTGAAGGGACTGCTGGACAGAACCGGCATCGCCCCGGATGCGGTGCAGGACGTGATACTCGGGCACTGTTACCCGAGCAGCGAGGCGCCCGCGATCGGGCGCGTGGTCGCCCTCGACGCCGGCCTGCCGGTGACCGTTCCCGGGATGCAGGTTGACCGCCGCTGCGGTTCCGGGCTGCAGGCCGTGATTCAAGCCTCTCTGCAAGTTGCCCACGGCGACAACGACGTTGTGGTCGCCGGCGGCGCCGAGAGCATGAGCAACGTGGCGTTCTACTCGACCGACATGCGTTGGGGTGCTGCGAGAACCGGCGTGAAGGTGCACGACGGGCTGGCCCGCGGCCGCACGACGGCCGGAGGTCGCAACTACCCGGTCCCGGGCGGCATGCTCGAGACCGCCGAGAACTTGCGCCGGCAATACGGCATATCCCGCGAAGAGCAAGACGAGCTGGCAGTGAGGTCGCACCAGCGGGCGGTCGCGGCACAGAAGGACGGCATTTTCGCTGATGAGATCATTCCCGTCGCGGTGTCGACCCGCCAGGGCGACGAACTGGTCGACACCGACGAGCATCCGCGTGCTGACACGTCGATGGAGTCGCTGAGCAAGCTGAAACCCGTTCTGTTGGCGAATGATCCGGATGCCACCGTCACCGCAGGGAATTCGAGCGGACAGAACGACGCCGCGTCGATGTGTATCGTGACCACTCCCGAAAGGGCCGACGACCTTGGGTTGACGCCGCTGGTCCGGCTGGTGTCGTGGGGTGTTGCCGGAGTGCCGCCGAAACTGATGGGCATCGGCCCGGTGCCGGCCACGGAGGTTGCGCTTGCGAAGGCGGCCCTGCGGTTGAGCGACATCGACCTCATCGAACTCAATGAGGCGTTCGCGGCGCAGGCGCTGGCGGTGATGCGCGAATGGCGTTTCACCGCAACCGATCACGACCGGACCAACGTCCACGGCTCGGGGATCTCGCTCGGCCATCCCGTCGGCGCGACCGGCGGCCGGATGCTGGCCACGCTGGCCCGGGAGCTGAATCGGCGGCAAGCTCGTTATGGCCTCGAAACCATGTGCATCGGCGGCGGACAGGGTCTGGCCGCGGTGTTCGAACGGTGCGGGGCGTGACGCTTCCGCTCGACGGCATCACCGTCGTCGAAGTGTCGAGCTTCGTCGCAGCGCCGCTGTGCGGGGTGACGCTGGCTCAACTCGGCGCTGAGGTGATCCGCGTCGACCCGATCGGCGGCGCGGCCGACTACCGCCGCTGGCCGCTCGCCGATAGCGGCACGTCGATCTATTGGACGGGTCTGAACAAGGGAAAACGTTCGGCGGCAATCGATTTACGGTCCCCAGCCGGTCAGGAGCTCGTCCAGAGACTGATCGTCGAGGGCGACGGGATCGTCGTGACGAACGCCGCGGGGTGGGACTGGCTGTCCCACGACCGGTTGGCGGAACTGCGCTCCGACCTTATTCACGTCCAAATGCTCGGCCGCGCCGACGGTTCCACGGGTGTCGACTACACCGTCAACGCCGCGGTCGGGTTTCCGTTCGTCACCGGCCCGGCGACGTTCGCCGCGCCGATCAACCACGTGCTGCCGGCGTGGGATGTGTGCTGCGGCTTGTATGCCGCGCTCGGCGTCACGGCGTCGGTGCTTCGTCGCGACAGCACCGGCGATGGCGCGCGGATCAGCCTTGCGCTCGAGGACGTCGCGCTGGCTATCGGCGGACACCTTGGGTTTTTGACCGAACCCCAGGTGACCGGTGCGCTGCGGCCCCGGTTGGGCAACGCGATCTACGGCCAGTATGGCCACGACTTCACCAGCAGCGACGGCGCGTCGTTCATGGTTGTCGCGTTGACGCGCAGGCACTTTCGTGACCTTGTCGAGGTAACCGGAATCGCTTCGGCGGTCTCGGCACTGTCGGAGCCACTCGGTGCCGACTTCAGCGACGAGGGCGACCGCTACCGGTACCGCGACGTTCTGTCCGGGTTGTTCGCCACGTGGTTCAACGAGCACACCGCAGCCGAGATCACGGAGGCACTGTCTGCAACCACCGTGCTGTTCGAGCGATACCGCACGTTCGCGGAGACAGCCGCTGACGACCGCGTCGTGGCCAACCCATTGTTCACGCGGCTGGATCAGCCGGGCGTCGGCGAGTATTTCGCGCCCGGGATGCCGGCATCGTTCGACGGCGTTCATCCGGCCACCGGCCCTGCCCCGGCCCTCGGGGAAGACACCGCCGTGGTGCTCGCAGAACGGCTCGGATTGAGTTCCGACGACATCGCCCGGTTAACCGACGCGGGAACAATCGCAGAGGGCAGAGGGGAACCACGCTCATGACCAGACTGGCTCAGACACTGGGTCTCAACGAGTTTCAAACCGAGATCATCGCCGCGGTACGGCAATTCGTTGACAAGGAAGTCATTCCGAACGCGCCGCAATTCGAAAGTACCGACACCTACCCGCAGGAGATCGTTGACCAGATGCGGGAGATGGGCCTGTTCGGGTTGATGATTCCGCAGGAGTACGGCGGGCTGGGGGAGTCGCTGCTGACGTACGCGCTGTGTGTGGAGGAGCTGGCGCGGGGATGGATGAGCGTCTCGGGTGTCATCAACACCCACTTCATCGTCGCGTACATGCTGCGTCAGCACGGCACCGATGCGCAGAAGCAACGCTACTTGCCGCGAATGGCGACAGGCGAGTG
>DASRFZ010000263.1:0-4029 GCA_035651275.1 Mycobacterium sp. | reverse complement strand
AGGTCGCATCGGTATGCCCCACGGCGACAACGATATTCGCGTCGGCAAACTGCCGGGTCGCTTCGTGACTGCCCGGCCGCTCGGGAGCGATCGTCGCCATCCGGATCGTGCCTCCGGCCGCCGCCAACAGAGTGTCGATCTCGGCGGGATCGGGATCGCACAGCTGCGAGGCGTCATGTGCGCCGCAGCGTGCCGCGCTCAGCCACGGCCCCTCCAAGTGGATGCCGGCGACGACGCCCGCCGCCGTGAGTTCTGCGAGCACCGTCACTGCCGCTAACAGATCTGCCGGGGATGCGGTGACGAGGCTCGCCAGCGTCGTCGTGGTGCCGTGGCGGCGATGAAAGTCCGCTGCCCGCTTGATATCCGCGCGCACGCCGTCGGTGTACGAAAAGCCGCCGCCGCCGTGCACATGCATGTCGACGAAGCCCGGCACCACAACGCCGGAGACGAACTCCGCGTCCGGTGCTCGGGGTGGAGCGCCGGCATCGCACCCGACGATCCGCTCGGCGAAAGTCTCGACCCACCCCGGCCGACACACCCTTCCGTCCAGCACGACGGTGCCGGCGGCGATCAACTGCCTACCGGCCACCGTCCGCCGTTCTCCCAGAAGTGCCTGATGTCTTCAAGCTGCCGCCCCTTGGTCTCCGGGGCGAGGCGATAGACGAACGCGAACGCGACCACCGCCAGGACGCCGAACACCGCGAAAGTGCATGCGCCACCGAAGGAATTGAGCATCGACAGGAAGACCGCCGCGACGATCGCATTCGCGACGAGGTCCGAGGTCAGCATCGCCGACGAGCCCATCGAGCGCAGTCGGGACGGGAAACTCTCGCCCGCGTACACCCACACCAGCGCACCGAAGCCGAACGTGAAGCCGACCGTGAACAGCAGCACGCCGAGAAAGCCGATGACCGTCAGCGCGCCGCCGAACCCGGAGCCGGCCGAGAAGACACCGATCAGGACGACGTTCGCGGCGATCATCATTGCGATGCCGGACAACAGAATTGGCCGCCGCCCCAGCCGGTCGACGAGCATCAGCGAGATGAACACGGCGATCAACGCGGCGACCTGGACCAGCGCCGGCAGCACCAGAAGCGCGAAATTACCTTTGAAGCCCATCGCCTCGAACAGCCGCGGGCTGTAGTAGACGATCGCGTTGATGCCGGTGATCTGGATGAAGAATCCGAGCCCGACGACGAACAGGGTCGCCCGCAGATACGGCCGACGGAGCATCTCCTGCAGTGCGCCGCCGCGTTCTTCCGCAAGCGCGCGGCTGATCTCGGCGAGCTCGTATTCGACATCGACATCAGGGTCAACCCGTGCCAGCGTCGAACGTGCTTCTGCCACACGGCCTTTGAGCATGTACCAACGTGCGGTGTCGGGCATCGCCAGCAACAGGAGCGTGACGGCGGCCGCGGGTATCGCGGCGAGGCCGAGCATCCATCGCCAACTGTGCGAGCCCGCCAGCAGATACGCGACGAGATAGCCGATGATGATCCCGACGACCGTCGCCACCTGATAGGCGACCAGCAGCGCGCCACGCACTCTCGTCGGCGCGGACTCCGCGACGAACACAGGAACGACGACCACCGACACCCCGATCGTCACACCCAGCAGCAGCCGCGCCACCGCTAGCATCGGCACCGTCACCGACACCGCGGCCAGGACAGCGAACACCGCATACGTGGCCGCGACGAGCACCATCGACTTCTTGCGCCCGATCGCGTTCGCCAGCACCCCGGCACCGATCGCGCCGACGATCTGGCCGACGACAACTGCCGTCGTCACCATCTCCTGCTGACTCGTGGACAGGTGGAATTCGTCGGTGATGTACAGCAGCGCACCGGCGATGTTCGACAGGTCGTATCCGTAGATGATGCCGACGCTGGCCGCGGTGAAAGCCACCAGCAGCCCAAGCCGCGAGGACACTTCAGCTATCCGCGCGCCGATTGATCGAGCGGGCGGCCAGCATCAGCCCGAACACGATCGCCACCCCGACCAGCCCGACGCCGATCCGCACCGGCAGCGAGTTCATCGGCAGAACCGTCGCCGCAGGCGCTCCCGAAGCGGACGACGACGGCTTCTGCTTTATCAGCGACGGATCCGGGTCGACGAGCTTGCCGACCTTCGTGCCCAGCGGCGTCGAGTAGCCGTAGTCCAGCAGATGCGCGGCCTGCTCCCACGGCGCGATCGGCTGCCGCGTGCCGTGCAACAGGATCGCCACCAGCCGGCGCCCGTCGTGGTTGGCGGCGCCGACGAACGTCTGCCCCGCGTCGTCGGTGTATCCGGTCTTGCCGCCGAGCGCGCCGGGATAGTTGTAGAGCAGCTGGTTGTCGTTCTCCAGCTGATAGCCGGGGTGTTCCTCGTCACCGGGAACATCCGGCCGCGCGGGGTGGCCGGGAAAATCGAATGTCTTCGTCGACACGATCTGGGCGAACGTCGGGTTCTGCCAGGCATACCGGTAGAAGAGGCCCAAGTCGTAGGCCGACGTGCTCATGCCAGGTCCGTCCAGACCCGACGGGGTGGCGGCGCGCGTGTCGGTGGCGCCGAGTTTGGCGGCGAGTGCGTTGATCTTCTGCAACGTCGCGTCCATGCCGCCGAGTTGCATGGCCAGCGCGTGGGCGGCGTCGTTGCCTGAGTGCATCAGCAGGCCGTGCAGGAGTTGGTAGACGGTGTAGGTGCCGCCTTGGTCGACGCCCACGCGGGTGCCGTCGGCGTCGGCATCGTCGGCGGTTCCGGTGACGACTTTGTCGAGGCTGAGGTCGTTGATCGATTCCATCGCCAGCAGCACTTTGATGATGCTGGCCGGCCGGTGCCTGCCGTGCGGATCCTTGGCGGCGACGACGTCGCCGGTGTCGAGGTCGGCGACCAGCCACGCGTCGGCGGAGACGTCGTCGGGAACCGGCGGTGTGTTCGGGGCGGCGATCACGCCGCAGCCGTCCAGGTCGTCGCCGCCGACCGGCTTGGCCGGCACCGGCAGCGGCTGTGGCGGGTCACCGGCGGTCGGCACTTCCGACTCGTCGACGGCCGGCGGGGTGCTGACCTTGTACGGGCACCCGGGGGAGTCCGACGACGCGACGGGTTCCCCGGCCGCTGTCGGCAGGGTCACCAACGCGGGCGCACTGACCAACAGAATGGCCGTGACCAGGCCCGCGACGCATCGGCAGGCGGTACGCAAAGTCGCCATCGTGAGCAGATTAGGCGACGTGGGGGCGGATTTCGGGGAGCCGCGCTGTGACAGATGTGGTTCTTGTTACTAGATGGGCAATAGTGCGGTGTGCTGTCGACAGCCGGGCGCGGCCGCTACACCGGGAGTACGAATCACAGCGGAGGGCGGGGTCGCGATTAGCGGAGCGTGTCGTTTCGTGGCCTTACCGCACGATAAATTAATTTGCTCAAACTGGCTTATAGCAACCAAAAGAGATTGTCGGCATTCTGTCAGTTGCAAATGACCCTGGAGCGAGACAGTCCAGGTAACTCTAGTCGAATTGCACGGGTTCGCGGATCGGCGCGGAGATTTTGCAACGAGGTTTTGTTTAGCAACCGTATTAGCTGGCAAAATTGACCTACAACCCATCAGTGTTTGCGAGATTTGATCGCAGGGCAGGAGCCATTCATATGTGGAAATTCGCCAGTCGGAAATTTCAAGGTCGCCTGGTGAAGGCCCTTGTTCCGGTCCTGCTGCTGGCGTTGATGACTGCGCCGACGATGCACGCGGCGGCGCTGCGTCCTTCGGCCGCACCAGCGCAACGACAGCTTGTGCTGGAGGTGAGCCTCGCGGCCTCGATCACCGACGCCAACACCACCGTCGGGATGGCGGACTCAAACCTCTATGGCGAGTCGCAGGCCGATGTGGACAAGTCGCTGGATGAGATGAAGGCGATGGGCGTCAATGACGTCCGGATCCTGATTCCCTGGGCATACGTCGAACCGCTTCCGGGCGTATACAACTGGAGCCAGCTCGACATGATCGTCAACGCCGCCAACGAGCGCGGCATGGGGGTGCTCGGCGTACTGAACTCGACACCG
>DASRFZ010000262.1:0-19974 GCA_035651275.1 Mycobacterium sp. | reverse complement strand
GCGCCGCCGACCCCACCAGCGCCACCGTAGCCGGACCCATGAGCCGCGCCGCCGACCCCACCGGCCCCGCCGACCCCACCGACGCCGCCACCACCGCCATTGCCACCATTACCGCTGAATTCTTCGCTATACCCGCCGGTGGGCAGCGTTAAGCCGTCTTCCCCGCCGTGCCCGCCGACCCCGCCGGCCCCGGCGACCCCGCCGGACCCGCCTGCGCCGCCGGCCCCGCCGTTACCTGATCCCAGGGCCTGCCCGCCTGCCCCGCCGCCGCCGCCGTTGCCGGCGTTGCCGCCGCCCCCGCCGCCGCCGCCGTCCTGACCAGACGTGTCGTAGCCGCCCGACTTGCCGTTGCCGCCGCCGCCGCCATTACCGCCGCCGCCGCCATTACCGCCGCCGCCGCCGGCGCCGCCGTCACCCGAAATCGAACCGCCCAAGCCGCCCGCGCCGCCGTTACCGCCGTTGCCGCCGTTCTGGCCGGCAATGCCGGCACCGCCTTGCCCGTCGACGCCGTGTGCGCCGGCGCCGCCAGTAGCACCGTTGCCGCCCTTGCCGCCGGCCCCGCCGTTACCGACTGAGCCGCCGTTGCCTCCGGTCCCACCCGCGCTGCCGGCTCCGGAGTTGAAGCCGTAGATGCCCGTGGCGCCGCTGCCGCCGGTCCCGCCGTTGCCGCCGCTGGTCACTGCCGCACCGGTCGCGCCCTGACCGCCGGTAGCGCCACTGCCGGGCGCGCCGCCGCTGCCGGCCGCTCCGCCGCGGCCGGCGACCCCGGCGCCCCCGGGGTTACCGCCGTTGCCGCCGAGCCCGCCAGAAAACACGGGGGACGGGGAGTCCGCGCCGCTGCCACCGTTGCCAGGTGCACCGGCATCACCGCCCGTCCCGCCGGTCCCGCCGTCGCCGTTAAGGCCGGGGTGCCCTGATCCGCCGGCAGGGGTGCCGCCGCCGTTGCCGCCGGCTCCGCCCGTACCGCCGGCGCCGCCGTTACCGCCGTCGGTGCCGTTACCGCCTGCGCCTGAGCCGGGGTTGAGGAACGTGCCGAAGCTGCCAGCGATTCCGTCGATACCGTTGCCGCCGTTGCCTCCCCGGCCTGCCAGGCCGCCGCCTCCGCCGTTACCGCCGTCTCCGTCGCTGCCCACCTGTCCGAACAGCAGCGAGCCTTGTCCGCCGGCCCCGCCCATTCCGCCGGCCCCGCCGGCACCGCCGCTGCCAGCGTCACCACCGGTCCCGCCGCTTTCCCCGGCCACGGTGGCGGTCAGGCCCGCGACGCCGTTGCCGCCCGCGCCGCCAACACCGCCGTACCCGCCGGCCCCCCCGGCCCCGCCCGCGCTGAACACCGACAGCAAGCTTGCGCCGCCGCCAGCGCCGCCGGCCCCGCCGGCCCCGCCGGGCTGACCGTCGGTGCCCGAGTCGCCGGTGTTGACACCATCACTGCCGGCTCCGCCGGACGCTCCCGTCCCGCCGGCGCCGCCGGCCCCGCCCGTGCTGAACGATGCCAGCAAGCCCAAGTTGCCGCCGCCCCCGCCGGCCCCGCCGTCGCCATTGTTGACCCCGGCCACCCCCGCCGCCCCGGCGCCGCCGGCGCCGCCGTTTCCGCCGAACAGACCGCCGGCGCCGCCGTTGCCGCCGTCGCCGCTATTGACCCCAATGACCCCCTCGCCACCGCGACCGCCATTGCCGAACAACTCGGCGCCGCCGCCGTTGCCGCCGTTGAAGCCATCTCCGCCGTTGCCGAACAATCCGGCGCTGCCGCCGTTGCAAGCCTGACCGCCGGTACAGGTGGAGGCGTCGTAACTAAAGCCGTTGCCGAGCAACAACCCGGCGCTGGGATGGGCCGCGGTTCCGTTGCTAATGAAGATCGCGATGAAATCGGCGATCGGATTCGGCGGCGGATCGGCGACCGGGGCAGCGGGAGCCAGCAACGGCCGCGCCGTCAACGTCGGCATCACCGGGCTTGCGTCCACCGTCAGGCTGGTCGCGCCCGGATCACCCGCGGCGGTGCTCGCCCCGGTTTGGCCGCCAGCAGACACACCGAATTCACGACGCACCATCGCCAACGCCGCCCACATCAATGGCGCACCGACCGGTGCACCCGGTCCGTTGGACGTCGACGGCGAGTCCAGCCCCAGCCACGAGAGCACGCCGGCCATCGCCACGGTCGACGGCTGCACTGCCGGCGTCGCCGGGGCCAGCGCCGGGGAGGTGCCCACCACATCGGTAGCGGCCGAAACGCTCGACACCGACAGCGCCGGCACCGACCCCTCCGCGCCCGGCGAGCCGCCGGACGCGAGCATCGGTTGCACCACTGGCGTCGAATCCAGTGTCGGACTCAGTGACGGGGACAAGCCCCCGCTGCCGCCGCTCACGCTGCTGTCGCCGACGCTGGCCGCGCCAGGCGGGGCAGACGTGGCGTCGAAGGACGCGCCGCCGCGATGTCTGGTTGCCGGACCCGACGAATCGGTGGACGCCCCCGCACCCGAGGAATCAGACGCACCCGTGGACAACGAACCCGCGCCGGGCGAACTCGACGAGCCCTGCGCCGAGGTATCCGAGGAGCCCGTGGGCGAAGAAGCCGAACCGATGCTGTTCGGTGATCCTGACGACAAAGCACCCGATCCCGACGAGATGCTCGTCGGGTCCGAACCTTTGACACCGCTCGTCGAACCCGACACCGACGTATTGGCTCCACCGGATGCCGACACGCTCGATGACGACCCACCCGACGACGACGACCCACTCGACGTTGTCGATCCACCCGACGCAGATGATGTGCCCGACAACCCCGACGACGCCGAGCCTCCCGAGGCTGTGGCACCCCCCGACGGAGAAGACGAGCTCGACGTGCCGGCCGGCAATGCCGACGAGCCAGCCGACGAGGATGAACTCGACGACGAGGAACCGCTGGCGCCTGCCGAACCGGTGGTATCGGCGAAAGCCACCGCCGGAGTCGAGGCGACCGCCCCGCCCACACCCAACGCCACCGCCAGCGCGGCCACCCGCCCGATGTACCGCGCGTAGCCGCCCTCCCCACCGGGGTGCAGCGTCAACAACCCCTGGCCGTCACGCCGAATGGTGCGCACCGGCCTCGCAGCGGTCGTCGTGCGTCGACGCCGAACCGAGCGGACGCGAGCGCGACGGGACTGACCTGTTTTGCTGGGGCTTTGCGAGTTCATCGGCCCTCGCGATCTCGCGGAGTAGGCCGGGTGTACGGCTATTTGCTGGACCCTACGCGGGCGGGGAGGCCACCGTGCGGAATTGATAAAACGGTGCGAGAAACTTCCCTTTTCAGTGCACCAGCCCGGCGCACGAGGCGTTGGTGCGGCAAACACCGTTGCGGCTCGGCTGTGAGTTTGCTGAGAGGGTGATCTGCCCCGGTGGGCTCACACGATCTGCAGACCCGCGGGAATCCTTCGCGGATCGCGCCAGAAAGCGTCGTTGACAAATCGCTGGAACAGGTCGGGCGGCAGCAAAGTGGCGCGCGGCTCGGCCTTGACCCGGCTACCCACGGTGTGAAGCCCCGGAGTGCCGGCGCGTTCGTCGAATTCGGTGACGTCGTATTCGATTTTGTCGAAGTCATGCTCGAAGACCGGCTCGCCGAGAAATGCGTAGATGGTGTGCATCGTCTTGGCCGGGTCGGTGGTCAGGGTTTCGTATTGCACCAGCAGCAGCCGATCGCGTTGCGCGCCGTAGCACGCCTGCTTCAACGCATCGTAAGGTCCGCCGACCATGCCGTTCTGCGCTGCCATGCCGTTGGCCCGGGTGTAGACAGTGCCCCCGGCGCTGTAGTTGAAGATCGACGACGGGCTGAACACGTTGCGCTGAACCAACCGCTCGATGCTGTCGATCACCCACGGCATTTCCCGCACGCACGCGATCACCTTCGCGTCGGGAAACAGCTGAACGATCGCCGGCATCCACGCACACCAACCACGGTTGGTGTCAAATATCACCTCGGCGCTGCACTCGGCATAAAAATTGTCGAACAACCCCCGCAGGATGCGCCGACGTTTGGTGTCGTCGATGAACACCGAAAACTCGTTGCGCGCGCTCATCTCACCCAGCAGCGCACCAAACAAGCCGGCCAGCGGACCCGACATCCCGGCCTCGAATCGGGGATTTTGTCGCAGCAACGCCGCTAAAAGTGTCGAGCCGGAACGCGGCAGACCCGAAATGAAATGGATTTCTGCCATCGGCCTTCCCTACGTCATGACCCGTTCTCGGCGCCATCGACGCGCAGCAGGTCGTCGATGTTGCACACTAACCGGTCACCGCCGCCGATCGACGCCATTTCACCTGGCGGATGCACAGCGGGCGCCGCCGCGCATCCGATTGTTGACGGGCATTGTTCGCCGTCGAGGTGCTCTGTTTGCCGATCGCCGGTTACCTCTCACGCAGCGACCTCCGCGCACGCACGGATAGTCGCGGCTTCCGGTCGTTCGGCTACGGTTTGGGCATTGGGTGGAGACTTTGACGGTTCAGGGGCAAGTGTGCATGTTGTCGCGTTCGCACCGGCATTGAGTGCTGTCATCGACGAAGCTGGTGGAGTCAACGCGCAGGGCTTCCCGATGACCAGCTGTCATGTGGGCAGCTTTCCTGCACGAATCACGATCCCGCTCGTGCTGGCCGTTTACAGCCCGGGCGGGACCGACTATGACCCGGAACGGTTCATCGTTGCCAGATCACCGCGCGGCGAAATAGTGGGGCTTTTGCAGTGCCGGTGGCACTGGCCTGACAACCCGGGCGCCCCCGTGAAGTTCCGGGTCTTCGCTCACCAGCTGCCGGTTCAGGTGCCCTCCGCAGGGGTGTACACGATTGGCATCTACGAGAGCCGCGATGCGACGGAGACCGCACACCATTTCCCGCTGCCGGTGTTCAAGGCCAATCCGTTCGCCGTGCCTGCTTCACCATCCTCCGCTATGTAGAGGGACTTCGACAGGTGACGGCGTCAATAGGAAGAGCGAAACCGCACGTAACGAGACAGATTGAACGAAAACGAGAACTAGCGAATCTGCTGCCGGGACGCCAAATTGCCTGGTAGACAGGCGGGTTCGATTCCCGGCAGCTCCACAATCGGTTCAACGGCTGCGGCTATCCGGAACCATCAGCGGCTTACCCGCAGAAGTCGCAAGAATCCTCTTTAGGCGGAGGTCCACCGGGCCCGTCCCACACATCGCTCGGTAGGTCCCCTTTGTACGGGACGTTGCCAGCCCCATTGACCCAGTACCACGTGTGGCACACGTTCATGTCCCATTGGTATGCAACCCCTGGTCCCGATGACATGTCGTATCGCGAATACACCATGGAGTCGCCTGGGCACCACGTGTGCGGTGGTAGGGGTCGCGCCTGGGCGGTACCGGCCAGACCTAAACCACCGGACACCAACACGGCCGTCGTGAACCCGACGATTCCTCGTCTCAGGGTGTGGGCAATGTTCACGTTGTTCCCTTTCCTCACCCCGACCTCTTGCCGTGTCGGCAATAGGCAGAATTGTCCCAGCGATTTCGGAGCAATGTCACCGATCATGCAAACCAATCGATCTGTAAGCACGGCGGTACGCGATCAGAGGCTACTGAGGATCTGCTGACGCTTGGCGGCGTACTCCGCCTCGGTCACGCCGCCGGCGGCGCGCAGCGTGGCGAATTTGCTCGATGGCTGGTCGATGCTGAAATGCACACCGCCGAGACTGTTTTCGTAGATCGCGGTCCGTAGCGGCGCGTAGAGGATGATGCCGGGGTCGTGACGGAACATCGTTTCGGCGATCAGGTGATTTCCCATCATGTAGGTGATCGCGCGCCGCTGATGTCCCCACAGTCGCATCATCGGCATCGGGTCCAGCGTCCAGAAGTTGACAAACGAATGGGGCGCATGTTCGGCGGTGTACTCCTGCACCCGAGCGAGGCCACCTGTTGCCGCCATTTCGGCGAGTTCTGCTAAATCAATTGTGGGCACTAGTGATTCGTAGCGCTGCTGCACTTCGTCGAACGTGTCCGCGGAGTCGATCACGAGGCGGTTGACGACGTGGGGGATTGTTGTCGCCATGTCACTCTCCTAACCGATTCGAAGGTGCGGGGCGGCACGACGTGCGTGGTGAGCCCGAGGCCGCGCCGAGCAATATCCATGCCACCCGGTCGGGGCGCTCCAACGAGGAGAAGTGACCGGTGCGCGGCAGGGTGATCTGGTGAACGTCGGCTAACGCGCTTGCTACCTGGGCTCGCTCGGCAGGCCGAGACCAGTCTTGTTCGCTGTAGACCAGGGTGACGGGCACCGACACTTGGGCATATCGGTGCCGTGCACTGATGAATCCCTTGAGGCTGCGGTAGATCGCTCGGGCCACCTTCGCGTAACCCTTGCGGCGGCCGCTTCTCAACAGTTCGGCCACGAAGTCATCGGGCAGCCTGGTCTTGTGAAAGAAGCCGCCCTGCAGCACCGCTCGCATAACCGGTCGGGGCTCGAGGCCGGCAACAATCGGCCCTAGCCCGGGCAGCCGCACGCTGCCGACGATGAATCGGGCCAGCCCGTTTCCGCGCTCCAGACCACCCGGGTAGTCGTAGCTGTTGAACGCCACGACCCGGCTGACCCTCTCGGGCAGATCGATCGACGCGGACAAGGACAGAGCCCCCCCGAGCGACTCGCCGGCGAGCGTGACGCCGAGCAGGTCGAGTCCACTGACAAATTCGACCACCGCGGCGCGCAATTCCGGCTCCTCGTAGCGTGCGCCGGGCACGATGTCGGACCATCCCATCCCGGGGAGATCCAGCGCATAGATCGTGTAGTGATCCCACAACAACGGAATCACCAGCTGAAAGTAGTCCAGCTGGGTGCGAACGGTGTGCAGCAGAACAAGCGGGGGACCATTGCCCGCGGTGTAGTACCGCAGCCGCGAACCATCGGGCCGGATAAAGAACCGGACCTGGCCACGGCCGCTGTTCCATGTTCTCGTGTACGTCGCATCTGGAAACTCGAGAAGTTGCATTTCTGTCCTTTCAACACGCCTGGAAGCGTCCTTGCCGAGCGGCCGACTCACCGCGCCCGATTAACTCTAGACTAGAAAATAAACTTAGAAGACATGATATACATCACCTGACTTGATCTATTTACATAGATGGTATTATTTCTGATGTGCCCACCCAGAAGACCTACAACCAGAACTGCCCGCTCGCCAAGGGTCTAGACATCCTTGGCGAGCGATGGACGCTGCTCATCTTGCGCGAGCTCCTCGGTGGTCCGCGCCGCTACAGTGACCTGCGCGCCCAGCTGCCGGGGATCGCCACCAACCTGCTCGCTGAGCGACTGCGCGGACTGGAACAGGTTGGCCTCGTTGATCGCAACGAACTGCCCGCGCCAGTAGCCCGCACGGTGTACACGCTCAGCGCGATGGGCTGGCGGAAGGTCCCACCCGTGGTCAAGGCCATCGCCACGTTCGGGCTCGACCAGCTCGAACCGACCGACAGCGCACTGACGCCGTTGAACGGATTCCTCAGCGGAATGCTGCTCGGCTTCGAACCCGCCCGAGCCGCGGACCTTCGCGCGTCGTACCGCGTCGAAATCGACGGCCGCGTTTTCGAATTCGCGGTGGATCACGGCGAACTGCAGGCCGTCCAAGGCTCTCCCGCGGTGACGGTGAACGCGACCGCGGCCGATCTGATTACCGCCAGGCTGGGAACCAGTGCCGCACAACGCAAGTCCGCGCTGCGGCGACTCAAATTCGACGGCGACGATGGCCCCGTGAAAACGATGCGACGGGTATTCCAACTATCGGCCGACTGAAGACTGGCTGTGATCAGTGCCAGGACCTGCCCAAATTATGCGACCGGGAAAGGAACACTCGGTGTCGACCACTCGCGTGCTGGCGCATGTCGCCGACCGGAACCTGCGGTGAGCGATTCACAGCCCGAGGGACCGGCGCCGGTTCTGATGATGGCGCACGCCCACCCCGACGACGAAGCGAGCCAAACCGGCGGCACTTTGGCCCGATACGCTGCCGCCGGCTGGCGCACCGTCCTGATTACTTGCACCGACGGCGGCCAGGGCGACGGGCCGGATGGCGAAAAGCCCGGCCATCCGCACCACGATCCGCAACAGGTGGCTGCGCTGCGATCCCGCGAACTCGACCTCGCGGCCGCCGCCTTGGGCGTGCACGATCTCGTCAAACTGGGCTACCCCGACTCCGGAATGCCGAACGGCACCGCGACACCCCCGCCGGCTGACGCGTTCAGTCGGCGCCCGATCACGCCGATGGTCACCCGTCTGGTCGAGTTGCTGCGCCGCTACCAACCCGACGTCATCGTGACGTACCCGTCCAACGGTCTGTCGGGACATCCCGACCACATCCGCACCCACCAGCTCGTCCACGCCGCGTTGCACAACGTCGCCGCCGACGCCGTGGATGGGCCCGGCGACCGCGACTCAGCGACCCGCAAGGTGACCAAGCTCTACTACATCGCAATGTCCAAAACGCGGCTACGCGCAGTGCGCGCAGGTGCTCGGGCAGCCTTCGGCGAGAACGTGTGGGTGCCACCCGAGGAAATGGCCGTCGACGACTCCGACATCACCACGGTCATCGACATTGCAACGTACTGGGACAACAAAATACGTGCGCTGTCCGCGCACGCCAGCCAATCCGATGCGGCGGCGGTCGTGCAAATGCTCTGTGCCGGAGCCAATTTGGCGGATTTCTGTGAACGCGTCGAAGAATATATTCGCGCCGATGACGCGGGTAGTGGGCGCACAGGTTTCGTCGAAGACGGCTTCGCCGGCGACGGCCCGTAATCGGCGTTGGCTAGTTCGATTCCGGGCTGCTCGACCGATCGGAGGGGCCGGGAGGCTCCTACTCGACCCGCTGGATTCACTCAGAACGAACTCCGGCCTTACGTCGGCGGTTGTCGCGTCGCTGGAACTGGGTCAGCCCGTCGATGATGAGCTCGAGCCCGAACTCGAACTCGACCTCTAGCGGGACCGGCATGTGGTCGGCGACTCGGAGCGTGGCTGGAAATTCTGCCGGGTCTACGCCATGAAACTGATCGGATACCACCGCGTAGCCCAGTCCCGCTGTACTGGGTCCTGTCAGCTGGATTGCGAAGCCCAAGATGTGGCGGGCCATAGTTGCGTAAAACCGGGCCGCCAGTTCTGGCGGGAATCCGCTGTCCAGTAGAAGGGCGATGACTCGTTCTCGGCCAGCCATCGCATTGGGGCCCATAGGAATTCGCTCGACAAGCAGAGGGGCGACGTTGGGATGGCGGCGCAAGGCGTCAAATGTGGCGCGCGCGAATGACTTACATGCTTCTTGCCAAGGCTTGGAGCTGAGGTCGTCGGCGTCGTATTCGACTTCACTGAACACGCGGTCGACGACCTGAGCCACCACATCTGACCGGTTGGCGAAGTGCCGATACAGCGTGGCAGTGCCGGAGTCGAGTCGCTGCGCAAGCGTGCGCATCGACAAGGCCTGCGCGCCTTGCTCGTCCACAATTCGAAGACCCGCCGCGATGATCGTGTCGCGGGGGACCGGGGGACGTCCAGGAGAACGTCGACCCCTCGGCTCAGGTGCTGCCGCGCGATTCGGCTTTGCCACACCTGCAAGTATGTGCGCCCTTGACGGCGTGCACAATATCGGTAACACTGTATCCATTACGGAGGGTTCGTGCCGCTCGCCGGTTCGCCGCTATCGCCCTCGCCATCTGCCGGGTGTCGTTCAAGCACACCAGGACAAGGAGGTTCCGCGATGTTGCTTCCACTCGCAACCGAGCCGTTTACAGTCCCCACGGACCGAGACATGCTCCCGTCGGAGCGGCGAACTTTCGTGCGGACCCACCGCACATGCGTCTTCGGCTATCGGCGTGTGCACGATGGCCCGGCCATGTCGATCGTGTACTACATACCGACCGACGATGACGAGTTGCTCGTCTCCACAATGGCAGGACGCGGCAAGGCCCGCGTCGTTGAACGCGACGACAAAGTGAGCCTGTGCGTGCTCGACGAGCGTTGGCCTTTCGCTTACCTACAGGTGTATGCCGATGCAACGATCGAGCGTGACCGCGACCTCGTCGTTGACGTGATGACGGCGGTCGCCGGACGTATGTCGGGTCAGGAACTTGACGAAGAAGCCCGCCCATTTGTCGAGGAGATGGCCGCCAAGGAGAACCGAGTCGTCGTCCGCTGCCGGCCCTACGCGACATTCGCCCAACCGCCACGCCATCTTCACCGCAACGACCAGGAAGAGCCGATCACCCATTGGGTATCGGCCACGGTCCCGTGGGATGCCGTCGACCCGGCGTAAGAGTTGGCCTTCAGCGAAGCTTTACGACGACCTTGCCCTTCTCGTGCCCAGCAACGCGGGGTTGAGGTGGCGGGTGAGAAACTCGACCTGATCGCGTACAAGGGCTTCGAAGGCCCCGCCGATATAGAAGTCGAAATGTCGCGCTTACTCGGAGCCAGAGGCGATGACGGGTCAATCGTCAATGAATTGAATTGCGGTAGCGGCGAACTCGTGGTGGTACTGGAAGATCGCACCGTGTCCAGAGTTGGGATAGATGACGAGTTTCGAGCCGGCGATCCGACGGTGCATATCTTCGGAGAGAGCCGTGGGCACCATGCGATCGTTGTCGCCATTCGCGATCAATGTCGGTTGGGTGATCTCGGACAGGTCGACGGGTGTCGAGCGCCCCCAGTGTTTGATGGCTTTGAGTTGGGTTCGAAAAGCCTTCAGTGTGATCGGCGCGTCTCGGTCGTCGCCGCGTTCTTTGAGGCGCTCGACGAACGCTCGTGCGGCGCGTTTGCCGATGTCGTCGCGGTTGAAAAACAGAAACTCCTTGGGGTCCCGACCGGTGATGGTGGCGCGCAACGTGTCGTAGTAGGTGGTACCGGCCACCTTGTCGATGGCTTCTCCTCCTGCGGGTCCTGTTCCAGTCAGGATCAGCTTGCGGACGAGTTCAGGATGTTTGATCACCAGCGCCTGGGCGACCATCCCCCCGAGCGAGAAGGAGAAGATGTCGACAGTGTCGAAACCGAGTGCCGTGATGAACGCATAGGCGTCGTCGGCCATCGACTCGACGGTGTCGGGGACTGTGCCGGTAGAGGCGCCGACGCCGCGGTTGTCGAAAGCGATGACGTGATGCTGCTGTGCCATCGGATCGATGATCCGCGGATCCCAATTATCCAGCGTGCCTGCGAGGTGGACGAAAAAGATGACGGGAATCCCACCCTTCGGCCCTAATTCGCGGTAGGCGTAGGTGACGCCCGCTGCGGTGACGGTTCGCGACGGCGCGTGGCGGTACGAGGTGACGGTGTCGCTGTGCTGATTTGGATCTGCGTTCATGCCGTTCTCCTATTGGTCTCGGAAGTGCTTTCCTCGGCGAGGAATCGCTGGGCGTCGGGTACGAAGGTCCGGTGGTGCTGGAACACTCCGCCGTGGCCTGAGTTGGGGTAGATCTTCAGTTGCGCGTTCGGAAGTCGGCGCGCCATGTCGGCTGAGTGGCTGCTGTCGACCATGAGGTCGTGGTCGCCATTGGCGACGAGGACGGGCTGGGTGATGACGGACAGGTCGTCGGCTGGGCTCTGCCCGGCATGCCGGATGGCTTTGAGTTGAGCGACGCGGGCCTGCATCGAGATTCGTTTGTCACGGTTCTGGGTGCGTTCCTTGAGGCGGCTGAGATAGTCCGACGCGGCACGTTTGCCTTCATCGGTGCGGGGGAAGAACAGGAAGTTCCTGGGATCGCTCAACGTGAATGCCGCTTTGATGTAGGCGATTACGGCGATCTTGGTGATCTGGTCGATCCCACCGCCGCCGCGTGGTCCAGTGCCCGCGAGGATCATTCGTCGCACGAGGTCCGGTGCTTGTAACGCGACCATCTGGGCGACGCCGCCGCCGAGCGAGAACCCGAAAAGGTCGACGCGGTTGAGGCCCAAGGCGCGAATGAAGGCGATCGCGTCGGCACCCATCTGCTCGACCGTGGGTGGCACCGACGACCCCGTCGCGCCGACACCGCGATTATCGAAGGCGATCACGCGATGCTGCGCGGCGATACCGTCGATGATTCGCGGATCCCAGTCGTCGAGAACGGCGGTCAGGTGGTGGAGGAACACCACGGGAACGTCAGAGCCGGTACCGAGTTCGCGGTATGCGAACTCAACGCCGTTTACGTCGATCTTGCGAGTGGGCGTGTCTTTCCACGTCGTCATTTCTTGCCTTTCGATTTCGTCGGTGTCCACGCGGGAACATTGGGGTTGCTTGGTTGTCACCGTGCGATGGGGGGTCGTGAGTCGAGATTCGACAGGGCGACGAGGGTCCGCCGGTCATGGGCAAGATGCGAATCCATTGCGGGCGCGAGGAATCCGCGCAGCGCCGATAGAGGCTTCCATCGGGATGGCGTCATCACGCGCGGCGAACGATGAGCGAGACCGTCGGCGAGGGCTGTCGCAGCGACATCGGGTTGAAGGCGTTTGAGCAGGGGCCGTCGACGTCCACGATGCCGACTTTCGCGCCGCGGCCGATAAGTTCGCGCGCGGTGGCGTTGCCGATGCCGCCGACTCCGCCGGTGATGAGCACGACCTTCCCGCGGAGGTCGTAGGACAGACGCGTCACCCGATACCCCGACTCCACACCCGGTAGAGCCGGCGAAGGGGGCTCGCGGGCGCTGTCCCCGGATCGGCGAAAGCCACGCTCATCGCTCCCTTCGTAGTGCAGGACAATTGTCTGACGATCGTAATATTATGACTGTAAGTTAATCGAGTATGATCCGCAAGAGCGACTTTCAGGTGGAGGGCGGACGCGAGCTGTGGCGAGGTACGACGCAGAGCACAAAGGCAAGACGCGGCGAAGGATCATCGATTCCGCCGGCCGGCGTTTCAAGCAGGACGGCATCGACGGTTCAGGTGTCGCTGCCCTCATGTCCGACGTAGGGCTGACAAACGGTGCGTTCTACGCGCACTTCGAATCCAAGGATGATCTCGTGGCGAACGTCGTCGCGGACCAACTGCGCGCGCAGCATGCCAACCTCGCATCTCTACCGGAGGGCCGCGCGGCACTGGAGGGATTTGTGCGCGACTATCTCTCACCGCGTCATCGAGACGATCCGAGCACGGGCTGCCCTTCCGCCGCCCTGCTCGATGAAATCGGCCGCTGCGATGACGCCATCCGCGACTCCTACACCGAGGGCATCCGATCCATCGTCGACGTCGTTGCGACACGTTTGTCGCCACACGACCCGTCCGCCGCGCGCGCGACGGCGTTCGGACTGTTCACGCTGCTCGTTGCCACACTGCAACTCGCTCGGGCCGTGTCCGACCGCCAGCTCTCCGACGACATACTCGATTCAGGCATTCGCAACGCACAGATCCTCCTGGACGACTGGGAGGTCGATGGTCCTCGTTGACGCTATTTCGTGGCATCCAGAATGAACCCCCTGCCGAGTTCCAGCAGCACTCTGTCGGCGGTAAGGAGCTGCAAGCCAGCCCGGTCCGCCTGGGCAACGAGGAGCCGATCAAACGGGTCGTGCCGGCTCAATTCGGGATAGTCGCGGATCGCCTCGGCATGCTCGGCTGTGACGCTCAGCAGCACGAGACCCTGCCCGGTTAAGAATGTGGACAGCGCGGTCGGCACGGAGAGCTTGCCGAGCATTGTCTTGATGGTCAGTTTCCAAATAGTCGCGGCGGAGACGTGCACGCCTCGCGCGGCACTGATCGTCATTCGAGCCTCAGGGCCGAGTCGTGGGTTGTCATCGAGCAGCCACAAGAGGGCCTGGCTGTCAAGTAGCAGCATCGTCGCGGTGCGCCGGGCCGTAAAACATCTCCTGAATCTCCGGGTCGACGTCGAAAGATGAGTCGTCGTAAGTGAGTTGGCCCTGCAATCCACCGAACAGGACATCGACCGCTTGATGAGGCACCAGATCCGCTACCGGCTTGCCAGCCTTCGAGATGACCACACGCTCCCCGCTCGCCACCCGTTCAAGGAGTCGGGACAGGTGAGTCTTCGCCTCATGGATATTCACGTTTACGGTCACCAATCGATCGTACATACCTAGACTTAGTTTGGTCTAGTCTACTATCTGTAGTGTGTTGCCGCGTGCGTGTTGATGCGGTCAACACCCCGTCGCGGATTCCCAGGTGTTTCGCGTTATTTCGCGTGTTGAAATCCGGCATTTCCGCATGTGACGTGGAGTTTCATATCGGGTTCGATTCCCGGCGGCTCCACCATGGAACGCGCAAATTCGACATGTGGCTTCAATTGCTGGCTCACCGGATTGCCACCGAAGTGTTATGAAAATCGGATCATCCCCGTAGCGGCAGATTGATAGCGTCGGCACGCAATCTGGCTCAACGGATGAGGAAATGACGGCGGTCAACGACGCAGACGGCACGCTGGAAGGCCCCTACTTCAGTGGAGTAGAGGCTCTTTCGCGTGCGTCAGCTCGTCTGCGCTTCGATCCGTACGTTGATATCGACTGGGACGCACCCGAAAACGCGTTGGACGAGAACGATCCGCATTGGCAATTGGATCCGGATACCGATCCGCTCGCGGCTACGGATTGGTATGCCGAACAGCCGTTGAGGCGGCGAATTGACATGGGTCGGTGGATTACCGCCAACAGTCTCAAGGCCACGCTGCAATTCGAGATGATGTTGATTCGCGGAGTGGTGCATTACGCCGGTAAGTTGCCGTGCGGCTCCCCGGTGTTTCGGTATCTCCTCCACGAACTGACCGAAGAATGTAATCACATCCAGATGTTCCAGGAGTTCGTCAACCGCACCGGCGAGGATGTTCCCGGAATGCGGCGAGGCTCCCGAATAATCGGGCCGATCCTGGGCTTCATTGGCGGCTATGCCGACATTTTCCATTTCATCGGGGTGCTTTGTGGTGAACAGCCGCTGCACTATCAGCAGACGCTGCAGCGCCGCGGCGCGATTGGGCTGCCCCCGCTGCTGAACAAGATCACGTACATCCATCTGGCGGAAGAAGCCCGTCACATCACGTTTGCCGACGACCATCTGGCTGAGCGGATGCAACGTGCCGGGCGTTTCAGGCGGGCGATGTATGCGATTGCCTTCCCGTTCTATCTCCGGTGGTTGATCGGCGAATCGATGGGACCGCCGCGCACTTTCGCCCGGCAGTTCGGGATTCCGCGACGGGTTTTCAAGGCCGCCTACTGGAGGAGCGCGCAATCGCGCCGAATGATGGCGGAATCGGCCGCCGACGTTCGGCGAATTGCCGAGAACCTGGGTCTGCGAACCGGATGGTCGCGTTGGATTTGGCGACTGTTGGGAGTCGAGGGGCGGATACCGCGGTATCGCGGTGAGCCGGATCGAAGCCACGGTCTCACACGGGCGGCCCGGCTTCGAACGGTGCAGTGGTGGCGCGTCGTGCCCGCGATGATCATCGCGAGCGTCGCCCTGGCGGCGACGCCGGTCGGATTGCGGATCATCGCGGTTGCCGCTGCCGGGGCGGGTGTGTGGGCGGCCTACCACGCTCTGCGGGAACGTCTTGGCGGCGTGGTGGGAAACCAGCCATTTGAATGGCCGAGGCTTGTCGTCTGGGTGGCGGTATGCGTGATCATGATTCCCACCGGTGGGCTGATTGGGCTCGCTTTGGTGGTGTTCATGATCCTTGCGCTTGCCGAATTCATGCCCACCATGTGACCGGCCGGCCCGTCACCCTCGAATTACGCCCGGAGCGTGGTACTTTCCGCGAATGCCCGACCTCCCGTACTTCGACTTGCTTATCGACGAACGGCAAGACGGTGGTCAGACGGGGCAACTGTGGGAGCACCAGGTGCACTGGGGCTATTGGGAAGACCCGAAGGCTGCCGAAGGTACCCGAGCCGACTACCTCGCGGCCATGGAGCACATGAACGGCGTGCTGTTGCAGGCCGGCAAAGTTGCAAACGGTCAGCGTTTGTTGGACGTCGGCTGCGGATTCGGCGGAACCATCCAACAGATCAATGCCGGATATTCCGACATGCACCTCACCGGGCTGAACATCGACCCGCGCCAGCTCGCCGCCGCAGAGGCCCAGACCAGCGCCGCCAACGGCAACCACATTGCGTGGATCGAAGCCGACGCATGTCAGCTCCCGTTCGAGGACAACTCTTTCGACCGTGTCCTGGCCGTCGAATGCATCTTCCACTTCCCGTGCCGCAAGCGTTTCCTCGCGGAGGCCGCACGTGTACTCAAGCCGGGCGGCTACCTAGCGGTGTCCGACTTCGTTCCGGCCGTGGCTTTCTTCGGCAAGACCCCGTTCTGGATTGCGATTCGCTCCCGGATCGCGAAGTCTTACGGAACGCTCGGGAATGTACCGTTGCGGTCCTACAAGGTCATGGGCAAACGTGCGGGACTCCAACTCGACGCGAACCAAAATATCCGGAAGAACACATTGCCGACGTACCCCTTCCTGATCAACTTCTTCCGGGAGCAAGGGTCAGCGGATGCCCAGAAGACAATGATCGTGGGTACTCGATGGATGAAATGGCTGTCCAAGATCGGCCTCATTCAGTACCGGGTTTACACGTTCCACAAACCTGCCTGAGACTTCCGAAGATGTAGGCGAGCCATGCCCACAAATTGCCCAGTGTTGCTGGCGTAACATCCCGATTGCTGGGACGCTCACTCGGGGAAACGAGAAGCAATGGAAACCCTTCGCGTTGGACGGGTCCTCGTCAGGTGGAGGTCATGATGAAGCTGTGCACCGCGGCCGCCTTGAGCGCCGTGGCCGCGGCATTAACGCTCGCTGCTTCGGCGCACGCGGACTCTGCCAACGACCGCGCTTTCGTGAACGACATACGGGCTACAGGCTGGGTCACATCTCAAGTAACGGATGAGCAGATCATCTCTGTGGGCCATCAAACTTGCGACCAGTTGGGTAGTGCCCCCACGGCCGAGGTCGTTAATCAGTTCACGCAGAAGGGAATTCCGCGGGCGCAAGCTGAAAAGGCCGTCAGCCTGGCGATTAAAGACCTGTGTCCTCAGTCTGGAAGGTGAGTGCAGCGGTCCGTTAACTCGGCCCGGCGGTTTCACCCGGCATGTGCCGCGCAACAGTCGCGTCCATCGTTTTGCGAAGGGCGGGTATCTCATGGAGCAAGCGCTCGAGGTCATCTCGCCCGACGTGCACCACCTCGGCCTTCCCTGTCGTCGTCACCGTCGCATTCCGTAGTTTTCCGCGGCGCAGCGCGGATTCGCCGATCACCTCGCCCGGTCCCACCACGGCGACGCGGTCGTGGCCGACGTAGACCCCCGCCTCACCGCTGAGCAGGATGTAGCAGGCGTCCGAGGGAGTGTGTTCACGGATCAGTGGCCATGGCCCGGAGGTCGAAGTGCGATGTGCCGCGCGGACGAGTCGCGCCAGGTCGTCGTCCGAAAACTCGTCAAATGTGGTGAATTCCCGTAGTCGACGCGCGGTTTCTCGGTAATCCTCTTCCTGCGCAGCCGCGGCTTCCTTCTCACGCTTGTTCATGGGGTTCCTCATCCGCGATGTGACCCTGACATCGAGGAGATTAGCGGACCGGCAAGTCGAATACCGTCAAACTCGTGGCTTGCTCCTGCGTGCCGACCAGGCCCGTAGCGTCACCGCAAATAGTCTTCGTCGGTGACGTGTTCGAGCCAGTCGACCGGACGTCCGTCCACAGTTTCCTGAATCGCTATGTGCGTCATCGTCGTTGACTCCGTCCCGCCGTGCCAGTGCTCGACACCGGGCGGCGTCCAAATGACATCACCCGGTTTGATCGCTTGCTTCCGGCGGCCCCGCTCCTGAACCCAACCCGAGCCCGCGGTGACGACCAGGGTTTGTCCTCCCGGATGGCTGTGCCACGCGGTTCGCGCGCAGGCGCTGAAGGTCACCGAAGCAGCGCCAAAAGTACGAAAGGCGTTGGGGTTGAACAGCGGTGTGACACTCACCTCTCCGGTGAACGTCTCGGCCGGCCCCGCCGCGGCAGACCGCGAATCAGCCGGCGAGATCTCCATTGCGGCGTTACGTGCATTCATCGGAACCGTCTCCTCTCAGGGGCGCAGCAGCACTTTGATGGCATGCCGGGAATCCATCGCGCGATAGCCGTCGGCAGCCTCATCCAGCGGCAACTCAAGGTCGAAGACCTTGGCGGGGTTGATCTTTCGGTTCCAGATCCGGTCCATCAGATCCGGAAGGAAGCGCCGCACCGGCGCCGGGCCGCCGTGCAGATGCACGTGCGACATGAACAAGTCGTCACCGGAGAGGTTCACGTCATGGCTGACACCGACGTAGCCGACATGCCCGCCGGGGCGAGTGGAGCGGATGGCCTGCATCATCGACTCCTGCGTGCCGACCGCCTCGACCACCGAGTGCGCACCGAGCCCGTTGGTGAGCGCCTTGATCTGCTCGACGCCGTCGTCGCCGCGCTCGGTGACGATGTCGATGGCGCCGAACTCCCGCGCCAGCCGTTGCCGAGATTCGTGGCGGCTCATCGCGATAATTCGCTCCGCACCGAGCTGCTGCGCCGCAAGCACCGCGCACAGCCCGACCGCGCCATCACCGACCACGGCGACCGTCTTGCCCGGACCGGCGTCGGCCGCGACGGCGCCGAACCATCCGGTGCCCAAAACGTCGGAGGCGGCCAGGAAGTCGGGCACCAGGTCGTCGGGTGGAACCTCCGGCGTGGCGACGAGCGTCCCGTCGGCCAGCGGTACGCGCATCCGCTGTGCCTGCGCTCCGCCGGAGGTGCCGAGAACTTCGCGATGAATGCACGACGTCTGGTAGCCGGCGCGGCAGATTTCGCACGTGTTGTCAGAGGCGAAGAACGATCCGACGACGAACTGGCCGGGCGAGATGTTGGACACCTCCGAACCCACCTCTTCGACAATTCCGGCGTATTCGTGACCCATCGCAATCGGCTCGTCAACCGAGTCGGCTCCGCGATACGGCCACAGGTCAGACCCGCAGATACAGGTCGCCGACAGTCGAATGATCGCGTCGGTCGGCTTGAGGATGGTCGGCTCCGGCCGGTCCTCGACTCGCACGTCGCCCGGCCCGTACATGATTGCTCCACGCATGCTTCCAGGTAACCCCTCTCGGGCGCGCCCAGGGAGTTCCTGATGAGACGTGTACCGGTAGTACATCCCTTCGCCGCCGAACCGGATTTACCGTTGACGTGTGGACAACCGAACCGAGGTCCGCGAATTCCTGACATCGCGGCGAGCCAAGATCACTCCCGAGCAGGCGGGGCTTCCGGTGACGGGACCCCGCAGGGTGCCCGGACTGCGCCGCGGGGAAGTGGCGGCGCTGGCAGGCGTCAGCGTCGAGTACTACTCGAAGCTGGAACGCGGCGCGCTCGGCGGTGTCTCGGCAGCGGTTCTCGACGCGCTGGCCCGCGCCCTGCAACTCGACGACGCGGAGCGCGCGCACCTCTTCCATCTCGCCCACGCCGCCGACGGCACCAGCGCCGGGATGCGGCCGCGCCGACGTCCGAGCGCGCGGTGGAAACCTCGCCCGGCATTGCAGTGGGTGCTCGACGGCATCCGGCCGCCGGCCATTATCCGCAACGGCCGGATGGATCTTCTCGCGTGTAACCATCTCGGCCGTGCCATGCACGCGTCGATGTACGACAGTGAGCCCGCCGGGGAACCCCCCAACTTCGCGCGCTACACGTTTCTCGACGACGATTCCCGTCGCTTCTATCCCGATTGGGACACCGCCGCCGACACCGGCGTCTCGATCTTGCGGACTGAAGCGGGCCGCGACCCCTACGACAAGTGCCTGCACGATCTCGTCGGTGAATTGTCAACGCGCAGTGCAGAATTCCGCCAGCGATGGAGCTCGCACAATGTCCGCCTGCACGGCGCCGGAGTGAAGCACTTCCACCACGCTGTCGTCGGCAACCTCGAACTGGCCTACGAAAGCGTCGACATGATCTCCGAACCCGGTCTCACGCTGACGATCTACGTCGCCGAACCCGCGTCGCCAACCGCGCATGCACTCGACTTGCTCGCTTCTTGGCATGGCGCTACCGCGGAGCGCGACACCGTCAT
>DASRFZ010000261.1:0-3917 GCA_035651275.1 Mycobacterium sp. | reverse complement strand
TGGTCGAACCGGAGCCGCCGTTCGAGCAGGAGTTGCCGTGGTCGGTGTTCCCGACCCCGATCACGTCGACCTGGTTACCGCACACGTTGACCGGCGCGTTGATCGGGATCTGCACCAGGTTGCCGGAGCCGATACCGGGGGAGTGCTTCGCGTCGCCGGACGCTGACGTGCCGCCGTTCGACCCGCCGGCCGCGCTGCCGCCGCCGTTCGAGCAGGAGTTGCCGGTGACCGAGTCGAGGATGCCGATCACGTCGATCTGGTTGCCACAGACGTTGATCGGTGCGTTAACCGGCAGCTGGATGAGGTTGCCGGAGCCGATGCCCGGCGAGTGCGATGTCTCCCCGGTCGCCGTCGTGTCGGCGTGCGCGCTGGCCATGCCCAAGCCGGTCATGAGCAGCCCGCCTGTGGTCATCCCGAGCACGACGCGGCGTTTCGTCGAATAGTGCATACGTGAACCTCGTGTCTATCAATGCCAACCCGATAACCAAGGGAACGAGGTGTGACGATCGGGGTTACCGCAAATCTGACGAATCCTGCGGACGAGTGAATTCCGGTGCTGCGGTACAACTAAACGGGCAGAGCCCGGCGCGCGCTAGGCGGGCCGGGCTCCGGTCGGCCGGTCGACGCCGGCCGGCGGTCAGTTCTCGCTGTGGTTGTCGAAGACCGAGTCGAGCAGACCGATGATGTTGACCCCGTTGCCGGTCACGTTGACCGGGATGTGCACC
Source organism: Mycobacterium sp. (assembly GCA_035651275.1). Lineage (GTDB taxonomy): Bacteria > Actinomycetota > Actinomycetes > Mycobacteriales > Mycobacteriaceae > Mycobacterium. The sequence goes on along the minus strand of DASRFZ010000261.1, from coordinate 3,192 downwards.
GGAATCTGGGTGTTGTTGCCCGAGACGATGCCGGGGGAGTTGGTCGCCGAGCCGTCGGCCGAGGTGTCGGCCATGGCCGCGCCGGCGCCAGCCAGGACGACGCCGCTGGTGGCCGCGGTCAGCACGGCGAGCTTCTTGAGGTTCATCGGATTCCTCCTTGCCACGGCCCGGTTGGGGCACGCGGCGGCGGTTCGGTTTTGTCACTACTCAGGGCACTGTGACGTCCCGGTCTGGCCCGGCCGTTTTTTTGACTGGGTCTTTCTCAAGCTCGGTCCCCCCGGGGGCGTCACGTGCAGCCCAACGAGCCCCGTCGGCGAGGAGGCACGGACGCGGTGTGTTGATCCTTCTTTCCGGCGAACCTACGATCAGCCAAATATCAGCCGGTTGGACCTCTGATGAGCGGAGCTCCCGTCGACCGGGCTGGTCGGGCAGAGTTCGTAGGCTGATCTGATTCGGCCCGAAAGTCGCCGCGGTGATTTCGCGCTCGCGAGTCCGACGGATCCTTCGACTTGCGCTTTACGCTGCGTCAACGCCTAGCGTCGTCGGCGAAGGAGGAAAGACCGTGAGCTGGACCATTGCGCAGGTCGCGCGGCTTTCGAGGATCACGACGCGGACGCTGCGGCACTACGACGCGATCGGATTGCTGCGGCCGGCCGGCACCGGGGCGGGCGGGGTGCGCTTGTACGAGCGCGAACAGCTGCTTCGCCTGCAGCGGATCCTGCTGCTGCGTGACCTCGGGCTCGGCCTCGACGCGATCGCGTCGGTGATCGACGACCAGGACCGGCGCGGCACCCGCGACGTGCTCGACCGGCACCGTACGTGGCTGCTGGCCGAGAGCAAGCGGCTCGCGCGGCTGGCGCGCACGGTGCAGCGAACGATCGACGAGCTGGCTGGAGGAGAGGAAATGGACGTGGAGGAGCTGTTCGAGGGCTTCGACGCCTCGCGATACGAGGCGGAGGTGCAGGAGCGGTGGCCGGAGGGCGCGGCCGAGTCGCGTCGGCGGACTGCGAACTGGAGCCGGGAGGACTTCGCCGACGCGGCGCGACGGGGCGTCGACCTGGCGCAGCGGTTCGCGACGCTGGCGGCCGAGTCCGTGCCCGTCGACGACGCGCGCACGCAAGAGGCCGTGGCTGAACACTACGAGTGGGTGTCTCTGTTCTGGACGCCCAATGCTGCGGCCTATCGGGGGCTTGGCGACATGTACGTGGCCGATGAGCGCTTCCGGCAGTACTACGACAAGCAAGGCGAGGGCACTGCTCGATACCTGTGTGAAGCCATGGCTGCCTACGCGGAAGCGAATCTGGCGTAGCGGAGCGCGCGGCGGGTGTGACGGGGTACGGGTGGCGGGCGCGGCCGATGCGACGGGGCGCGGTTGGCTGAGGCGGGTGCAGCTCGGGCCGGGGCGGGTTCCAGCGAACGGACCGCGCCGCGGCGCGTATACCACCTACCTCCGACAGATTTCGGCGCGTCGCGAGTCGCCCAAGCGGAAAACCGGCTAGCGTAGACAGCTAAGAAGAGAAACACTCGAATGAGCGACCCGCTGATGGGGCATCACGCGCATGACGCGTCGTGATTCTTGCAGCGAATCGGCGAGTGCTCGGCGTGGCAGGTTGACAGTGGTCCGGAAGGGAGGCGTGCGATGGTTTCGAGCCGCAGGGCGACCGCCCCGCATTTGGTGCCGGTCGACGACGGCGAGCGGTGGTACGGCGAGGAGCTCGGAGCGCAGCCCGGCTACCGGATCGCGACCGTGCGCCCGCAGAGCTTCACCGACGCGAAGGTGATCGGCGAGTTCTTCCGGGACGGGATCCCGGTCATCATGAACCTCGCCGACCTGGAGGAGGCGGACGCGAAGCGGATCGTCGACTTCGCCTCGGGCCTGATCTTCTCGCTGCGCGGTGGAATAGAGCGGGTGGCCTCCCGGGTCTTCCTGCTCTCGCCGCAGGGCACTGAGCTGATGGACGGCGCGCACAGCCCGTCCACGGACCCCGGGTTCTTCAACCAGGACTGAGAGCCAGTAAAGCTGTAGGCCGCCGCCCAGGGATTCCGGGTGGCGGCCTACAGCTTTCGTTCGTATTGAGGTCGAGTGCGCGGCTCGCGCTACGTTGCGACCCCGGCTTCTACTGATTCGGATTCTGCGGGTACTGCGGTGGCTGCTGCTGATACGGCGACTGCTGATATGGGTTCTGCTGTTGGTAAGGACCTTGCTGCTGGTACGGGTTCTGCTGCGGATTGGGCGGCTGGTAACCGCCGCCGTATTGGCCGGGACCCGAGGGTGGCTTCGGCCCTCCGCGTCCACGCCGAGCGAGCGCGACGACGAGCAGAACCAGCCCGAGGACGATGATCACGCCCACGACTACGCCGATGATCAGACCGGTGTGCGACGAGCTTGCCGACGAAGCGGCAGCGGTCGGCGAGCTGGACGCGTTGCCAACGGAACCGGAACCGGAACCGGAGTTCGGGGTCGCGCTGGCGCCGGACGCGCCGAGCAGCGGGTTCGAGGTATCGGACGGTGCGGACGCTTGCAGGGCCTTGAGCGGGTCGATGATGCCGTAGCCGTATTGGTCGCTGTGCTGTCCGGCGGTCTGACCGGAGCCGGGGTCGGCGGTGCTGATCAGGTCGCGAATCACCTGGCCGGCCGTCCAGTCGGGGTGCGCGCTGCGGATCAGCGCGGCCGTGGCTGAGACGTAAGCCGTGGCCTCGGACGTGCCGGAAGACGTGCCTTGCTGCCCGAAGTTGTTGTCCCGATAGATCTGCACTCCAGGTGCAGCGAGCGCGACCTGACCGGTGTTGGACTGTGACCAGGCTTGCCCGCTTTGGTCAACTGCTCCAACAGCAACGACGCCTGGATATGCGGCTGGGAAGTCGACCGATGAGGCGGACTCGTTTCCAGCAGCGGCCACGACGACGATGTTCGCTGCGACCGCTTGCGAGATCGCCTGCTGTACGTCCGAGCCGAAGTCGACGTTGCCGCCGACGGAAAGATTGATCACACCGACATGCGCTTGCGTCGCATACCGGATGCCAGCGGCCACGTTCGAGGCAAACATCGTGCCCTTGCCGCTGGCATCGATGCGGACGGGAAGAATCTTCGCTGACGGAGCGAGGCCGGAGACATGCGCACCGTTGCCCGCGATGACGGATGCCATACCGGTGCCGTGGCCGTCGCTGTCGGTGTCAGTTCTTCCATCGCCG
>DASRFZ010000260.1:0-3612 GCA_035651275.1 Mycobacterium sp. | reverse complement strand
GTCGTCGAGAAGCACTTGGTCCAAAGGGTCTTTGGCGCCGAAGCCCTCGAACGTCGACTTGCCGCCCCACATCGCCGCGATGTGCAGATAGCCGCTGTCGCTGAGGTGGAATCCCACCGGAACGCCGGCGTCGGCCAATCGTGCCCACACCGGATCGTGATTCGGGTCGCCGAGCGAACGAGGCTTCACGACACCCGGCACCGGCGCCGGCCGCACCAGAACGAGGCGTGCTCCGCGGCCCAGCACGAACTCGACCTCTTCGAGGGCCTTCACCGGATCGGCCAGCGAAATGATCGGCGCCGCAATGATTCTGTGATCCGGACGGTCGAAGCCCCAGTCCTCGTCGAGCCACAAATTGAACGCGTGCACCGACGCCATCGTCGCGTCGATGTCGTGCTTGAGCGCTTCTTCGACGCCACACGCGAACGTCGGCAACATGAACGCGGTTTCGATGCCCTGCGTGTCCATGACCCGCACCCGCGCGTCCCGGTTCTGATACTCCGGGTGCTCGGACAGCCGCTCGACCTTCATCAGCGACGCCGGGTCGACGCCTTCCGGGATTTCGCCGCGGAACAACAGATCCAAACAGCCCGGCACGATGATCGGGTCGAAAGTCGGGTTCGGGATGAAGTGATTCACTCGGTCCCCGATCACGGCCCAGGTGCGCTTGCCGTCGTTGAGCATCTGCACGCCGCGACGTTTGAACTTCTTGTCGAGGTGACGCGTGAACGAGTCCACCGGCTCGTAGTAGTGGTTGTCGACGTCGATGGCCTTGTAGTCGAGCGCCATGGTTATCGTCCTTTCATTCGGTCAACGCCGGGAAGTTCGGCGGACGCTTTTCGAAGAAGCTCGTGATGCCTTCGATGAAGTCGGGCCGCAGCATCGACTCGTGCATCAGTTTCTCGGCGACCGCGCTCGCGTCGAACACATCACGCATGGTGTCTGCGTACACCTGCTGCTTGATCACCGCCAGAGAACTCGGCGCGCAATTTTCGGCGATGTCCTCCGCGTAGCCGATCGCCCGCGGCAGCACTTCCGACGGCGGCACCGCTTCCTTGACCAACCCGAGTTCCACAGCCTCGTCGGCATAGAACACCCGGCCGCTCAGCAGCAGGTCCAGCGCCGCACCCCATCCCACGATGCGGGGCAGAATCCAGGAGATGCCGTACTCGGCGATCAGGCCGCGGCGCGCGAACGACGTGGTGAATTTGGCACCCTGCGCGGCGAACCGGACGTCGCACATCAGCGCCTGAGTGAGTCCGATGCCCGCGCACGCGCCGTTGATCGCAGCGATGACGGGCTTGCGCACCGTCGCCACGAAATGCGGATGACGTTCTCCCACAAGCTTGTTGACGTCCGTGTCGCCGCCCACGGTGGCACCGCTGATCGTCGTCAGGTCGCCCATGTCCGCGCCGGCACAGAACGCGCGGCCGTTTCCGGTGACGACGATCGCGCGAACAGCCGGGTCGGCCTCCGCCTCGTCGAGGTAGGAGTAGAAGGCGGTCGCCAGCCCGCCGCCCCACGCGTTCATCCGCTCCGGCCGGTTCAGCGTCACGACCGCGACGCCGCTGTCGCGCACGTCGTACAACACGACGTCAGTCGCCGTGGCGCTCACCGCGAAGGCCTCCTCAAGGACGGCTCGTACCTTGATGTATGGACATACTGTACACCTTTCGGTAGCGGCCTCCACACTGGCCGGCCACCCTCACTCGTCGATCAGCCCGAGTCGCTGATATGCCTGGCGAATCTGCGCCTTTGCCTCGTCCGGTAGCACCGCCTGCGGAGGGCGGGACTCTGGATAGTCGCCGACGGGCAGGCCCAGCAGCGATGCCGCATATTTGAACGCGCCGCCCCAGTGCGTGAAGTAGTCCGGACGGCCGGGGTAGCACGTGAACCACGACCTGATGTCGACGCCGAACTGGTCGAGCCCCGACTCTGCAGCGAAGTCCATTGCCTCGACGAGCTTGTCGGCCCAGATCAGCTCCCAGTACTCGGTGAGGATCCGCCGCTGCGGCGTCTCGTACAGATAGCCCGTCGTTCCCAGCTGCCCGGGCCCGACGACACCGTCGCGCAGCCAACCGGCGCGGTAGACCGTCGTATCGCATTCCCAGATGACGAGGTCGGGCGCCAAGTCGTGCAGCAGCCGACTGTTGCCCGGCCGAAAGGCGCCCTCTTTCGTCGCGCACACCGCGGGAATCTCGTCGACGACGCGCGCGCTTTCGGCGGCCGACAGGACGTAGCCCGACGACGGCGAATTGAACATTCCCAGCGCGATGTCGGTGCGGTCGCTGATGTAGCGGAAGAACTTCAGCACGCCCTCGCCACCGTGCAGCTCCATCATCGGGGTCTGGATGTAGACGATGTCGGCACCCGCGTCCTGCGCGTGCTGTGTCAGTTCAAGGCAGTCCTTCGCCGACAACGCCGCAGTGCATGACTGGACGACGACGTCGGGATTAAGTGCCCGAGCTTCTTCAATTGCGATCTCCAGCAATCGTTTTCGCTCGGTGATCGTCAACGACCAGAACTCGCCGACACCGCTGGTCACCCACAGCATGGGATGCGCGAGATCGCCGACGCAGTACCGCACGAGCGTGCGGTATGCCTCCCAGTCGATGTCGTCGCCGTCCGCGCCCGAGAACGGGGTGTACAGCGAGTCGCCGATGCCGCGAAGTGCGGTCCGGGCCCAGGTGCGTGCGGCGCGGGCGTTCGGCATGATCGCCGTTACCGCGGCTGGAACCGTTGCGCGCCGTCCATGCGGACCACTTCGCCGTTGATGTAAGTGTTTTCCAGCAGGTGCTGAGCCAGGCTGGCGTACTCGTCGGGCCTGCCGAGGCGCTTTGGGAACGGCACGGTCTCGGCGAATTTCGCCAGCATTTCTTCCGGTGCCATCTCGAGAAGCGGCGTGCGGATAGTGCCCGGCGCGATCGTATTCAGCCGGATGCCAACGGAACTCAGATCACGCGCGCCGACCAGAGTCAGCCCGATCACGCCGCCCTTGGCCGACGAGTACGCCGACTGGCCGATCTGGCCCTCGTAGCCCGCGATCGATGCGGTCATGACGATCGCGCCGCGCTCGCCGTTCTCGTCGGGTTCGGCCGTCGCGATTTTCGCTGCGGCCAAACGCAATACGTTGTATGTGCCGGTGAGGTAGAGATCGATGGTCTTCTTGAACCCGTCGAGCGCGGCCGGTGAGCCGTCGCGGTTGAGAAGTCGTTCGGCGACGCCGATCCCGCCGTGGGCGATCACCGCGTAGCGCAGCGTGCCGAGTTGGTCGGCCTTGGCGAACGAGCCCGCGAGGTCGTCGTCGTTCAGCACGTCGGTGTGAACGTAGGCCACCTTGTTGCCGAGCTCGACGGCCAATGCCTCGCCTTTGTCGTCGGCGACGTCGGCGATCACGACGGCTGCTCCGGCACCGTGCAGCGTGCGCACCGTCGCGGCGCCCAGGCCGCCGGCGCCGCCCGTCACCAGTACTACGTCACCTTCGAACGACACGGCGTCTCCTCGTTGATCGACTAAGTTCACGGAAAAGCTTACTATAGGAGTTACGGTAGAAACGGAGGTAGCCCACCGTGGCAAGCAAGGCACCCGCTGACAAGCGGCAGCGCCGGGAGC
>DASRFZ010000259.1:0-5320 GCA_035651275.1 Mycobacterium sp. | reverse complement strand
ATCGTGTCATCGCCGCTGGCCGAGGCCAGCCGGTGCCCGTCCGGGCTAAAAGCCACAGCGAACACCGTGTTGGTATGCCCGGTCAGCGGCCGACCGATCGGTTGGCCCGTGTGCGTGTCCCACAACCGCACCGTGGCGTCGCCGCTGGCCGAGGCCAGCCGGTGCCCGTCTGGGCTAAACGCCACAGCGAACACCGTGTTGGTATGCCCGGTCAGCGGCTGACCGATCGGTTGGCCCGTGTGCGTGTCCCACAACCGGATCGTCTTGTCGGCGCTGGCCGAGGCCAGCACGCGCCCGTCCGGGCTAAACGCCACACCGTTCACCACGTCGTTGTGCTCGGTCAGCGGCTGACCGATCGGTTGGCCCGTGTGCGCGTCCCACAACCGCACGGTCGCGTCGGCGCTGGCCGAGGCCAGTAGGCGCCCGTCCGGGCTAAACGCCACACCGTTCACCTGGTCGGTGTGCCCGATCAGCTGACCGATCGGTTGGCCGGTGTCGGCGTCCCACACCCGGATGGTCTTGTCGTCACTGCCGGATGCCAGCTGGCGCCCGTCGGGGCTGAACGCCACACTGTTCACTGAGCCTGTGTGCCCGTTCAGCGGTACGCCGATGGGCTGGCCGGTGTCCGCGTACCACAACCGCACCGTGCCGTTGTCGCCGGCGGAAGCCAGCCGGTGCCCATCGGGGCTGACTGCCACGCTCAGGTTGCGGTCCGGGGTTGGGATGATCATGCGGGTGGTGACCCTCTTCACCACCGCGCTGTACAGCGCGCCGTCATCCGGGGTCGGCGTGAGCGATCGGAACGCCAGTAGTTCCTCGAAGGCCCGCGCGTCGCCGCCGGGACGGTTGCCGGCCAGCATGCTCTGGGCCTGCCCCACCAGCCGAAGCCCCGTGGCCTCCCGAAACCTGCTCTGCGCTTGATCGCGCGCGGTCCTGGCCTGAGTGAAACCGATGATGGCCGTGATACCGCCGATCAGGGCGATCACAGCGACGATCGCAGTCGCGGCCAGCACCCCCCGCAAAACCCGGGAACGTTTCCGGAGGACCACCGCATGGGCTTGGGCTTCCTCCCGGGCTTGAGTTTCGGCGGCGGCGACGGCCCGCGCTGCCGCGAGCTCAGCCTCGTGTTGTTTTTCAACGGCCTCGGCCCGCTCGTTTTCGCGCTGCCGGGAGGCAGCCAGGTAGTCGTGGGTGCCGACGAGTCGCTGCCGAAATCCGGGAGTACCGGCGAGGGTTTCCGCTTCGGACAATCGCGTGCCTTCCAACAGCCAGGCCGAGTTGTGATTGCTGGCCAGCCACGCCGCGGCATTGTGCTCCAAGTTGTCGGCCGCCTTGAGATTCTCCCGTTGTTCACTCAGCCAGCCGGACAGCTCATCCCATTGGCGCAGCAGGCTTTCCAGTGCGACCTCGACGACGATCGTCCCGTCTTTGCGCTCGTCTTTGACCATCAACCGTTTCGTCACGAATTTGTCGATCAGCGCGTGGCTGTCCTCGGGCAGGTCACTCCAGCGGGCCACTCGACGCATCGGCTGGTCGTTGTCGGGATTGATCGTGGCCAGCCATGGAACGAAAGCCTCCCGCAACGACTCCAACTCCCGCTGTCGCTGGTGTGCGTCGGTGGCCAGCAGCCCGTCGATCTCCGTGTGGACGACGTGCTGCAGGCCGCCCATCGCTTCGTAGTGGGCCAAGCTGAGGCGCCCGTTGGTTGCGTATTCGTAGAGCCGGGCCAGCGTCAACGCCAGCAGTGGGAGCGTGTCGGCACCCTCGGTGCAGTCCTCGAGCAGCCGGTTGACCAGTGCGGGTTCCACCTCGAGGGGGTGGCCGCCTTGGGTGGCACGCAAGGCCGGCCCGGTGATGACTTCCTTGAAATGGGTGGTCGGCATCGGTTTCAGATCGTCGAACAACACCGTGGCGATGTCGCCCAGCTGCGGAGCTGTCTGCAGCGCCTGGTAGCGGTCGGTGCGAATGGTGACCACCACAATGAGCCCCAGTTGGCCAGGGCCGCCGTCGCGCTGCGTGAGCTCGGAGATCAGCTGGAAGAACATCGGCGCTTCGGTGCCAGCGTCGGCGCTGACAAGTTCTTCGGCCTGATCCAGCGGCAGCACTAGCGTCGGCAGCGTCACTTCATCGGGCCGGTTCAGCAGCTGGGCCGCCGCCACGCGCTGCGCCTCGCACAGCAGCTTCCCCACGCGTGCCGGGTCATCCGTGCAGACACTTTTGATCTCGCCCAGGCTGGGTGTCGACATCCCCAGCCGGGTACGCACGGCATGGATTGCCTGCGCGAAACCGGTCCCGCCGGTGATCACGTTATGTTCGGGTCGCACGATGTCGAGGATCAAGAAGTTGCGGTCGTCTCGGCGCAGCCGCGGCAACAACCCGGCCCGCAGGAACGACGACTTGCCCGTTCCCGAGGGACCCAGCACCACAAACATGTTCGCCAGTCCGGACTTGCGCATCCCGCGCAAACCGTCCAGCCCGCCTAGGATTTGGGCGTCGCGTCCGAAGAAGACGGCCGCGTCCCGCTCCTCGAGCGCCTCCCAGCCTCGATATGGGGCCCGCTCAGGATCGCTGGGTGGGGGCCACACAAACGACTCGGCCCCGATACCGACTCCGATGATTCCCTCACGCAACCGAGAGAGGCCTTCGGAGCGGAACCGAACCGGCTCAGCGCCGTCGCCGATATCGACCTCGGTAATCGGACCCTCGCCGTATAAGTCGACGCGTTGCCATTCCCGAGTGGGGTCGTCGCCCGCCAGCGGTGCGATCGCCGCGCAGAAAACCCGCTTGTTCAAATACTCGGCGAATCGATACTCGACCTTGCACTCGGGCGACTCCTCCCAATTCGGTGAGAGCACACAGATCACGGCCTCACAGCGCGTACTGGCTTGGCGCAGAGCGTCTTTCCACTTCGTGCCCGGCGAAATACCGCCCTGGGCGTCGGTGTCCAGAAAGATTTCGTTGGCCAGCGGTGGCTCTTGCTCGATCAGCCAGCGCTGCAACGCGATCGTCTGCCGATTATCCAGACTGGAATGGCTCAAAAAGATCCGCGACATCAGCGCGTCTCACCAATTCACGGGGCGCCAAGACATTAGGCCGCCACTCTTTCCATCACGACAACCGTCGAACGCAAAGCAGCATATGCGTGTTGAACGCGGTACCTAGCCGAAAGCAGCAAATAGCCGGGTGGGCTAGTCGCTGGCCGGCAGCGCGTGGCGGCCGTAACTGTCGGCGTCGGGGTCGAACCAGTGGAATTCCGTGTCGTCAGCAGAGTGCCGGCCCGGCACTGACTGCTGAGCGATCTCACGGAACTTCTGTTCGCGGTCGATGTGGAAGCCGTTGTGCGCGAAGCCGATTGGCTCGGGCGTCGAGCGCAGCCAGCGATCGGGCGGCTCGTGATACAGGGTTTCGTAGGGATCGTCGTCCGGCAGATCGACTATGGGGGCGGCGACGACGGCGATCGGTGCAGTGTCGCTTTCGTCGGCCGGCACATCAGCCGGCGCATCGACGGGCGCCTCGGGCTCGGGCTCATCCTCGACCGGCTCCGGTGGCGCCAGCGTGTACTCGGCGTAATCGTCGTCTTCCTCGTCTGCCCCGTAGTCGTCCTCGTAGCGATAGTCGTCGAACAAGAACTCGTCCGGATGGCTCAGCGGAATCACGTCCGTCGGCGGCTCGTCGTCGAAGTCGACAAGTCGAACATTGGAAACATGTTGCGCCTCAGCGGGTTCCGCCCGACCGGAAGTTCTCCCTCCGACGAGGAACAGCGCGGCAAGGACCCCGAACAACGCGGTGAACGCCGGCAGCAGCATCGATGTCGACATCGCCGTAGAGAACGGTTCATGAAGGAACGCGGGCAGCGCCCGCACCGCGCCCTCGCCGCCCTTCGGCGCGCCGCCTGGCATGGGCGGCAGCTCATTGCTGATGCGCCACGTCATCAGCGCCGCCATGCTCGCGCTGCCGAGCACCGAGCCGACTTGCCGGGTCGCGTTGTAGACGCCGGACCCCGCACCCGCCAGCTGCGGGGGCAGGTTGCGAGTTGCGGTCGCCGCCAACGGAGACCAGATGAACGCCATCCCGACGCCCATCGCCGCGAACGGCAGCACCAGCCGCCACATCGCCGTGGTAGGCGTCATCTCAAACGACAACCACGTCAACGCAATTGAGAGCGTCGCGAAACCGAAGCCGACGATCGGACGGGGGTGGAAGCGGTCGACGATGCGGCCGACGATCGGCGCGAGCAGGCCCGTGACGATGGCCATCGGTGCCGTCACGAGCGCGGACCGCGTGGGTGACAGGCCGCACACCGCCTGCAGATAGAACATCAGCGGCAGGATCATGCCGACCGCGACGAAGCCCATGACCGTGATGCCAAGATTCGACAGCGAGAAATCCCGATCGGCGAAGACCCGCAACGGAATCAGCGGCTCGCTGGAGTTGACCGACTGCCAGTAGACGAAGATGCCCATGACGACCACGCCGCCGGCGATCATGCCCCAGATCCACGCCGCCCAGTGATGCGACTGGCCTTCCTGCAGGCCGAACACGATCAAGAACATCGCGACGCCACTCAGCAAAACGCCGATCACGTCGAATCGGTGCTGTTGCGTGGGCAGTTGCGGAATCAGCCAGACTGCCAACGCGATTCCGATGACGCCGATCGGCACGTTCACGAAGAAGATCCACTGCCAGCCCAGCGAGTCGACCAGCACCCCGCCGGCCAGCGGACCAACCAGCGTTGCGACCCCGGCCGTCGCGCCCCACAGGCTCAGCGCGACGCCGCGACGCTCCGGCGGGAAGATGCGCGTGATCGTCGACAACGTCTGCGGGGTCAGCAACGCCGCGCCCAGCCCTTGCACCACGCGCGCGGCGATCAGCATCTGGATCGAGCCGGCCAGGCCACACCACAGCGATGCGCCGGTGAAGATCGCGAGCCCGATGACGTAGAGGTTCTTCGGCCCGAACCGGTCGCCGAGTCGGCCTGCCACCAGCAGCGGCACTGCGTAGGCGAGCAGATACGCGCTCGTCACCCAGATCACGGCGTCGTAGTCGGTGTTGAGCTTCTCCATGATCCGCGGGTTGGCGACCGCGACGATGGTCGAGTCGACCAGGATCATGAAGAAGCCGACGATCATCGCCCACAGCGCCCGCCACGAGTTGTACGAGGGCTCCCTCTGCTGCGGAGGCGCGCCGTAATGCTCGACGACGTCGGTCATCGGGTCACCGTCGAGTCGACGAACCGGGCGAGCCAGTCGAGCTTGGCCGCCGTGGTCGCGAGCATGTAATCCAGCGCGGCCTTCTCCCCCGGCGCACGGTCGGCGGCACG
>DASRFZ010000258.1:0-3812 GCA_035651275.1 Mycobacterium sp. | reverse complement strand
ACGATGATGTCGCGCACCGCAATTCCGGTCAGCTCGGAGTGCGCACCCACTTGCTGCAGTGCCTCGAGTGCGTAACTGGCCGGCATCACGTTGCTGAGCCATTGCAGCCATTCCGGCATCACCGCGCGCGGCACGATGATGCCCGCGAGCAGCAGTTGCGGCACCATCACGAGTGGGATGAACTGGACCGCTTGAAATTCCGTGCGTGCGAACGCACTACACAACAGCCCGAGTCCGACACCCAGCATCGCGTTGACGATCGCGATGACGAACACCCAGATCGGGCTTCCCGCGGTGGTGAAACCGAGCACCCAGAACGCCACGATGCAGGCCAGCGTGGCTTGCGCGGCCGCGGCAACGGAAAACGCGGTCCCATACGCGCCAAGGAGATCCAGCCGGCGCAGCGGAGTGGTCAGGATGCGTTCCAACGTCCCGGATGCCCGTTCGCGCTGCATGGTGATTGCGGTGATCACGAACATCACGAACAACGGAAAGAGGCCGAGCAGCACCAGGCACGCGGTGTTGAAGCCCGACGGCGCACCGTGGTGGGTCGGAACGTTTTGGAACATGAAGTACATCAGCGTGATGATCAGCACCGGCACCAGCAAGATCATCGCGATGCTGCGGCGGTCAGCGGCGAGTTGGCGCAAGATCCGTTGCGTGCTGGCGGCGTAGCCCCGCAGCCCTATCCGGCTTGGCGCGCGATGCTGCGCCTGATGATCGACAGAAATGCTTCTTCCAGTGACGTACATCCGGTGTCCTCCCGTAGTTGGGTTGGTGTGGTGTGCGCAACCAGATGGCCGTCGCGCATGAGCAGAAGGTCCCCGCAGTGATCGGCCTCGTCCATCACGTGGCTGGACACCAGCAGCGTGGTGCCGGCCCGCGCCAGCGCGTGAAACTGATCCCACAAGTCGGCCCGCAGGACCGGGTCGAGGCCGACGGTCGGCTCGTCGAGCACGAGCAAGTCGGGCTGACACACGAGAGCGCATGCCAGCGACGCTCGCGTGCGTTGCCCGCCGGAGAGGTTGGCGCAGTAGGCAGTTCGATGGTCCTGCAACCCGACTGCGTCGATCGCCGAATCGGCCGCGGCGGCATCCATGCCGTACAGCGACGCGAAGTATCTGACGTTGTCGACGATCCGCAGATCGTTGTAGATCGTCGGGTCCTGCGGCATGTACCCGACCCGACGGCGCAACGCCGCGCAGCCGGCGGGTTGGCCCAGAACGGTCACGGAGCCTTCGGTGATGATCTGGGTTCCCACGATCGACCGGATCAGCGTGGTCTTGCCGCATCCCGACGGACCCAGAAGGCCGGTGATCGTGCCGCGGGCGATCTGCACTGACAACCCGTGAATCGCGAGGCGCTTACCGCGAACCACACGTAGACCGTCGATCGCAATGGCGGGCTCGACGCCGTTCCGCAGTAATTCATCGCTTGATGAAGTCATCATGTGATGAATATTGCGCCTACGGCGTCGCGATGTCAATGGTGTCGGCAGGCAGAATCTGTTCGGTGGGGTTCAAGCCGCTGGTGACCGACCCGGCGACGGCCGCCCGTCGCCTGCTGGGCGCGCGCCTCGTCGTCGGGAATGTCAGCGCCACGATCGTCGAAGTCGAGGCCTACGGTGGCCCACCCGACGGGCCCTGGCCGGACCCGGCCGCGCATTCCTATCGGGGGCCCAACGGCCGCAACTCGGTGATGTTCGGCCGGGCGGGCTTGCTCTACACGTATCGCAGTCACGGCATCCACGTGTGCGCCAACGTCGTGTGTGGGCCGGACGGTACGGCGGCCGCCGCGTTGGTCCGGGCGGCTGTTGTCGACGACGGCATCGAGGTGGCGCGGGGTCGGCGGGGGCCGACGGTGCGCGACCGCGCGCTCGCACGCGGACCGGGGAATCTGTGCTCGGCGCTCGCGATCACGATGGATCATTACGGCTGCGACCTGTTCGACGCGGCGAGCCCGGTGCGCCTTCACCTGCGGGACGCCGTCGCGGCACGCTCAGGCCCGCGTGTCGGAGTCAGCCAGGCTGCCGATCGGCCGTGGCGGTTCTGGCTGACGGACCGTGCGGAAGTGTCGGCTTATCGCCGAAGTCCACGCGCGCCGATGCCCGGCGAGAGTGACTGAATCGCAGACAGCATCGGCATCGCTCGTGCCATGCGGAAAGATCGGGGCCATGCCGACGATCTTGGACGAGCTCCGCTGGCGCGAACTGATCGCACAGTCGACTGATCTCGACGCGCTCGCCGGCGAGTTGGCCGAGCCGCCTCTCACGCTTTATGCCGGGTTCGACCCGACTGCGCCTAGCCTGCACGCGGGCCATCTGGTGCCGCTGCTGACACTGCGACGGTTTCAACAGTTCGGGCACCGGCCGATCGTGCTCGCCGGCGGCGCAACCGGACTGATCGGCGACCCGCGCGAAGCGGGGGAGCGTGTCCTCAACACCAACGACACAGTGGCCGACTGGGCAGCACGGATCCGCGGACAGCTGGAGCGTTTCGTCGATTTCGACGGCCCCACCGCCGCAATCGTCGAGAACAACCTGTCGTGGACGTCCGATCTATCGGCGATCGACTTTCTGCGCGACGTCGGCAAGCACTTCTCGGTCAACGTCATGCTCGATCGCGACACGATTCGGCGCCGCCTCGACGAAGAAGGCATCTCCTACACCGAGTTCAGCTACATGCTGTTGCAGGCGAACGACTTCGTCGAATTGCATCAGCGGCACGACTGCCGACTTCAGATCGGCGGGTCTGATCAGTGGGGCAACATCATCGCGGGCGTGCGGCTGGTCCGTCAGAAATCGGGCGCGACCGTGCACGCGCTGACTGTTCCGCTCGTGACGGCGGCCGACGGGACAAAGTTCGGGAAGTCGACGGGTGGCGGGAATCTGTGGCTCGACCCGGAAATGACGAGCCCCTACGCCTGGTATCAGTACTTCATCAATACCGCCGACGCGGACGTCGTCCGGTATCTGCGTTGGTTCACCTTCCTGCCCGCCGACGAGATCGCAGAGCTCGAGGAGGCGACAGCGACACGACCGCATGAGCGGGCGGCACAGCGCCGGCTGGCGCGCGAACTGACGACGCTGGTCCACGGCGAGGCGGCAACCGAGTCGGTAGAGCATGCCAGCCAGGCGTTGTTCGGCCGCGGCGAATTGTCGCGGCTCGATGAGTCGACGCTGGCTGCGGCGCTGCGCGAAACGTCGGTCGCGGAGCTGAAGCCGGGCGCTCCCGACACGATCATCGACCTTCTGGTTGCGACGGGGCTGTCGCCAAGTAAGGGCGCTGCCCGACGGACGCTGGCCGAGGGCGGGGTGTCCGTCAACAACGCGCGCATTGACTCAGAAGAGTGGCGGCCAGCCGCCGATGCCTTCCTCTACCGCCGCTGGCTGGTGGTGCGCCGAGGCAAGCGGAATATTGCGGGCGTCGAACGCGTTGACTGAGCTCCGGCGATGAGCCGGTCGCGCGAAGGGCAGAGCGCAAAGTCGAAATCTGCGTGCTAGCAGGTTGTTTGACTCCTACTTGTCCCTCGCGTAACTTGGTGAAGCCGTCGCGACGCGGCTTGTCCGTCGAGCGCGAAGGCGTCCCAGAGGGAGATCCACTTCGGTGGACTCCTCGCCGTCCGTTCTACGAGCACGCGGCCCAGAGCCGCGGGTTGGTTGGGCGCTCGGCCGGGTGTGTTGTTTGAGAACTCAATAGTGTGTTTGGTGGTTTTTGTTTGTTGTTTTTGTTTTTGCCATGCTTGCGCGTCCCCGTGTGTGGGTGTGGTTTTTTGTTTGGTCAGGTTTCTCTGGCAAGTGGTTTTGTTTGGAG
>DASRFZ010000257.1:0-32716 GCA_035651275.1 Mycobacterium sp. | reverse complement strand
GAGCGTGTTCGACGCGCCGCACTCCCTCGACCTATCCCGCTCACCCAATCCGCACCTCGGCTTCGGCGGCGGAGGACCACACTTCTGCCTCGGCAATCAACTCGCAAAGACAGAACTGCGAAACTTGTTCCGCGAGTTGCTGACTCGGCTTCGCCGCGTCGAGTTCGGCGAGCCCGACCTGCTCTACAGCAGCTTTGTGCACGGCATCAAGCGGCTGCCGGCGTTTGTGCAGTAGGAGTGTGGCGATGCGCATCGAGGTCGACCTGAGCAAGTGCACCGGACACGGCATCTGCGAGTCGATCGCGGAGGACGTCTTCGAGGTGCAGGACGACGGGACCGTGCTGATTCACGGCAACGAGCGCCCGGAGTCCGACCGTGACCGCATGCAGCAAGCTGTAACCCAGTGCCCCTCCACGGCGTTGCGTGTGGTCGATTGACCCGCGCGTTAGCGCGACCGGCGACGCACCAGCACCGACTGCTGGATGCTGCCCACCGCACCGTGCTCGTCAAGAAGTGTCCCGGTGGTCGTGCCGACGCCGTCGGGACCGTAGCTGGTTTCCGCCCGGATGCCGGTCCACTCGCCCTCGGGGATTCGGAACACGTGCACGACCAGGTCGGTGTTCAGGAACGTGAAGTTGGTGATGTCGATCTTGGTGCCGACCCCGTTCGCGTCGTCGGCGACAGCGAAGAGCCGTTCGAGCGGCGTCATCGTTTCACCCTTGACGAGGTCGACGGTGGGCCTGATCCAGGACTCGCCGGGGCCGTCGGCCAGCGGGGTGGTCAGCCAGCGCCAGTCGAGGCTGTGCACATAATTCTTGTCAAAGTTCTTCGCCAGGTTGCGATCTCGGCCCTCCGATACCGGCCTCAACGGCGGGCTGGCGGAACGCGCGACGTCCTGGGTGTCCTGCTGTTGCAACCGCCAGCCGCTGGCTTTGGCGACGGGCCGCGGTTCGCGATCCGGGCCGGGGCCGAGCATCTCCGCCGTCACGAGCTCGATCTGTTTGCCTGCTCGTTCCAGCGTGCTGCGCACCCAGAAGTCTCCCTCCGCCGGAACGGGACCGAGCAGATCCACGACGACTCGGCTGAGCCGGGTGTCGTCGCGCTGCTCGCACCGCTGCAGTGCCCGGACCAAGAGAGCCGACACCGGGGCGGCATGCTGGATCGCCGCCGACCATGTGCTGCGCACGAAATCGGTGGCCGCGAATTTCTCGCCGAGAGGCCCGGTGTCGTCGACCAGCTCGTAGTAAGAGTCGCTCATGGTCCGCTTTCTGTCGGTAGGTCAGGGCAATCCGGCGCCGGGGATGTCGACCGTAACAGCGTCCAGCCGCGACAACTTCGTCCCGATCAGCCGCTGCGGGTACGCATCGGTGCTCGACAGCAAGAACAGTGTGCGGCGCTCCGGGCCGCCGAGTGTGCACGCTATCGCGGTGCGCTCACCGACGGCAATGCGGTCGGTGACCGCGCCGCCTTCGACGATGCGCTCGAATTGATGCGCCAAAGTCATTGCGGCCCAGACTCCCCCGGCCGCATCGAGAGTGATGCCGTCTGGCGGCCCGTCGAGACGTCGGCGAAAACACGGCGGTCGCGGAGTGCGCCGTCGGGCGTGATGCGATAGGCCGTCAACCGCCGTCCGACGGATTCTGCGACGATCAGCGTGCCGCCGTCGGGGGTGATCACCATGCCGTTGGGGAAGTCGAGATCCTCCGCGACGGTTGTAGCAGAGCCGTCCACCTCGACTCGCACGATCACGCCGCCTTCGCGGGCTTGCGATCCCACGTAGGCGCGCCCGGCGTCGTCGACCACCATGTCGCCAAGGACGGCCGGCACCTCGCCGGCGAGATCGACCAGCGTCGCGAGTTCTTCGCCGTCGTAGGTCAGCACCTGCCGGCGCTCGGTTGACGCGATCAGCAGACAGCCGTCGGGCCGGAAGCCGAGACCGGACGGAGCGTGCCCAGGCAGCGGCAACGTGGTCATCGATGCGTGCAGGTCGACGGTGTGCACTGCCTCGCCGAGCATGTCGGAGAACCACAGCAGGCCCTCGAACCAGCGCGGCCCCTCGCCGAAGCAGAAACCGTTGGCGAGCGCAGTCGCACCTTTACAAAACACGCGATAAGTGTCACGCTCGCAAGGTGCCACTGTCAACTCTCCGGGACCGTTGAGCGTCGATGCGCAAGTACCACAGCCACACGCTGCTGTATCTGCACGAGACCATCGACTTGGGCTCGGGGCGAGACGACCAGTTCATCGAGATGTTCACGGGTGTGTACCAACCGATGATGGAAGACCTCTGCGCCCGGCTCTTTGCGATCTGGGAGACCACGCCGTACAACGGACACTGGCCGCAGGTCACGATCATCTGGGAGATCGACGCCTTCGCCGACTATGCGCGCATCGGTCGCGCACAGGCTCGCGGGGGCAGTCACGAAACCGCTGCCGCGAAATGGTCGACGTTGATGGCCGAGATCGGGGCGTCGGGGGAGGGCCGGATCATGTATCCGGGCCCGAGCAACAAGACGCTGGCTCAGTTGAGAGAGGCGAATTTCAGTGCAGGGCTGGTGATCCAGGAGATCATGCAGACCAAACCCGGCCGTCAGGACGACTACATCCGGGAACTCGAACGCCTCTACGTGCCATGGTCGGAGCGGACCGGCAAGAAATGGCTGGGCTCGTTCACGACGACATTCCGGTACAACGAGGTCATCCACTACTGGGCACTGGAAGGCGAGTGGGACTGCTTCGCCGAGCACTATCCGTCGTGGACGGACAGCCCGCCCGCAGAGATCGTCACGTGGATGAGTGTCGCGCCGGCGCTTCGCGACGGCTGGGAGGACTCGATCCTGCAGGCGCTACCGCCTTCGCCGCTGCAATGAAAGCAGCAGTGATGCAAGACTTTTCGTACGACCCGTTCGACCCGGCGGTGATGGCAGACCCGCTGCCGTACTACCGGGTACTTCGCGATCGTTTTCCGGTGTACTACTTGCCGCAGTGGGACACGTTTGCGCTGTCGCGGTTCGCCGACATCTGGACGGTGCTTGAGGTCAACGACGGCACATTCGTTGCGTCGGAGGGAACCCTGCCCGCCGCAACGGTTTTGGCGCGCCATAACGACGGACCGGTTGCCGATCCACCCTTGCATCCGATGCCCTTTCACGCGAACTTCGACTCGCCGATCTACGACGACATCCGACGAACACACTCGGCATCGTTTCGGCCGAGGGCGGTTGCCAAGCTCCAGACGCGGATTCGACAGTTCGCCAACGACCGCCTCGACGAGCTCTTGGCCCGGGGCAGCTTCGATCTGACGCAGGAGTACGGCGGAATCGTCGCCGCGTCGGTGGTGTGCGAATTGCTGGGTTTGCCGGTCGAATCGGCGCGCGACGTGCTGGCCACCGTGAACGCGGGAAGCCTGGCCGAACCGGGCGCCGGCGTCGAGGTCGCCAACGCCAGGCCCGGATACCTCGAATACCTGATCCCTCTCGTGCAGCGCCGACGCGCGAGAACAGCCGACGGTGAGCTGCCGATTGTGGACGGCATCATCGGCTACCGGTTGCCGGACGGAGCCGCGCTCGACGACGTTGAAGCCGCCACTCAGATGCTCGGCGTGTTCATCGGCGGCACGGAGACGGTGCCGAAGATCGTCGCGCACGGGCTGTGGGAACTCGCCCGGCACCCGGACCAATTGTCCGCGGTGCGTGCCGACCTCGACGCCAATGTCCGCATCGCCCGCGACGAGATGATCCGATATTGCGCTCCGGCGCAATGGTTTGCGCGGACACTTCGCAAGCCGTACACGCTCCACGGCACCACCATGCGGCCCGGCCAGCGGATCATCAGCCTGCTCGCCTCGGCCAACCGTGACGAACGTGAATACCCTCGTCCAGACGAATTCATCTGGGACCGGCCCATCGAGCGCTCGCTGGCCTTCGGCCGCGGGCAGCACTTCTGCCTCGGCTACCACCTCGCCCGACTGGAGATCGCAGTGTTGGTGACCGAATGGCTCAGGCGGGTGCCCGACTACCGGATCGACGCCGCCAACGCGTCCCGGCCTCCGTCCAGCTTTCAGTGGGGCTGGAGCAGTATCCCGGTGGAGGTATGACGATGTGGTCGTATCGGCTCGTTGCCCCCTACACGTTCGAGCGGACAAGCCTGCCGGACAAGACATCTGACGACCTCGCCGACGGGCAAGTGCTGCTGCGGTTCCTCGCCGCCGGCATTTGCGGCAGCGACGTGCCGGCCTTTTGCGGTGTGCGCGGAAAGATTCCGGGTGATCGCGGAACCTCCGCGGCGGAGATGGACGGCTTCCCGATCCATGAAGTCGTCGGCGAAGTGATCGCCAGTCGCCATCCCGACCACCGCGCCGGCGACCGCGTCGTCGGCTGGGCGTCGGGGTTCGACGGGCTGATGGAACGGGTGGTGACCGACGGAAGCGGTTTGGCGCCATACGATCCGGCCCTTGACCCACAGCATGCCGTCGGGTTGCAGCCGCTGGCGTGCGTCCTGTACGCGCTCGAGCAACTCGAGATCGATGGCCGTCACGTCGCGGTCATCGGGCTCGGGTCGATAGGTCTGCTGTTCGCCTATGCGGCCAAGACCAGCGGCGCCCGGCACGTCGCCGGCATCGACCCCGTCGATCGTGATGTCCTCGGAAAGGATTTCGGCGTCGACACCGTCGTCCGCGCTACCAGCGATCGATGGCTCAGTCACTTGGCTCCCGGCGATCGGCCGGATGTGGTGATCGAAGCGGTGGGCCACCAGGTCGCCACGCTGAACCACGCGGTCAGGGCGGCCGCGTTCGGCGGCACCGTGTTCTACTTCGGAGTGCCCGACGACGACAGCTACCCGATCAGCATGCGCACCATGCTCCGCAACAACCTGACGCTGAAATCCGGTGTGACGCTGGACCGCCGGCGTGTTCTGCAAGGCGCGGACAGCTTCGCGCGCGAGCATCCCGAATTGCTGGCGAACTACCTCACCCACACGTTCACCGTCAACGAGGTGCAATCCGCTTTCGAACTCGCGTGCCGCCCGACGCCCGAGCGCGTCAAGATCGCGATCGTAGAGTGACGCGATGACTCGGAGCAGATTGCAGGACGCACTCGCCGGCTCAGAGCCGGTGTGGGGCGGCTGGATAGTGAGCCCGACGATCATCGGACCCGAGGAATTCGCCTGTGCCGGCTACGATTACGTCGGGTTCGATGTCCAGCATGGATACTTCGACGACGCCGACGTCGCGCTGATGCTGCGCCGGCTCGAACACGTTCCGATTGCCACCGCCGTGCGGCTGGCGTCGCCCGACCCCGCGCCGATCGGCCGGGTCCTCGATGCGGGGGCGGACGCTGTCATCGTCGCGATGGTGGAATCCGCCGATCAGGCCGCCGCGGCCGTCGACGCGACCCGGTACCCGCCGGCGGGAGTACGCAGCTTCGGACCGCTGCGCGCGAGCCTCGGCCGGGATCCGTCGGAACTCGAGTCGCGGGTGAGCGTGTTCCCGATGATCGAAACCGCGCGGGGCCTCGACGCGCTCGACGAGATCGCCGCGGTGTCGGGGATTGCCGGGCTGTACGTCGGGCCAGCCGATCTCGCGATCTCCCTGGGCCACAAC
Source organism: Mycobacterium sp. (assembly GCA_035651275.1). Classification (GTDB taxonomy): domain Bacteria; phylum Actinomycetota; class Actinomycetes; order Mycobacteriales; family Mycobacteriaceae; genus Mycobacterium. The sequence goes on along the minus strand of DASRFZ010000257.1, from coordinate 27,114 downwards.
CTGAGTGACGCGTGGACACATCCGGAGTTGCGCGATGCGATACAAAGGGTGCAGGCCGCAACTTCGGCACGAGAGCTTGTCGCTGGCATTCATGCCGGCACGGGCAAGCTCGGAAAGGTTGCGGCCGACAACGGGTTTCGGATGATCACGTTGACATCGGAATCACAGGCCCTGCGGCGCGGCGCGGCCGAGCACCTCGATGAGGCTAGGCGATGACCGATCGTGTCGCGTTGGTGACGGGCGCCGCGCGCGGCCAGGGGGCGGCAATCGTCGCGCGGCTGCACGCCGACGGATTCCGCATCGCCGCCGCTGATCTGCTGACCGACGAACTCGACGCCACGGTCGCCGCACTGGGCGACGGGGTGGCTGCGATTCCACTTGACGTGACGTCCGCGGACCAATGGGCAACGGCGGTGGCGGCCACCGTCGACCGGTTCGGCTCGTTGACCACGCTGGTAAACAATGCCGGTGTGTTGCACCGGGCTTCGCTGTCCGACGAGACGCCCGACGGTTTCGAGCGCAGCTGGCGAGTGAACTGCCTCGGCCCGTTTCTCGGCATCCAGGCCGCGCTCGGCCACCTCCGCAGCGCGAACGGCGCCGCCGTCGTCAACACCTGCAGCACCGGCGCCATCCGGCCCTTTCCGAATCATGTCGCGTACGGCTCCGCGAAATGGGCGCTGCGAGGCCTGACCCGGGCAGTGGCCGCAGAACTCGCGCCCGTCGGCATTCGCGCCAACGCTGTGGTCCCGGGGCCGATCGCCACACCGATGCTCGACGAGGACACCCAGACCCGACTCGCGGCCACCTCGGCGTTCGGCCGCCTCGGACAACCCGTCGAAGTGGCCGACGCGGTGGCGTTCTTGGTGTCCGCGCAGGCGTCGTTCATCACCGGTGCAGAACTCGTCGTCGACGGAGGGCAATGCCTGCAGATCGGATGACCGGACCCAGAGTCGGAATCATCGGCGCGGGTCCGGGCGGACTGGCACTCGGAATCTTCCTGAGGAAGGCCGGCTTTCGTGACTTCACGATCTTCGACCGCGAGGACGGCGTCGGCGGAACATGGCGGATCAACACCTATCCCGGCCTCGCCTGCGACGTGAAATCGCATCTGTACTCGTACTCGTTCGACTTGAACCCGAACTGGTCGCGGCTCTGGTCGGGCCAGCCGGAGATCCTGGAGTACTTCGAGCAATGCGCGCAACGATACAAGCTCACCCCGAACTTGCGACTCGGCACCGAAATCCGCTCCGCACAGTGGGATTCCGAGACGGGCACGTGGTGTCTGACCGCGCTCGGCGACCTGGATCCTGCCGAAACCCGACCGCGCCTACACGCGCAGGGAGCGTTGGGTTTTCGCACATGTTCCGTTGGCCAAAAGGCTCTATCGCACGCGGTTGTGGTTGCGCAGCGAAGCGAACATCTCGGTGATCGAACACGGCAGCGACAAAACCCACGAGTTCAGGGCGCTCGCAGTCAAGATGCTCGAATCCGCGGTCAGTGACGAGGATCTGCGGCGCAAGCTGACACCCGATCATCCACTGGGATGCAAACGGCTGGTCTTCTCCTCGGACTTCATCCCGGCGCTGACACAACCCAACGTCGAAGTGGTGACAAGTCCCGCACGGTCGTTGCGCGCGCGCTCGCTGGTCACCGAGGACGGCCGACAACTCGACGTCGACCTCGTGGTGTGCGCCACCGGGTATGCCGCCGCGGACTATCTCGGCGAGATCGACGTCATCGGCGAAGGCGGCACATCGTTGCGCGAAACGTGGGCCGACGGCGCGTACGCGTACCTGGGGATGGCGGTGCCCGGTTTCCCGAACTTCTTCATGCTGTACGGACCGAACACCAACGTCGGGTCCAACAGCGTCATCTTCATGCTGGAGGCGCAGGCCCGCTACGTCGTTCGGGCACTGAAACACATGCGACGCAAGCGCAAGTCGTACGTCGCGGTGCGGCCGGAGACGATGGCGGGCTTCCTGGCGAAAATCGACCAATGGATGGAAGGCACCGTGTGGACGACCCGGTGCCACAACTACTTCCGGGCGCCCAATGGTCGCGTCGTCACGCAGTGGCCGCGCAGCGCCCGGTCGTTCTGGACGATGACGCGCCGGTTCAGGCCGGCCGACTACAGGTTGGAGCCGCCGCAGATCTCAGATCCAAGCTTTACAGATCAAGCGAAAACTGTCACTCTGGTCTCGAAGCACCGCGACCGGTGGGAGCAGCGGGGTGTCCCGGTGCAGGTCACGTCGACGATGAGGAGTCAGAGGTCATGACAGCGCGGGCGTATGACATCGACAACCCGGCGAGGCGCACCGAGTTCCCCGCAAGGCGAGCTGATGGGTCCGCGGCCGCCCTCGCGCGGTACCGCATCGACGTCATCGGGTCCACGGTCGAAGACGTCGTCGCCTCGGCGGGCGGTTGGTTATTCGACCGCGCGATGTCGGGCTGGGATGTCAACGTCTTCGTTACGACGCCGTCGGACCCGCGGGCGCTGCAGATCCTCGGGATCAAGACCGGCTCCCCGTCGCCCAAGCGGGAGTCGGCGACGAAATGGCCACCGACACAGGCACTTGCGGTCGGCGCCGACATCATCGACGCCGACGCGAGCGTGCGCGAGATCGTGACTGCCACGCTAGAACGCGGCCTCACCGAAGTCACCATGTGGGGTGACACTCGGCCTGCCGCGCTGCGTCACCGCGCCAACGACGTGGAGCACCGACTGAGTTCGGCTGCGCGTGCTTTCAAAGCCCACGCGCTTGCGGCGACGACGTTGCCGCCGGGCCCGTCGGCCCCGACCGAAACGTTCTGTAGCGCCTCCCGATGGTTTCCCCCTTACGAGTCGGATCTGCTGCCGATCGGCTGACGCCGCCATTTGCCGCGGTTCCCGGCCGTGCCACGATGAACTGCGTGGGCATCAAGGGCACCTCGAGGCCGACCAAGGCCGACGTGGCCCGGCTCGCAGGTGTTTCGACAGCGACTGTTAGCTATGTGCTGAACAACGTTGAAGGACAAACGATTTCGTCGGCCACCCGGGCGGCTGTCCGGAACGCGGCCCAAAAGCTGGGCTACCGGCCGAATCTTGCGGCCCGCAATCTCGCCGTAGGTGGCAGCGGGGTGGTGCTGTACGTCGTGCCGCGGATCGCGGTCGGCGCGCTGCCGATGGAGGTAGGCAGCCGGCTGACGACAGCGCTGGCGCGCCACGGAATCGTGTTGTCGCTGCAGTTCGAGACCGATGACGGCCGCAACGTCGTCGATGCGATCGCCGATCTCAACCCGGTAGCAGTGACGAGCGTGTTCCCGCTGCGTGGAGACGCGCTCGCTGCGATCACCGCCGCGGGCATACCCCAGATCCATCTGGGAAGCGCGCAGTTGCACGCGCTCGGAGACCTGCACCTGACAGTGGGCGTGATGCGGGTCGACCACCTGACCGCGCGCGGGCATCGCCGGCTGGCGTTTGCGTTCTCCGACATCGACGAGCTTCGCCCGCTCGGCGACTATTGGCTGGAAGGCATTCGGGTCGCCGCCCACAGACGAGAGCTGCCCGAGATCGCGACCGGAACCTTCTCGTCCGACGGCACAGGCGCGGCCGATGTCGTCGCCGCATGGGCGGGCGACGGAATCACCGCGGTCTGCGCACAAAGCGACGAGGCCGCGTTCGTCGTGTTGCACGGCGTACGCGAAGCCGGGCTGCGCTGTCCCGAAGACGTCGCGGTCATCGGCGTCGATGCGCGCCCGCTCGGTGCGGTCAGCGTTCCGCCGCTGACGTCCGTGGCGTTCGACCCGTCGGCGATTGTCGAAGCCTCGGTGGCCGCGATGATGACCGAACTCGGATATCCGATCGAGCACGAGCCCGGTGCGGAGAACGTCGCGAAACTGATCCAGCGCAACTCGACGTAGGCACCGGTGCTGGACCACCTGGGGCTTACGCGCGTAACTTACCTACGCATGTCCGCCAGCGCCACCAGCGAAGTGCACTTCGACCCTTACGACGTCGACCTGATCGCCGACCCGTATCCGACGTTCCGGCGGCTGCGCGAGGAAGCGCCGCTGTACTACAACGAGCAATACGACTTCTACGCGATCAGCCGCTTCGACGACGTGTGCAAGGCGCTGGTCGACCACGACACCTTCAGCTCGTCACGCGGCGCGATCCTCGAGCTGATCAAAGCGAACATCGAGATGCCTTCGGGGATGCTGATTTTCGAGGATCCGCCGATCCACGACATTCACCGCAAGCTGCTGGCCCGGATGTTCACCCCGCGAAAGATCAACGACCTCGAGCCGAAGATCCGCGACTTCTGCGCACAATGCCTTGACCCGCTGGTCGGCGCCGGCCGCTTCGACTTCGTCGCGGACATCGGCGCGCAGATGCCCATGCGGGTGATCGGCATGCTGCTCGGAATCCCCGAGGAGGACCAAGCGGCCATCCGCGACCATTCCAACGCGCAGATGCGCACCGAGGCCGGCAAGCCGATGAAGCACTCCGAGGACGGGTTCGTCGACGGCTCGATCTTCGAGGCCTACATCGACTGGCGTGCCGAGCATCCGTCCGACGACATCATGACCGAGCTGCTCAACGTCGAGTTCGAGGACGAGACAGGCACAACGCGGCGACTGACCCGCGAGGAGCTGTTGCTCTATGTCAATGTGGTCGCCGGTGCGGGCAACGAGACCACCACGCGGTTGATCGGCTGGGCGGGCAAGGTGCTCGCCGAGAATCCGGACCAGAGACGCGAACTGGCGGCCGACCCCACGCTGATTCCCTCGGCCATCGAGGAGCTGCTGCGCTACGAGCCGCCCGCTCCGCATGTGGCGCGCTACGTCACGCGCGACGTCTCGTACTACGGACAGACTGTGCCGGCGGGTGCCGTGATGATGATGTTGATCGGCTCGGCCTGCCGCGACCACCGTCAATTCCCGCCCGACGGTGACGTTTTCGACATCCACCGGGAAGTGCGCCAACACCTGGCGTTCAGCGTCGGCACGCACTACTGCCTGGGCTCGGCGCTGGCCCGCCTCGAGGGACGCATCGCGCTCGAGGAGATCCTCAAGCGCTTCCCCGACTGGGATGTCGACCTCGAAAATGCGTCCCTCTCACCAACTTCCACGGTTCGCGGCTGGGAGTCGATGCCCGCGAACGTTTAGCTTCCCGGGTTGCTGTAGATCCGCGTCGGCGCGACGAGCACTGCCGCGCGCCGCTCCCGGACCATCGTGGCGTCATAGGTGGGCCAGTCGTCGTGAGTTCCCCCTGCGTCGGTGAAGATCGTCCGCAACAACGCGGCGAGTTGCTCTGCGCTGAGTCCGAGTTCCGTGTCGTCGGGACCCACGAGTTCGGCAGTGCCCTCGACGGTGATCCATTGGTACTCCCGCTGGAACGTCACCGCGATAGACGGTCGCTTGCGGAGATTGGCGAGTTTGGCGCCGCCGCCAATCGCGACGAATGCCAACACTTTTCGGCCCGTGACGGGATGTGTTGTGACTCCCGCATTCACCAGCGACGCCTGGACGGTACCGTCGGCGCGTAGTGTCGACACGATTGCCAGGTGCCCATTGGTTGACGCGAGCGCGGCTACGTCGTCGAGATCAGCCATGACGAAATCCTTCGTAGATCGTAGGGTCAGCAATGTCGGCGCGCGAACGGTCGGGCAGCGCGATGACGCACGCCACCGTGATGATCGCCGCGACGAGGATATACACCGAAATCGAATAGGGCGTACCAGTGTTGTGCAACAGCCACAGGGCCAGCAGCGGGGCCGGCCCTCCCGCGAACACCGATGCCAGCTGATATCCAAGGCCTGCGCCGCCGTAGCGCAGATGAGTCGGGAAGCTCTCGCCGATCATCGCCGCCTGCGGCCCATACTGCATGGCGTGCAACACAAGTGACGCGACGACAGTAAGGAATATCAGCGCGTGGCCGCCGTGTGTCAGGATCGCGAAATACGGAAACGCGATGACGCCCATCAGGATTGCGCCTACTAGGTACACGCGTTTTCGGCCGACTCGGTCCGACAGGTGAGAGAACAGCGGGATCGCCACGAGCTCGCACACCGCCCCCACTAGCACAGCGTTGAGCACGAACGTCGAACTGAATCCGCGCGCCTTGACGTAGCTGAGCACGAACACCGTGAACAAGTAGAACGGAAGTTGTTCGCTGAAGCGCGTGCCCGCGGACAGCAGAATCTCGCGCCAATGGCTTCGGATCACTTCCGTCACCGGAGTGCGCACAAGGCGGCGCTCGACGACGAGGTTCGCAAACATCGGCGTCTCAAGGATTTTCAGGCGGATCGCCAGACCGATCGCCACCAGAATCAGGCTGGCGAGAAACGGAACCCGCCACCCCCACGAGTTGAACGCGGCCGTTGGCAGCAGTGCCGACAGCAGCGTCATGCCGCCGGTGCCCAGCACCAGGCCCACCGGCACGCCGACCTGAGCGGAGCTCGCCAGCAGGCCGCGCCTGTCCTGGTCGCCCCACTCCATCGACAACAGCACCGATCCGCTCCACTCGCCGCCGATCGCAATACCTTGCACCAGCCGCATCAAGACCAAGATCAACGGGGCCGCAAAGCCGATCGTCGCTGTGCCGGGCAGGATGCCGACGATCGCCGACGAGATGCCCATCACCAGCAGCGTGACGATCAGCGTCGCCTTCCGGCCGATCCGGTCTCCCCAGTGACCGAAGATCGCGGCCCCCACTGGCCGCGCGGCGAACCCGACCGCATACGTCGCGAACGACTGCATGGTGCCCGCGTACGTGCTCGACGCCGGGAAGAAGACATGACCGAAAATCAGTGCGGCGGCGGTGTTGTAGAGGAAGAAGTCGTACCACTCGATGGTCGTCCCGACTGCGCTCGCGAGCGCGGCCCGCCGGACCTGCACGCGTTGCGCAGCGTGGTCGAGCTGCACCGCTCTGGTCAGATCGTCATCTCCGACAACCACTGCGCCGCCCTTCGCCGACCGCTGTTCTTGCATAGTTTGCGGGTTTAGCGGCAGGGTTGTTGTCAATACTGACCACAGCCGGGTGGCGGGGAACGAAAGGACCAATCGCGATGAGTCATCTCAAACGGTTCGGCGTCGTCGCCGCGGCCTTCGCCATGCTGGCCGCAGGAACGGGAACAGCAACTGCCGACAACAGCGCGCAGGGTGCCCAACACGTGCCGCTCAGCTCGTTCTTGAGGCGGTGCGACGCCAACGCCACGGGATATATGCCGTCGGCAACGCGGGGCACCGGTTACGCCGACATATCCCGAACCGGAAACACCGTGCAAGCTGACGTGCACATGATCATCGCGGCCCCCGACATCTGGTACGGCGTCCGGCTCATCCAGACACCCAGGCCCGGTATCTCATGCGGTGCCGGCGATCCAGGCGTGACGATGACCAGGCTTTACACCGACGAAAACGGCACTGGAAGCGTGACCCTGCAGGGTCCCGTCATGCCCGGCGCGACAGGCGCCTGGGTGTCGGTCGAGGGTCCGCTAGGCGCGTCGGATCTCGAGGCCCCCGACATCCGAACGTCCGACTACATCGCGAGATTCAGCTAATCCTTTTCGCATTTGCTGGCTAACCGCCGTGAGGTGGTCGATACTGCCCTGCGTGGGTGAGATAACCACGAGGAAGGAACCCGGCGATGTTCAGGTCTCTGATGTCCTCGGTCACAGCGGTCGGTGCGGTGGTGACCTCTGGCGCGGTGCTTGCGGTGAGCGGTGGAATCGCGGCGGCCGATCCGTCCGGCGCGGGCTCACCGACAATCGTTCCGCTGTCGGCGGTGCCGAAGCGATGCGACTTCAGCGATATCGCCGGGATACCCCCAGCAACCAAAGGAACCGGATACACGGTGGTGTCTCGCGCCGGCTCGACGGTCAACGTTGAAGTCCACGTCACCGATTTTGGCCCGGACATCTGGTACGGGCTGCGCCTTGTCGAGGAGCCTCGGCCAGGCGATCACTGCGGTGCGGGTGATCCGGGCGTGGCCACGGGCAGGCTTTACACCGACGACAGCGGGAACGGATCCGCGACAGTGCAGGCCCCAATCATGGCGGGCGCCAGCGGCGCCTGGATCGCGGTCGAGGGTCCGGCCGGCGCCTCCCAGCAACTCAGCGCCGACAACCACAGCTCGGACTACATCGCCAGGTTCTGACGGAATCTAAGCGGTCGCCTTCGCCTGCGACGTGTCGCTGTTGGCCGCCGCCGCGGGCGTCGACCCAGCGGCGGGCGGGGTCGACGAGGACGTCGACGGGGTGTGACTGCCGCCGAGCACACCGGTGACCGCGCCGGGCACGGTCGACAGCACCGAGCCGTCGCCAGACGACGATGTGGTCGTCGATGTGGTTGTCGTCGTGGTAGTCGACGTGCTCGCGGTGCTGGTGTCGAGTGTCGGTCCCTTTTTGAGAGGCGCCGACAAAGACGAAGGAACGGACGGGGGAGCGTCGAGACCGGGCTTGGGATCAGGCACGGCGGCGAGCTTCGCCGGCGAGTTCGGTGAATTCGTGGAGTTCGTCGAAGACGACAAGGTGTTGGGTGCCAGCGTTTGGTTCAGCGGCGTCGTTTGGTCTAACGGTGCCATTTGGTTCGGCGTCGAGTTCGCCGCGGAGGTGACTCCGCCGACAAGGTTGGTGGCGCCCTGCGCAAGTGCCCCCGGTGTCGCGACCACCGCGCCGATGATGTTGCCCGGCGGGGTGATCAATGAAAACGTCGTCGGCGTACCGGGATTCAGGTTTTGCCGGTCGGTGTAACCCATGTCGACCAGCACGCGCAGAAGCGGCTCGATCGCGCTCAGAATGGGTTCGGTCAACACCGTCGTGCCGGTCGCGCTTGCGAACTGACGGATCGGCGCGAGCAACGGTAGGTGCTCGGCGGGCACGAACACGTACGTGTCGTGACCGCCCGCCGAGTTGGTCACGGTCTTGACGATGACGGGTGTGGTGCCGGTTCCGGTGTACGGGTTGTAGTCGACGCTGTCGTAGTACTGATCGGGATGCACGTACTCGACGGCGAACAACGAGTTGACGAGCGAGACCGGGTTGAAGTACGCGGGAAAGTCTCCGTAGGGGTCGTACTCGTTGGTGACGTATGTGGTGTTATACGCGGTCGGTTGGGCTGGCCCGTTGGACGAGACGATGAACAGGTTCAGGGTGGGGAAGCGGCCGAAGATGCCGCCGTTCGGCACGTTCGGCGACGCGATCATCACGAAGGACAGTTGTGATGTCGACGGCGGGTTCGCCCCTGCGACGAGATTCCGCTTTTCGTTCTCGGCGACCAGGGTTCCTTCCGAGTACCCGACCACGACGATCTTGTTGGTCGGATCATTCGGGTCGTAGTTCTGCGCGATCTTCTGGTCCAGCACCGGGACGCCCGCGGCGACGCTGTTGTCGATGTCGAATCCCGCGGGATAGTCCACGGGGACATACGAGTAGCCGTTCGGAACGACGGTTCCGTTCAATTTGTTCGGGATGTTGGCCGCGGTCGGGTCACCGCGCCCGCCGATGCCGATCACCGCGCTGGCGAGCTTGAGCGGCGGGCTGTCGGCGGTGTTGTCGGTCGCGTGGCCGAACACCAGCACGCTCGACAAGCCGGCGGTCGTGCCGATCAGCGCAAGAGAAGTGGACCGACGCCGCCTAGCCGTTCGATGCTTTGCCAGAACGTGTCCAGAGGATTGCTCTACGGCAGTGCGGCCGGCCGACGAACGTCGGTGCGATTTCGACTTGCGATGCTTCGCCACAACGAGCTCCTCTGCTACGCGCCACGCATCGGCGTGCGTCGGATGTTACCGCATCGCTTAGCTGGAGTGGAGAGCTCAGTTTGCTGACGGCGAACCTAGACCCACTGCACCCAGCCGTACTCGGCGGTGCACACCAACGCGATCCCGTCGGGAGATTGGGCCGCTGCGCCGCGCGGGTTATCGCACGGCTCGCCGATGTTGTGCACGCCGTACAGCGGGTAGGAGATCACCCAGTACCCGTCGGTGTGGGGCGGCCACTGGTTGACGATGAAGTGGCATTGCATCGCCTCGCCGCCCCGCCCGCGCCCGAAGATGAAGCGGTCAGTGTTCTCGCACGGTGCGTTCAGTGCGGCGTCGTAGTTCATGCCGGGCACATCGCCGAGATACCGGCCCGATGGGTCGTCGTAGCTATTCGACGGGTCGGCAGCGGCAACGGGCGCCAGGGTCAGGGCGGCGGCGGCCGCGATCGCAGCGGCAAGGGCTGGCTTGCGAATCATGCGGCAAAGCCTAACGGGTGGGGCAAGGCCCACAAAGGGTTCTCGACGAACGCGTCGCCATCAGCCGTAGAACCCGTCGAGCGTGTCCTTGTTCTGCTCGGCGACCACGGACCGCTTCACCTTCAACGACGGCGTGAGTTCGCCGCGCTCGACGGACAGATCGTGGTCGAGCAACGCCCATTTCTTGATGGTCTCCCACCGGTTCAGCCCGGCGTTGAGCTTCTTCACGTAGCCGTCGATCAGCTCGTGCACTTCCGGCAGCTTGGCCAACTCGGCATAGGACTTGCCCTTGAGTCCGCGTTCGGCGGCCCAACCGGCGATCGTGTCGGGGTCCAACGCGATCAAGGCCACCACGAAGTTTCGGCCCTCGCCGAACACCAGGAACTGGCTGGCATACGGACATTCGGCGATGAACTTCGCCTCGATCGCCGGCGGCACCACGTATTTGCCGCCCGAGGTCTTGAACATCTCCTTGAGCCGGCCCGTGATCGTCAGGAACCCGTCGTCATCGATCACGCCCTTGTCGCCGCTGCGCAGCCAGCCGTCGTCGGTGAACGCGGCGGCGGTGGCGTCGTCGAGGTGGTGGTAGCCGGCCATCACCTCGGGCCCACTGATCTGGACCTCGCCGTCGTCGCTGATTCGCACCTCCGTCCCGTCGAACGGCATGCCGACGGTGCCGAGCTTGTAGTTCTCCGGGCGGTTGATGAATCCCGCGCCCGCGGTCTCGGTGAGGCCGTAGCCCTCGAGGATCAGAAGCCCAGCCGCGTGGAACCATTCGCCGATGTCGCGGTTCAGCGGCGCCGAGCCAGAGATGAAGAACCGGATGCGACCACCGAACGCCTGCCGCACCTTCGCGAACACCAGACGGTCAAACAGCTTGTGCTGCAGCATCATTGGTAGCGGCACCGACTTGTTCTCCCGCCGACGGCGATCGACCTCCCGCCCTACCGCGAACGCGCGCTGGAACAGCTTCTCGCCGATGCCGCCCTTTTCCTGCTGAGTGGTGAGGATTCGCGAGTAGGCCTTTTCGAAGATGCGCGGGGCCGCCGCCATGAACGTGGGCGCCACCGCTGCGGTGTTCTCCATGATCTTGTCCACCCGGCCGTCGACCGCGCTCACGAACCCGCACGCCATCTGCGCGGCGACCAGTACCTTGCCGAAGGAGTGCGCCAGCGGCAGCCACAGGAGCTGCGAGTCATCCTCGCCGACCACATGCAGTTGGGCGACGGCCTTCCCGTGGTACACCCAGGCCTCATGACGCAGCCGCACACCCTTGGGCTTCCCGGTCGTTCCGGAGGTGTAGATGAGCGTCGCCAACTGGTTCGGGGTGATCGCGGCGACGGTTTCGTGCACGCAGGCCGGGTTGTCGGCGAGATGTTTGGCGCCGAGCTCGGCGAGACCGTCGAGCGTGATCACCCAGTCGCCGTCGGCTTCGCGGCCGGCCGTGTCGTCGAACAACACCACCTTCGTCACGCTCGGTAGGTCGGCCCGGCGCTCGGTCAACTTGGCCAGCTGCTCGGCGTTTTCGGCGAAGACCAGCCGCGACTCCGAGTCGGCGAGGATGTAGGCGGTGTCGGTGGAGTTAGTGTTCGCATAGACGGTGGTCGTGGCTGCGCCGGCGCACATCACCGCCAGGTCGGCCAGGATCCACTCGTATCGAGTGCTCGACGCGATCCCGACCCGCTGTTCGGGCTCGATGCCCAGCGCCAGAAGGCCCGCCGCCAACGATTCCACCCGGTCGGCGGCCTGCCGCCAGCTGACCGATACCCATTCACCGCCGTCGAGGTGGCGAAACGCCTCCTTGTCGGGTGAGGACTTCACGCGCTCGAGAAAGAGCGCGGCAAGGCTCGGGACGCCGGTGTGAACGGAGGGTGTCGTGGTCGCCATTTCCTCATTGTGGTCCCGATTGCGGTCCGGACCGGACGAGATCGCGTGAAAATGTTGCGATGGCGATTCAGGCAGGCGGGCCTCCGGTACCCGAGTCGTTCGGGTACGCGGTCAAACGACTGCTTCTCGGCAAACCGTTGATCAGTGATCAGCTGAAGAAGGAAAAGCTCTCCAATCCCATTGCGCTGGGTGTGCTTTCGCCCGACGGCATTTCGTCCAGCGCGTACGGCACCGAAGAGATCCTGATCGAGTTGCTGCCGTACGCCGGGCTGGCGGCGTTCGCGTTGCTGCTACCGATCACCGGCGCCATCTTGGTGATTCTGGTGCTGGTTGCGGCCTCTTACCGGCAGGTGGTGATGGCGTACACGCGCGCCGGCGGATCGTACGTCGTCGCGCGGGAGAACTTCGGCCCCAAGGTCGCCCAGATCGCGGCTGCCGCGCTGTTGATCGACTACATCGTGACCGTCGCGGTGCAGGCCGCGGCCGGAACGGTCGCGGTCGTCTCCGCGATCCGGCCGCTCGGGCCGTACAGCCTCGAAATCACGGTCGGCGTGGTGGTCTTGATGTGCTACGCAAACCTGCGCGGCCTGCGCGAGGCCGGCCGGCCGTTCGCGGTGCCGACGTACTTCTTCATCACGATGATGACGTTGATGATCCTGACCGGCATTGGCCGCAAGGTCTTTTCGGACTTGCCGCGCTACGACCCGGTGCATACGCCGGGGATGGTCGACGTTCATCAGGCCAACGGGCTGGTGATGGGTGCGACGATCCTGGTGCTGTTGCGCGCGTTCGCCAACGGCGGTACGTCACTGACCGGTGTGGAAGCCATCTCAAACACCGTCGGCTTCTTCCGTAAACCCCAGGGCCCCAATGCTCGTCGCGTGCTGACGGTGATGGCGTGCATTCTGGGTTTCCTGGTGGCCGGGGTGTCCTACCTGGCATACGAAACTCACGCCGCGCCGTACGCCGCCGGCTATCCGTCCGTGCTGTCCGAGGAGGCCCGCGCTGTGTTCGGCACCGGGGTGGCCGGCCATATTCTCTATGCTTTGCTCCAAATTGCCACTGCTGCAATTCTTTTCACTGGCGCAAACACCAGTTTCAACGGATTTCCAGCCCTTGCCAGCTTCGTCGCCGACGACCGCTTTCTGCCGCGCCAGCTGACCAAACGCGGTCAGCGACTGGTGTTCTCCAACGGCATCATCACGCTGACCGTGCTGTCGGTGGCACTGCTCATCTTCACCGGCGGCGGCGTCAACGCGCTGGTGCCGTTCTATGCCATCGGTGTGTTCACCGGCTTCGCGATGGCGGGTTTCGGGATGACCAAGCATCATCTGACGCAGCGGGAGCCAGGCTGGCGCTACAAGCTCGCGATCAACATGTCCGCTGGAGTGGTGTCGACAGTCGTCGTCGGCATCTTCGCGGTCGCGAAGTTCACCGAGGGTGCGTGGTTGGTAGTCGTGGTGTTCCCGGTGCTCGTCGGAATCCTGATCCGGCTCAACCGCGAATACCGGGCCGAGGCGGCGATTCTGGAGAAGTTCCGCACGGAGCGGCCCGACCGGGTGCGTTATGCGCACCACACGGTGTTCGTGCTCGTCAATTCCGTCGACTTAGCGGTGCTCGAGGCGTTGCGGTATGGGCTTGGCCTGCGCGCCGACGAGCTGATCGCGGTGCATTTCGTGATCGACTCGACGCATGCCGCTCGGCTGCAAAACCGTTGGGAGTATTACGAATTGGAGACGCCGCTGCGGATGGTCGACTGTCCGGACCGGCGGGTGATCCGCGCCGCGCTGGAGCTCGTCGCCACCGCGCGAGACGAACACCGCGACTCCCATGTCACGCTGCTGCTGCCGCGGCGCAGTTACGCCCCGCTGCTGGGACGGCTGCTGCACGACCGCACGGCGGACAAGATTTCGCGCGCAATCAGCCGGGTCCCCGACGCGGCCGCGACGATCGTCCCGTACGACGTGCAGTCACGGATCAGGGAGGCGTTTCCCGATCTCTTCGAAGAGCGGATCACCCGGCGCGTGGAGAAGCTGCAGACGCGGATCGCAGAGGGCGAACACAGGCGCGTCGAGCGATATGAGCATCCCGAGTCGCCGCCGGCAGTGATCGAGATCGACGGGCTGATCGTCGGGCACCTGGGCACCGTCCAGGGCCGGCTGAAGCAACTCGACGACGTGGTCAAGAATTCGCAGACCAAGCGGGTGATCGTCGTCGGCGACGAAAGCGGTGATCTGACCGTCACTTTCACGCGTGGCGGCGACGACCTGCGGCCCGGCCAGACGGTGCGGATCACCGGCAAGGCGCGCGGCTACGGCAATCGGCCGGTGCACATGGTTGACCCGTCCTACCGCATCGTCGACGAGCCCCAAGGCACCGCGCCGTCGGAGTGACTGCGCGATCAGCGGTTCGGAGTGAGCGGGCGTGTCACATCGCGACGCGTAGTGGGTATAGGACAGGCCATGGTCGAAAACCGGGCGGATACAGTGAGTCAGATGCATTCGGTCGTCGTCGTGGGCAGCGGTTTCACCGGCTTCGAATGCGCGCGGCGGCTAGCGCGGCAGATGCGTCGTCGCAAGGCACCGGTCAGCGTGACGATCATCTCGCCGGTCGACTACATGCTCTATACGCCGCTGCTGCCGGACGTGGCCGGCGCGGTGCTGGACGCCCGGTTCGTGACAGTGCCGCTGGCGGGGACGCTGAAGGGCGTGCGCGCGGTGCGCGGTCGCGTCGACGGCGTCGACCTCGACGGACACACGCTGACGTTCACCGATCCCGAACAGCGCGAGTTGGAAATGTCGTGGGATCGTCTGGTTCTGGCGCCCGGATCGGTGACCAAGCTGTTTGACATCCCGGGACTGGCCGAGCATGCCCGCGGGCTGAAATCGACCGCCGAAGCGCTGTACCTGCGCGACCACGTCCTCGAGCAGTTCGAGCTGGCGTGCCTGGACGAGGACAAGGACCAGGCGCAGGCCCGGCGAACGATCGTCGTGGTCGGTGCGTCGTATTCGGGCACGGAGCTCGTGGCGCAGCTGCGTGCGCTTGCCGACGCGGCCGCCAAGCAGATGAATTTCGACGCCGACTCGGTGAAGTTCCTTCTGCTCGACGTCGCCGAGCAGGTGATGCCGGAGGTGGGGGAGAAGCTCGGCAATGCGGCCATGCGGGTGCTGCGCAGTCGCGGCATCGAGGTGCGGCTGGGCATGACGCTGAAAGAGGTGCACCCGGATCATGTTGTGCTCAGCGATGATTCAGTGGTGGGAACCCGCACGGTAGCGTGGGTCACGGGAGTCACCGCAGCGCCACTGATCGAAAATCTCGGACTGCCGACGGAGAAGGGTCGGCTGAAGGTGCAGGCCGACCTGCAGGTGCCGGGCCACCCCGACGTGTTCTCCGCCGGCGACGCCGCCGCAGTGCCGGACCTGACGCAGCCCGGAAAGGTCACGCCCCCGACCGCTCAGCATGCGATCCGTCAGGGAAAGGCGTTGGCGCGCAATGTCGCAGCCAGCCTTGGGTACGGCACAAAGAAGGACTACAAGCACCGCAACATGGGGCTCGTCGTCGACCTCGGCCCGCATTACGCCGTCGCCAACCCCCTCAACGTGCACATCTCCGGTTTCCCGGCGAAGTTCGTCACCCGCAGCTACCACCTGTACGCGATGCCGCGCATGGTCAACCGCTGGGCGGTGGGCTTGGCGTATCTCACCGACGCGATGTTCCCGCGCACCGTGGTGTCGATCGGCCTGGCGAACGAGCAGGAGGCCAACTTCTCGGCAAGCGAAGGCATTCCGATGCCGAAGGCGGACTGACCGGCAATGGTTCCCGCCCCGTCCGACCTGCTGAGCGTCGTCCAGCGGTCACCCGACGCCGTCGCCGCGCACGACAAGGCCGCCTGGGTCGGATTGTTCACGGACGACGGGCGCGTTGAGGATCCGGTCGGATCGCGCCCTCATGTCGGACATGAGCAGATCGGCCGGTTCTACGACACGTTCATCGCGCCGCGGGAGATCGTCTTCCACCGCGACGTCGACGTCGTCAGCGGAACGAGTGTGATCCGCGATCTCACGCTGGAGGTGGGGATGGGCCCCGGCGTGCGAATGGCGATTCCCGCATTCTTGCGATACGACCTGCGTCCGTCGGAAAACGATTGGCGGATAGAGCGATTGCGCGCCTACTGGGAATTGCCGACGATGGTGGCGCAGTTCCTACGGCACGGCGCGAAGTCGCTGACACCGGCGATGCGGCTGTCGGCGGGTCTGCTGCGTAACCAACGACTTGGCGGCACCGTGGGGTTTCTGTCGGGCTTTCGTGGCTCCGCGCGGCACGGCCGTCGACTGGTCGAGGAGGCGATGGCCGAGGGCCGGCTGGGCGACGTGCGAAACCAGACGTGGCACAAGGTGATTGGCGCGGGCAACACCGTCGCCGCGGCGGTCACTACCTCCTCGGGGCGCGGCGTGCTGTTCGCTGACATCAACCGGCACACACTCAGCGACGTGAAGGTGTTCTGCAACGACAGCTGACTACAGGTCGAGCGTTAGCCGTTCGCCCTCGGGGGCTCGCGAAATGCACACCAGCATCGTGCCGGCGTCGCGTTCGGGATCGGTCAGCAGCGTGTCGCGGTGGTCGACGGTTCCGCCGAGAACCCTTGTCCGGCACGTTCCGCAGAACCCCTGCTGACATGAATACGGCGCCGCCACGCCGGACCGTCGCAGCGCGGACAGCAGCGTTTCGTCGGCGTTGACCTCGACGACCTCACCGGTCGACGCGACGCACACCGAGAACGGTTTGCCGTCGACGACCGGCGGTGCGGCGAACCTCTCGAAGTGCAGTTCCACGTTGTCGCGGCCGGCCAGCCGGGTGCGAATCGCCGTCAGCATCGGCGGCGGCCCGCACGCGTAGACCGCGGTGGCATCGGGACAGTCGCCCAGCAGGTCGTCGGCCGCGGGCAGACCGTGCACGTCGTCCGTGCGGATCTCGACACGATCTCCGTAGCGGGTGACCTCGTCGACAAACGGGAGGCTGTCGGCGCTGCGCCCGACGTAGACCATCGTCCAGTCCACACCGAGGCCCTGCGCCTGGCGCAGCATCGGCAGGATCGGCGTGATGCCGATGCCGCCTGCGATGAACCGGAAGCTCTGCGTGGGCGAGCCGTAGCCGGGCATCGACAGTGGAAAGGCATTGCGCGGTCCGCTGGTGGTGACGGTGGCGCCGACGGCGAGGTCGTCGTGCACTTCGGTCGATCCGCCGCCGCCGTCGGGAATGCGCCGCACCGCGATGCGGTACGAATCACGCGTCGCGGGGTCGCCATTGAGCGAGAACTGCCGAACCCGCCCGCTGGGCAAGTGGATATCGATGTGTGCGCCGGGAAACCACCGCGGGAGCGCGGACCCGTCGGCGGCGGCCAACGTGAGCGCTACGACGTCCTGGTCATGGGCGACCACCCGGCGGTCCGCCACGGTCAGCGTGTGGGTGCGCTCGGGCTCCGGCACAGGACGCTGCCGTCGCAGCGCCGCTGTCAGTCCCCACGCCGCCGACAGCGCCGCGTGCGCGACGCCGAGCAGAGGGTCGTGCCGCGAACGGCCCGACGCGCTGGGCGGCAATTCACGGACGCGAGGCAATGCAGACATCACAGGTGCGCGGCGCGCGCGGCCGGCGAGCTCGCCAGGTACGCCACCGCCTGCGCCGTCGACCCCATCTTCTCCGGGGAAAATCCTGGGCGCAGGTAGTCAAGTGTGTTGGCGCCGAACAGCTTTCGATAGTTCGGCAGAAGCCCGTGCTTTGAGTCGAGATAGCGCAGCCGCTGCATCTTCCACCACCCGAAGTCCACCTGGGGATCGGTCTTGATCAGGTACCAGGCGAAGCGCTGGAAGGCGACCATCAAAAACGTCGACGCGAGCAGCATCGCCCCGACGCGATCGCGGTAGCTGTCGCTGAAGTAAGTCGCGACGTCGTGCGCGACGTGGCGGTGTTCGACCTCCTCGGCGCCGTGCCAGCGGAACACGTCGACGAACGTCGGGTGCGCACCGAAGTCGTCCCATGCGCTGTTCAGCGCGAAGTCGCCGAGCACCGCGGTGTAATGCTCGAGCGCGGCGATGAACCAGAGGCGATCGCACAGGTTGTTGTGCCGGCGCCGGGGGTTCGGCGACCTCGACGGGCTCAGCATCTTGGCGATCACGTACTCGATCTGGTCGAGCATCGGTTTCGGGTCGAAGCCGCGGGCCTCCATGAACTCGTGCAGCGCCTGTTCGTGCACGTTGGCGTGAATGGCCTCCTGGCCGATGAACCCGCGGATGTCGTCGGCGAGCTTGGGATCCTTGACCAGTGGCAGCGCCTCGGCGAGTGTCGCGACGAACCAGCGTTCGCCTGCCGGCAGCACCACGTGCAGGATGCCGATCATGTCGGACGCCACCGGATGGCCGGGGATCCAGTGCAGCGGCACGTCGGAGAAGTCGAAGTGCACTTTTCGCGGCTGGATCTGCACCGGACCCGGGTCGACCCCGCGCTGGAAACGTTGCGGTCGCAGCATGCAGAAAGTCTAGGCCGTCGCGACCGCGGGTTTGAGGTTGCCGGGCTCGGTCAATAGGACCGACATGGCCGGAATCGGCGACGTCCTTGAGTGGGCCCGTCATCAGGTGGTCTCGCGGGTCCCGAAGGCCGACCTCGACCAGCGCGACCCCGACTACATTCGCGACCAGTTGCCGGGCTTGTGGTTGCTGGCGTCGATCTATTTCCGCGCCGACGTGCGAGGGCTGGACAGGATCCCGAACGACGGGCCGGTGCTGCTCGTCGGCAACCACAGCGGCGGCAACCTGCCTCCGGACACCTTCGTGTTCACGCTCGCGTTCTGCTCGTACTTCGGCGTCGAGCGGCCGTTCTATCAGCTTGCGCACAATTTGGTCGTCTCCGCGCCGCCGCTGGCGTCGCTTCGCAAGTTCGGCACCGTCGCGGCGAACCATGAAAACGCCCGGCTGGCGCTGGAATCCGGGGCCGCGCTGCTGGTGTATCCGGGCGGCGACTACGAGGTATTCCGGCCCGTCTGGGAACGCCACAAGGTCGACTTCGGTGGACGCAAGGGCTACGTGCGACTGGCCCGAGAGGCGGGTGTGCCGATCGTGCCGATCGCCAGCGTCGGCGGCCAGGAGTCCGCGCTGTTCCTGGACCGCGGACAGTGGCTGGCCAAACTGCTGATGGTGGACAAGCTGGCACGGCTGAAGAGCGTGCCGATACTGTTGGCGCCGCCCTGGGGTCTGGTGGTCAGTGACATGATTCCGCGGCTGCCGCTGCCGGCGAAGATCACGATCGAGGTCCAGGAGCCGATCGACAGCGCGGGCGACGACGACGCGGTGAACGAGAAGGTGCTGTCCAGCCTGCAGAGCGGGGTCGACAGGCTGGCCGCTGAGCGACGGTTCCCGGTGGTCGGCTAGTGCGCGTCGAACGGCGGTGCGTGATCGACGCCGACCGCGACGACGTCTGGAAAGTGGTGAGCGATCCGGACCGCTATCCGACGTTCATGCCGAACCTCGCGCGGTGGGAGACGATCACCGACGGGCCGATGGGCATCGGCGCCCGCTACACCGTGCACTGGAAGATCGGCTCGGTGCCGGTCGGTGGCGTGATCGAGGTGGTCGAGTTCGACCAGCCGCGCGAACTGGCGTGGACGTCGATCACCGGAATCACGATGCGGGGCCGGTTCCGGCTGCGCGAAGACGCGGAGGGCCGCACGCGGGTGACGTTTCGGCTGTCGTATCAGGCGCCGGGCGGACTGCTGGGGCTGATTGCCGACCGGATCGCCACCAGGCAGGTCGGCCGGACATTGGCCGAGACGCTGAAAACCCTTAAAGCACAGCTAGAGTCGTAACCGGCTAGCCCGGCACGTACCATTTGCCCAGCTTCTGCGCGTGCCCGCTGCTGACGAACAACGTGTCGCCGTCGCGGACGAACGACGGGTAGTCGCCCAGGTCGCAGGTTTCGCCGGTGCTGATCTTCGTGATCATCTTCGTGGCCTCATCGAACGTGATCGTCGCGTCGTCGGCGAGATTCATGCGCCACCGGGTCAGCTCGTCACTCATGGCTCGAAACGTTACCGGGCCAGGTGATCCGGAGCTAAGCCGGCTCGAAACCCTCAAGGAGATAACGCCATTGGTCGGGAGTCATCGCGCGGCGGGCTTTGCGGCGGGTGATCAGAATGCCGACGACGGCCAGTGCCCACACGCCGTACTGCACGGTCCACGCGACGCGAAACGCGTCAAATGAATAGCCTCCCGCCGCGCCGATGATCAGTCCCATCGCCTGCATGATCACCAACGAGGCGACGAAGCCGCCCATGTTGACCATGCCCTGCGCGGTGCCCAGCGTCGCACGCGGATTGAATGTGCGGGCGAAGTCGAATCCGACCATCGAGCCTGGGCCGCCGACCGAGATCACCACGACGAGCAGCGTGAGCAGCCACAGCGGAGAGCGCACTGGAAGCGCGAGCACCACTGTCCAGATCGCCGCGTTGCTCGCAATGATCGTCAGCACCATCCACGACCTGCGCAGTGGATACCGCGCCGTCAGCACGCCGATGACGATGCCGGCGACGATGGCCGTCGCCACCGAGACTGACAGCAACGCGCCGGCAGCAGCCGTCGAAACCCCTTGGGCAGCGGTCAGATACGGTACGCCCCACATCAATGCGAAGACGGTCACGGAGAACTGGGTGCCCATGTGGGTGAAGAATCCAAGCCGCGTACCGGGCCGCAGCCACACCGTCTTGACGTTGGCAAGCGTGGCGCGCAGATCGGTCTTCTCGTCTCGGGCTATCCCACCCTGCGGGGTGTCGTGCACCAGCGACAGGGTCAGCGCGGCCGAGAGCAGGCCCAGCGCGGCCACCGCGGTGTACGCGATCTTCCACCCGCCGCCAGTGAGCACCGCGAGAAACGGTACCGCGGAAAGGACCTGACCCAGCTGCCCGCAGATGCCGGTCAGCTGCGTCACCAGCGGCACGCGACGCGGCGCAAACCAATGCGGCACCAAACGCAGCACGGAGATGAACGTCAGCGCGTCGCCGAGGCCAAGCACGGCCCGCGCACCGATCGCGGCGGGCAAAGACGTCGTCAACGCGAGGATGAGCTGCCCGGTCGCCATCAGCACGCCACCGGCGACGATCAGCGTCTTACTGCCGAGCTTGTCGAGCAGCACCCCGGCGGGAACCTGCGCTGCGGCGTACACGACCACTTGCAGCACCACGAAAGTCGACAACACACCAGGGCTGGCACCGAATCGGTGCGCGGCTTGGAGCCCTGACACGCCTAGCGTCGTGCGGTCCAGGACGGCGACGATGTAGGCGAGCAGCCCGACGGACCAGACGACCCAGGCGCGCATTTGGCTACGACCCGGCCGGCCTGAGTCGGCTCACGGGGTGCGTTTGGATTGCGTCGATTGTCAGTGTGCGGCTGGCGAATCGCCATCCGGCGTTGGTGTCGACGTATTCGTCGTCGTAGCGCACATGCCATGCGATGTCCGTGACACGGCCGTCTCTTTCGGTCCAGTGGTGGGCAATGCACGAGATGCGCCCACGGGCCAGTTCTGCTGTAGCAGTGTAGGTTTCGCCGACGATTGCGTGCTGTGTCCGCGCGACCGCGGCGACCGCAGACATCGCCGTCCGGATCTCCTCGTGCCCAGAATGCCGGACCACTGGCTCAAGTGACTGCGGGGGATCGGGTAGTACGAGCGTCGCGTCTTGCGCGAAGAGGCCGACCGCATCGTCGAAGCGGCGGTCGTCGACCAGCGCGGCGTAGCGGTGTACGAGATCGCTTAGTGTTAACCGATTTTCCGGGTTCATGCTGTCAGTCCCAGCCGGTCGGCGCACGCCGACAGTGCGTCCGTCGCCTCGTGGAGATCGGCGGTCGACGGCATCGCGAGCACGGCACGGCCGGCGCCCATGTCGGCGAGTTTGCCAGCGCGGTCGGCGTCGATCTTGACGACCAGGTGGCCGAGTGTGAGCTCAAGCGACGCGAAGTCACGTCCGCAGCGGGTCGCTTCGTCGCGCATCACGTCGAGCAAGGCGGTAAGTTCGGCGCCTGCGACGCCGAGCGGCTGGAATCCGTCGCCCAGACGGCCAGCGCGCCGGGCGGCTGCGATGCTGTGGCCGCCGATGTGGATGGGCAGCATTGCGCCCCGCGCGGGCTTGGGATAGCAAGCGACGTCGGCGAATTGGAAGAACTCGCCGCGGTGGGTCGCGCCGGTTGGAGTGTCCGACCACAGCAGCCGCATGACCTCGATCTGCTCGTCGGCGCGTCGCCCGCGGCTGCCGAACGGCGCGCCGCATGCCTCGATTTCCTCGCGTAGCCAGCCCACGCCGACGCAAAGCCGCACCCGGCCCGACGACAACGCGTCGAGCGTTGCCACCCGCTTGGCGAGCACGACCGGGTGATGATTCGGCAGCACCAGCACCCCGGTGGCGAGGCCGAGCGTGGTGGTCTGGCCCGCCAGAAATCCAAGCAGCTCAAGGGGATCCGGGACGGGGCAGTCGGCGGTGAGCTCGACACGTCCGGACGCGTCATACGGGTACACGCTGTCGTAGCGCGTGGCGAGCACGGTGTGCTCGACCGCGACGATTTCGTGGAAACCGCACGCCTCTACGTGCTGTGCGAACACCGACATCCACGCCGGGTCCGCGGTGACGCCTGCGCCGACGGGGGCGATCACTGCAAACTTCATCGGTTGTCACCGTGGGTTCGGCCGTCGCCCTGGGTGTCGGCGCGCATCGCCTCCGCTAGCTTCGCGGCCCGCTGGTCGCGGAACACGTCTTCGAGGAGGAGTTGCCGCCCTGTCGGACCGCACAGCGGCACACGCCAATTCGGGTACTCGTCGGTAGTGCCGGGCTGATTCTGTGTGCGCCGGTCGCCGACCGCGTCGGTCAACGACAGCGACAACAACTTCGACGGAGTACGGCCCAGGTAGCGGTGCAGGGCGAGCACCGTGTCGTCGACGTCGGGATCGCGGCCCAGCAGGCCCACTCTGCGCAACTCGGCAAGCCACGCCTGTTGTTCGGTGCGGTCCGCTGCGAGTTCATCGTCGAAGGAACGCGTCAGCAGGCCGAGGCGGTCGCGCAGTCGCACGTGATCTCCCGCCAGATATCCGGCTGTCGGCGGAAGGTCATGGGTGGTAACCGAACTCAGGCAGTATTCGCGCCACCGCTCGGCTGGCAGCGGACCACCCGTGGCGGCGGGGCCGTCCCGGTCCGCTTCGAACCACAGAATCGACGTCCCGAAGAGCCCGCGGTCGCGGAGATAGTCGCGCACCCACGGTTCGACGGTGCCGAGGTCTTCGCCGACGACGAGTGCCTCGGCGCGATGCGCCTCCAGCGCGAGGATGCCAATCATCGCCTCGTGGTCGTAGTACACATATGCGCCGTCAGTGGGTGGCGAGCCTTTCGGAATCCACCACAGCCGGAACAGGCCGATGATGTGGTCGACGCGGACACCGCCGGCGTGCCGCAGCACTGCGTTGACCCTCGCCCGGAATGGTCGATACTCGTTATCTGCCAACGCATCCGGTCGCCACGGTGGTTGGGACCAGTCCTGACCCTGCTGGTTGAACGCGTCGGGAGGGGCTCCCGCGCTCGCTCCGAGAGCGAGCACGTCTTGCAGCGCCCAGGCGTCAGCGCCGTTGGGATGCACGCCGACAGCGATGTCGTGCACGATCCCCAGCGCCATACCCGCCTGCAGAGAGTGAGCCTGAGCGATGGTGAGTTGGTCGTCGAGCTGCCATTGCAACCACCGATGAAAATCGATTTCGTCGGCGTGTTCGGTTGTGAACTCGGCGATTCCGGGACTGTCGGGATGCTGAAGGTCGGTCGGCCAGTGATGCCAGTCGCTGCCGTGCACCTCGGCAAGCGCGCACCAGGTGGCAAAGTCGTCAAGTTCGCGCCCTTCGCGCTCACAGAACGCTGCATACGCGAGTTTCCGTCCGGCAGAAGGCGTCACGCGATACACGGCCTCGAGTGCTGCACGCTTCGCGGCCCACGCCGCGTCGCGGTCGACGGTGTCGGCACGCTTGGCACCTGCTTGCACATCTTCCTGCAGCTTGCGGAGCCTGCGGCGGTGACGGACGTCGGCGAACTCGGGAACGGCTTCCACTCTCAGGTAGATCGGATTGACGAACCGGCGTGACGTCGGAAGGTACGGCGACGGTTCCATCGGCGCGGTGGGGGCGGCGGCATGCAACGGGTTGACGAGGACAAACCCTGCGTGGTGCCGCGTGCTGGCCCAGATCGCGAGATCGGTGAGATCGGTGAGATCGCCTGTGCCCCAAGATCTTTTGGACCGTACGCTGTAGAGCTGGGTGGCCAGACCCCAGGTGCGGCGCGCGCCGAGCCGTTCGGGAACGCGCAGAAAGGCGGGGGTGACGATCACCGCGGCGTCGTCGGCGTCGTCGAGGTACAGGCGGTGGTAGCCCAGCGGAAGATTCGCCGGGAGTTCGAATGTGGCCTCGCCGACGGGCTTGCCGTCAACGTCATGCGGGGGAGTGAAGTTGTCGAGCTGACGAAGACCGGTCCACACGGTGCCGTCTTCGAGGCGCAGCCACAGCCGCGCCGGCTGGCCGTGCGGCACGTGCACCCAAAACGGAGTCGGCGTACCGGCTCGAGCGACGATCACCGGCGGAAGCGAGCGCGACCAGTACGCGCGGTCGTGGTCGTCGAGCGCAGCCTTGCAGGCATGCTCGCTGCTCGCGTCGACGCCGAGTGCAGCGAGCACGGCGATGAGGGTGCGGTCGGGCACCGTCACCTGTCGGCCGTTGGCGTCCTCGTATTGACTGGCAACGCGATAACGCGCGGCGAGCTCGGTGAGCAACGGCTGTTGCGACGTCATGGTGGCCATCTTCGCCGATGACACTGCCGGTAGTCTCCGGCAGATGCGCGATCGGCGAGCGCGAGTCGCAGTCGCCGCGCTTTTTCTGAGCAACGGCGCCTTGTTCGCGAACCTGTTGCCGCGGTATCCGGAGATCAAGGCGGACCTCGGTCTGTCGAACGCTGTGTATGGAGTCGCGGTGGCGGCGTTCTCGGTGGGGGCACTGGTCACCGGCCCAACCGCGGCGGTGTTGATCCGGCGGTTCCGGTCGGCGCCGGTCGCGGTCTGGGGCTCCGTGGGAATCGCCGCGTTCGCATGGTTGGCAGGGGTGGCGCCGTCGGTGTGGACTTTCGCGGGCGCGTTGCTTGTCGCCGGTGGTTGCGACGCGGTGACCGATGTCGCGCAGAACGCACACGGACTGCGGGTGCAGCGGCGGTACGGGCGGTCGATCATCAACTCGTTTCATGCGGTGTGGTCAGCCGGTGCGATCCTCGGCGGAGCGATGGGGGCGGCCGCGATCGCCTTGCATGTTTCGCGTGGAGCACACCTAGCGGTGTCGGCGGTGGTGTTTTCGGTGATGTGTCTGATCGCCTACAGGTTTCTGCTGCCGGGCCCTGACGACGCTGCCGTACCCGCCGCCGCGCCGATTGAGATGTCCCGCGCCAGGGTGGCGACGTACGTGGCACTCGCCGCGGTGGTGACGATCGCGATCGCCGACGCCGCGATCGAAGATGCGGGAAGTTCGTGGGCGACGCTGTATCTGCGTGAACTCGGCGCGCCGGGAGCGATCGCAGTGTTCGGGTATATCGCCGCCGTCGGATTTCAGTTCATCGGGCGGATCGTCGCCGATCGGCTGGTCGACAGGTATGGACAGCGGGTGGTCGCTCGCGTCGGCGGCGCGATTGCGGCTGTCGGCATGGGACTCGCGTTGGCGTTCCCCAGCGTGCCGTCCGTGATTGCGGGATTCGCCGCGGCCGGCCTGGGCGTCGCGAGTCTGATCCCGGCCGCAATGCAGCGCGCGGACGAGCTGCCCGGCCTCAAGCATGGCACCGGGTTGACAGCCGTGACCTGGCTGATGCGCGTCGGATTCGTCTGCGCGCCAATGATTGTCGGAGCGCTTGCAGATGCGTTCAGCCTGCGCGTGGGGTTACTGACGGTACCCGTCGCCGGCATCGTCGTGATCGCGCTTGCAGGCGTGCTGGCGCGGCGGCGCTAGGCGGCGTGGTTTTCGTCGCCGCCGTCGTCTTCCTCCTTCGGCAGCATCTTCTCTGGGTGCCAGTAGGTATTGGTTCTTGGCTGGCCGCGCTGCCACTTTGGCGGCGGTATCCATTCGGTCGTGCCGTCTTCGCGTTTTCGTGTCTTCCAGCCCTTCTCGTCGACTAGGCGATTGTGCGGTCCGCAGGCCAATGTCACGTGGTCGATGTCAGTGGGTCCGCCTTTGGCCCATTCGGTGACGTGATGGACCTGTGCCCAGGCCGCCGGCACGTCACAGCCGGGAAAGGTGCAACCGCGTTCGACCGCGGTCAGCACTAGCCGCTGCGCGGGAGTGGCCAACCGCGTGGTCCGGCCTTTGTAGAGCTCGACGCGCTTGGCCTTGTCGAAGATCAATAGGTAGTTGTAGGCCTGCCCGGCCATCCGGATCAGATCGGTGACCGGCAACACCGTTCCGGTGCCGGTGTGTGCGACGCCGGCCTTGGCTTGCAAGTCGGCCAACTCGACGGTCGCGGTGATGGTCACCGGCACACCCTGATGCGACCCCAACTCACCGGAAGTCAGCACCGACCGCACCATCGCAGTCAGCGCGTCATGATTGCGCTGGGCGGTGGTGCGCACATCGTGGTTGATGGCCTCTGATGATGGATCGCCGGCCACGGTGGGATCGACATCTGCGGGATTGCACATCCCCGGCGCCGCCCACTTGGCCAGCACCTCGTCAATGCCGGCGCGCAACTCCGGGTCGAGCCAGCCGGTGAGCCGACTCATCCCATTGGCGCCCTGCGGGCCGATACTCACGCCGCGCCGACGCGCGCGATCCGCATCGGAGAAATTGCCGTCCGGGTTAAGCACCAGCGCGTAGTGGTCGGCGTAGCGCTGCAACTGATCGGGCCGGTATCCCGACGCCACCTCGGCGAGATCACGTTCGGCGAGCGCGCGCGTGGGTTCGTCGATGAAGTCGGGC
>DASRFZ010000256.1:0-25167 GCA_035651275.1 Mycobacterium sp. | reverse complement strand
CTCCAAACAAAACCACTTGCCAGAGAAACCTGACCAAACAAAAAACCACACCCACACACGGGGACGCGCAAGCATGGCAAAAACAAAAACAACAAACAAAAACCACCAAACACACTATTGAGTTCTCAAACAACACACCCGTTCAACAGGCAACCCTGCCACTGTACTCCACCTGCTGACATGCGTCAAACCGCAGGTCAAGTGCCCTATGGGGCAGTCCGGCTAGGACGTCACCCGCTCGATTTCCGCCCCCAGACTCACCAGGTTTTCGACGAACAGCGGATAACCCCTGTCGATGTGGAAGACATCGTGCACTTCGGTGTCGCCGTCAGCGACGAGACCCGCGAGCACCAGGCCCGCGCCGGCCCGGATGTCAGACGACCACACCGGTGCACTGGACAGCTGCGGGATGCCGCGTACCACGGCGTGATGGCCATCAGTGCGCGCGTCGGCGCCGAGGCGAATCATCTCCTCGACGAAGCGGAAGCGGGCCTCGAAGACGTTTTCGGTGATCATTGATGTGCCGTCTGCGATCGCGGCCAGGCCAATCGCCATCGGCTGCAGATCGGTCGGAAAGCCCGGGAACGGCAACGTCGCAACGTTGACGGCCTTCGGCCGCTCGTATTGCACGACGCGAAACCCGTTGTCGTCCTGCGTAACTGTGGCACCTGCAGCATGGAGCTTGTGCAAGACCAGTTGTAGGTGGGCGGGATCGACTCCGGTCACAGAGATGTCGCCTCGCGTCATCGCCGCGGCGATCCCCCATGTCGCGGCCACGATTCGGTCGCCGATCACGCGGTGCTCGGTCGGGTGAAGGCGGTCGACGCCGGTGATCGTCAACGTCGATGTGCCGGCGCCTTCGATTTCGGCGCCCATCTGAGAAAGCATCGTGCACAGATCGACGACGTCGGGCTCGCGGGCGGCGTTGTGGATCGTCGTCACGCCGTCCGCCAACACCGCTGCCATCAGGATGTTCTCGGTCGCGCCCACGGATGGGAATTCGAGCTGAATCTCCGCGCCGTGCAAGTGATCTGCCGAGGCAACCACGCAGCCATGCTCGATGTTGCACGTGGCGCCCAGCTGACGCAGGCCGGCCTGGTGCATGTCCAGCGGCCGCGATCCGATCGCGTCTCCGCCCGGCAATGCCACCCGGGCCCGTTTGCACCGGCCGACGAGCGGACCGAGCACGCAGACCGAAGCCCGGAATTGGCGCACTGCCGCAAAATCCGCGTCGTACTTGGGCTCGTCGGGTGAAGTCACCCGTGCCACCGGACCGTCCAGCTCAACGGTGGCGCCCAGACCTCTGAGCACTTCCGCCATCAGCGGGACGTCGAGAATGTCGGGGCAGTTGGTGATCGTGCTGGTGCCCTCGGCGAGCAATGCCGCTGCCATCAGCTTGAGCACGCTGTTCTTTGCGCCGGTGACCGCCACTTCCCCCGATAACCGGTTGCCGCCGGTCACCACAAAGCGCTCGCTCACGCGGGTTAGTGTAAACAAGTGGCAGTCCACCTGACCCGCATCTACACCCGTACCGGCGACGACGGCACTACCGGGCTGAGTGACTTCTCACGGGTGAGCAAAAACGACCCGCGCCTGGTGGCTTATGCCGACTGCGACGAAACCAACGCCGCGATCGGCGCCGCCATCGCGTTAGGCACGCCGGACGAGCAGCTGACCGCAGTGCTCCGCCAGATCCAAAACGATCTGTTCGACGCCGGTGCCGACCTCTCGACACCGGTCGTCGAGAACCCGCAATATCCCCCGCTTCGCATCACGCAGACCTACGTCGACCGGCTGGAAGCATGGTGCGACGAGTACAACGAGCCGTTGCCCGCGCTCAATTCATTTGTGCTGCCGGGTGGTTCACCCCTGTCGGCGCTTCTGCATGTCGCCCGCACCGTGGCCCGGCGCGCGGAGCGCTCCGCGTGGGCCGCGATCGAAGTCCATCCGGATGACGTGAGCGTATTGCCGGCCCAATACCTCAACCGGTTGTCTGATCTGCTGTTCATTCTCTCGCGGGTCGCGAATCCGCAAGGCGACGTGCTCTGGCAGCCAGGCGGCCAAACGCCCCAATGAGGTTGCGGCGCTACCTCGTTCGCCGTTCGGTCCGAGGCGATGGTCTCGACTCAAGCCATGACAGGAAGGCCGTCAGCGCTCCACGATCCAGCGCGACCTCATAGCCGCGCCGACGTTCCTGACTGCTGTCGCGCAATTCGAGCACGGCGATCTCTGCGGTCATGATGTCGAACTCGTCATCTCGGGGCGCTCGTCGGGACACGATCTCGATGCCGCGGCGGCTCAGCCGACGATCCGGCCACAACCTCAGACTCGACAAGCGGTAGAAAACCGCTTCCCCTCCACGGTACCGAATCACGCCGTGTCGCCAGCCATGGCCGCCGACAGCGGGGATATCACGAAGGATC
The DNA here is from genome assembly GCA_035651275.1 of Mycobacterium sp. GTDB lineage: Bacteria > Actinomycetota > Actinomycetes > Mycobacteriales > Mycobacteriaceae > Mycobacterium. Next base: position 22,744 of record DASRFZ010000256.1, on the reverse strand, counting down.
GCAGCGGTGCCGCCTTGACGCAGCTTCCACAGCCGGTACATCAGCGCCACCACGGCCAAGAACAACACGGCGATGAGCGCTGCCATGATTGCCGTCGGTGCGCTCAAAGGCAGGGCGTCCTAGTCGATTTCGCCGAGCGCGCGCAGCCTAGCTCGACCCCTCGCGGCGGTGTCGGGATCATCAGAATCGGCGTCAGTGCGGGCCCGTTCGGCGTCGATCTCCGATTCGAATTCCGCGGACTCGGCCAAGATGATCACACCGTCGTCGGTCACCGACATGAAGCCGCCGTCGACTGCGATCCGCAGATCGTCCTCGCCTTCGCGTTCAACCCTGACCATCGCGTCGTCGACGAGTTGCGCCACCATCGGGATGTGCCGGGGCAGAATGCCGATCTCGCCGGAAGTGGTCCGGGTGAAGACGAACGTTCCCTTGCCGGACCAGATCTCCCGCTCGACCGCGACGATGTCGACGTTCATGTCGGCCATGTCAGTGCCTACTCATCTTTGTCGTCGTTGTCTTTTTCGTCTTTGCCGTCGTCTTCGGCTGACTGCTCGTCCTTTTCGTCGTCCTTCTCGTCCGACGACGTCGGGGCGCCGTCGCCGGAGGACTCGTCGATCTTGACGCCCAGGCTCTCGGCCTTCTTCTCCAAGTCCTCCAGACCGCCGATCAGGAAGAACGCCTGCTCCGGCAGATGGTCGAATTCGCCCTTGCACAGCCGGTCGAACGCGTCGATGGTTTCCTTCAGCGGCACGTTGGACCCGGGCTGGCCGGTGAACTGCTCGGCCGCCATCATGTTCTGCGACAGGAACCGCTCGATGCGGCGTGCCCGCTGCACCAGCTGCTTGTCCTCTTCGGACAGCTCATCGATACCAAGAATAGCGATGATGTCCTGAAGGTCCTTGTAGCGCTGCAGGATTCGGATGACCTCCTGCGCCACTCGGTAGTGCTCGTCGCCGACGATCGACGGGTCGAGGATCGTCGAGCTCGATGCGAGCGGGTCCACCGCGGGGAAGATGCCTTTGGAGAACACATTTCGGCTCAACTCGGTGGTGGCGTCCAGGTGCGCGAAGGTGGTCGCGGGTGCCGGGTCGGTGTAGTCGTCGGCGGGCACGTACACCGCCTGCATCGACGTGATCGACCGTCCCCGCGTCGAGGTAATGCGCTCCTGCAGTTCGCCCATCTCGTCGGCAAGGGTCGGCTGGTATCCCACCGCTGACGGCATGCGACCCAGCAGCGTCGACACCTCGGAGCCGGCCTGGGTGAACCGGAAGATGTTGTCGATGAACAGAAGAACGTCCTGGCCCTGCTCGTCGCGGAAGAACTCGGCCATCGTCAGCGCGGACAACGCCACGCGCATACGGGTGCCGGGCGGCTCGTCCATCTGTCCGAACACCAGCGCGGTGTCCTTCAGCACGTTCGCCTCTTCGAGCTCGACCCACAGGTCGTTGCCCTCACGGGTGCGCTCGCCGACGCCGGCGAACACCGAAGTGCCGCCGAAGTTTCGCGCGATGCGGTTGATCATCTCCTGGATCAGCACCGTCTTGCCGACCCCGGCGCCGCCGAACAGGGCGATCTTGCCGCCACGCACATACGGCGTCAGGAGGTCGACCACTTTCAGGCCGGTCTCCAACATCTCGGTGCGCGGTTCGAGTTCGTCGAACGCCGGCGGCTTGCGGTGGATCGGCCACCGGTCGAGGTCTGCGCCGTAGTCCTTTTCGTCAAGGCAGACACCGAGTGCGTTCCACACGTGCCCCTTCACGCCGTCTCCGACCGGCACCGAGATCGACGCTCCCGTGTCGATGACCTCCACCCCGCGCACCAGGCCGTCGGTGGGTTGCAGGGAGATGCAGCGCACGAGGCTGTCGCCGAGGTGCAGGGCGACTTCCAGCGTGAGCGTCTTCGCGAGTTCCTCGAAGGTGATGTCGGCGTGCAGCGCGTTGAACAGTTCCGGGACGGAACCGCGCGGGAACTCGACGTCGACCACCGGGCCGGTGACCCGCACCACCCGGCCGTTGGTGTCCTTGCCTCTGGTCGAGGTCTTCTCGCGTTCAGCAGTTGCGGTCATGTCTTCTTCGCTTTCTAGCCTTCTCGATGGGGTCTACTGCGCCGCGTCGGCCAACGCGTTTGCGCCGCCGACGATTTCACTGATTTCCTGGGTGATCTGCGCCTGCCGTTCCCGGTTGGCCTGCAGGGTCAGGTCGCGGATGAGATCGTCGGCGTTGTCACTGGCCGACTTCATCGCACGCCGACGCGACGCCGACTCCGACGCCGCAGACTCGAGCAGTGCAGCGAAGATCCGGGTCGTGACATACCTGGGCAGCAGCGCGTCGAACAGTGTTGTCGCGTCCGGCTCGAACGAGAACAACGTGCGCGGTCCGGGCTCCTCCTCCACGTACTCGACCACCATCGGTGCAATGCGATGCGCCATCGCGGTCTGCGACATCATCGACTTGAACTCGGTGTACACGAGGTGGAGTTCGTCGACGCCGAGCACATTGTCCGGGCCGGGATCGTCGCCCTTGTCATCCGCGCCGGCGTTGAAAGCGTCCACCAGGGTCGAGGCAATATCTTGCGCGTTCTCATACGTCGGCTTCTCCGAGAATCCCGTCCACGCCTCGGTGACCGTCCAGTTCCGGAAACTGTAGTAGTTCAACGCTTTCCGGCCGACCACATAGAGGATCGGGGTCTTGCCCTCGCTGCGCAGAAGCGAGAACAGCTCTTCGGATCGCCGAAACACGTTGGCGTTGTAGGCGCCACACAACCCGCGATCCGACGACACCACCAGGACAGCGGCCCGCTTCGGGTCATCACGTTCGACCAGCAGGGGATGGTCGAGCGCGGACTCCGCGGCGAGATTGGTGAGCATGTTGGTGATCTCTGCCGCGTACGGCCTGGCGGCCTCGACCCGCGCCTGTGCTTTGGCAATGCGCGAGGTGGCGATCATCTCCTGGGCCTTGGTGATCTTCTTGATCGACCCGGCCGAGCGAATGCGCCCGCGGAGTTCGCGAAGTGTGGCAGCCATAAAGACCTAGTTCTTCTTCTTCTTCGGTGCCGGCTTGCGCACTTTCACCGATTCCTTCTCGATGTCCTCTTCGTCCATGGCGTCGACGTGCTCGTCGGGAACCGCCGAGCTGCCGTCGGACGTGTCGAAGCCCTTCTTGAACTGGTTGATCACATCCTCGAGCTTCTCGGCTGTCTCGTCAGAGAGCGTCTTCGACTCGCGGATGTCGGAGAGGATCTCCTCGTGTGAGCCGCGCACGTGGTCGAGGAACTCGGTCTCGAAGCGCCGGACGTCGTCGGCGGGAATCGAATCCAGATGTCCCTTGGTGCCGAGGAAGATGGCGACAACCTGCTCCTCGACCGACATCGGTTGCTGCTGAGGCTGTTTGAGCACCTCGACGAGTCGCGCGCCGCGTTCCAACTGCTTCTTCGAGTTCTCGTCGAGGTCGGAAGCGAACGACGCGAACGACTCCAGTTCGCGGTACTGCGAGAGGTCGAGGCGCAACGACCCCGCCACTTCCTTCATCGCCTTGATCTGCGCCGCACCGCCGACGCGCGACACCGACACGCCGACGTTGATGGCAGGACGGACGCCCTGGTTGAACAGATCGCTTTCCAGGAAGCACTGGCCGTCGGTGATCGAGATGACGTTGGTCGGAATGTAGGCCGAGATGTCGTTGGCCTTTGTCTCGATGATCGGCAGACCGGTGAGCGAGCCGCCGCCCAACTCGTCGGACAGCTTCGCGCAGCGCTCGAGCAGCCGGGAGTGCAGATAAAAGACGTCGCCGGGATACGCCTCACGACCCGGCGGCCGGCGCAGCAGCAGCGAGATCGCGCGGTACGCCTCGGCCTGCTTGGACAGGTCGTCGAACACGATCAGCACGTGCTTGCCGTCGTACATCCAGTGCTGGGCGATGGCCGAACCCGTATAGGGGGCAAGCCATTTGAAGCCGGCGGAGTCCGATGCGGGCGCCGCGACGATGGTGGTGTAGTCCATCGCGCCACCCTCTTCAAGCGTGTTGTGCACGCTGGCGATCGTCGTGCCCTTCTGACCGATCGCCACGTAAACACAACGCATCTGCTGCTTTTCGTCGCCGCTCTCCCAGGCCTGGCGCTGGTTGAGGATCGTGTCGACACAGATCGCGGTCTTGCCGGTCTTGCGGTCGCCGATGATCAGCTGCCGCTGGCCCCGGCCGATCGGCGTCATGGAGTCGATCGCTTTGATGCCGGTCTGCAGCGGCTCCTTGACGCCCTGGCGCTGAACCACCGACGGCGCCTGGATTTCCAGGGCCCGACGCACTTCGGTGTTGATGTCGCCGCGGCCGTCGATCGGCTGCCCGAGCGGATTGACCACCCGGCCCATGAACTCGTCGCCGACCGGAACCGAGAGCACCTCACCGGTGCGCTTGACCTGTTGGCCCTCTGCGATCTTCTCGAAGTTGCCGAGGATGACCGCGCCCACGTTGTGCTCGTCGAGGTTCAGCGCCACACCGAGCACGCCGCCCTCGAACTCGAGGAGTTCCTGGGTCATCACCGACGGCAATCCCTCGACGTGCGCGATGCCGTCACCGGCGTCGATGACCGTGCCTACCTCTTCGCGCGCCGTGTCGGCGCTGAAGCTGGAGACATATTCCTCGATCGCACCCTGGATGTCGTCGGGCGAAATCGTCAACTCAGCCATATCTTTTCGTCTTCCTGCCTTCGGTGGGTCGTGTCGCTACTAAGTTCAGTCGGGCAATCGGTTTTGTGCTTCTGCCAACCGCGACGCCAGGGTGCCGTCGATCACCTCGTCGCCGACGGCAACGGTGAGACCGCCAAGCAACCGAGGGTCGATCTGCAGCTGAACCGACACCGGGTGTCCGTAGATGCGGCTGAGCACCCCGGTCAGCCGCGTGCGCTGCGCGTCGCTGAGGTCGGCGGCGGCCTTCGCGTGTGCGACGACCTCGCCGCGCCGCGCGACGGCCAGTTGCGCCAGCGCCGCGACGGCCTCGTCGGCCCGCCCGCCGCGCAGCAACTCGACCGTCTGGGCCAACAGTGCCTCCGTGGTGGCGTTCACCCCACCACCGATGTCGAGCACGTTCTTGACGAGCTCGACACGGCGGTCCGCCGGACGGGTGTAGTCGCTGAGCAAGGTCGACAGCTCCGGCTCCCCGTCGAGAATGCGGCCGAACCAGAACAGCTGCTCCTCGACCTCGTCGGCGTGATGGCCCCGCTCGGCACGCACCAGCAGAGCCAGGCGTGCGACATGCTCCACGGCGTCGATCAGGTTGGAATCAGACGACCACCGGCCCGAAACCGCGGCTTTGAGGATCTCCATCGCCGGTGCGCCGATGTGGCCGCCGAGTACCGACTCCAACAGCCGTTCCTTGGGCGCAGGCTCGTTCGACGGGTCGGCCAGATGGCGGGCGAGAATCGCTTCACGGCTCAACAACTTGGTCACCGCGGCCAAATCGCCTGCGAGCGTTTCCAACTCGGAGACGTTGAGATCGCTGCTGACGTCGTCGAACTTCGTCACCAGCGCGGTCAGGGCATCGCGGCTGGCGGCCCGCAGTTTCGCCGTGGAGGGATCGTCGATGCTGATGTCCGAGGGCGCCATCGCGTCCAGGTCGTCGAGGAAGCGGTCGACGGTCGCCGACTGCGCGTCGGAGTCCGACACGTGATCGCGAACGAGGCCGTCGGCGCGGCGGACCGCCTCGACGCCCAAGTCTTGGCGAAGCTGCCGGATGAATTGGGCACGCAGCAGCTGAACGTGTTGTGCCCCTTGGACTTTGACGCGCTCCACCTCCGCGTCAGCCTGCGTGCGCAACTGCTCGGAAATGCTCTCGGCATCCGCGCGCGCCTCGGCGATGACCCGGTCCGCCTCGCGTTCGGCGTCGGCGACCGCCTTCTCGTGTGCGCGTTCGGATTCCTCGAGTCTCTTCTGCGCGTTCGCACTGTCTTCGAGCTGTTTGCGAACTGCTTCTTGGCGGTTGGTCATCATGCGGCGCACCGGCGGGACCACATAGCGCCAGATGATGAACGCGATCACCAGGAAGCCGGCGAGCTGGCCGAAGAACGTCGACACGTTATCGCCTCGCCTTCGCGGTGGCTTCCTCGCCCACGTCGACGCCGACCACACGACTGGCCAAGGTCCGCGCGAGCGTCTCCATCGACGACCTCAGGTCACCGGCGATCGCGTCCGACTGCTGCTTGAGCTCCTGGTCGGCTTTTTGCAGCGCCGCGGCCGACTGCTCGGACGCGCGGCCCTTCATCTCGTCGAGGACCTTGCGACCCTCGGCGCGCGCCTCGTCGCGGATGCTCGACGCCTCGCGGCGGGCACGCGCCATCTCCGCTTGGTAGTCGGAGTCGGCAGCGGCGAACTGCTTATCCGAATTGCGGTTGTTCTCAATCGTTTTGGCGACCATCTCGTCGCGCTGGTGAAGCACCCGCATGATCGGCGGGACCACGAACGTCCCGATCACGCCGAGCACGACCAAGAAGATGAGCAGCACGACGAAGAAGGTGCCGTTGGGGAGCAGGAAGTTCTGCTGCCCGCCTTCCTCGGCGGCAACCAACGTGATGCTCATGTCACCCATTGCCGCGAATTACTTCGTGGTGATCGGCGTGGCGAACACGAACAGAGCCATGAACGCCAGGTTGATGAAGTAGGCAGCCTCGACCAGACCAACCGTGATGAAGAACGGCGTGAACAGTCGGCCCTGTGCCTCGGGCTGGCGCGCGATGCCGGAGATCAGCGCGTTACCCGCGATGCCGTCGCCGATACCGGCGCCGATCGCACCGCCGGCCATGATCAGTCCGCCACCAATGAGCGCACCCTGTGCGGCGGCGGGAGCCAATGCAGCCATTTCTATCCTCCTTGTTAGCTGGTAGGGGTTCTACCAGGATTTGCGACAAGTCCGGTTGCGTCAGTCATGCTCGTCGAGTTCCATCGATTGGCTGAAGTACAAGATCGTCAGCAGCGCGAAGATGAACGCCTGAATGGCGCCGACGAACAGATCGAACGTCTTCCAGATCGCGTTCGGCGCCCACATGATGTATGGCGGGAACAACGCGATCAGCGCGACCAAGATGCCACCGGCGAAGATATTGCCAAAAAGTCGGAGCGACAACGAAATCGGCTTGGCCAGTTCTTCGACGAGGTTGATCGGCGCCAGGAATACGACGTGGCCCTTCAACAGCTTCAGTGGGTGGCCCAAGATGCCGCGCCGCCAGATACCGGCCCCGTGGTAACAGACGAAGACGAACAGCGCGAGCGCCAGCACGAAGTTGATGTCGGATGCGGGCGGCGCGAGGAGTTCGTGGGGTTTACCGCTTGCGTCCTTGAATTGCACCGGCAGGACGGACAGCCAGTTGGCAATGAGGATGAACACGAACAGCGTCACCGCCAACGGCAGAACAAACGGAGCGATGCGCATGCCAATCGTCGTCTCGATCTGATCGCGCATCTGAACGGTGAGGGCCTCCCAGAACAACTGCACACCGTTCGGCACGCCCGACGACGTCACCTTCCACCGCAAGAAGAACGCCAGCGCCAACACGATCACTGCCGCGATCGCGGTGGCATACACCGTGTCGGTGTTGACGGTCAAGCCAAACCATTTGGCTGTCTCATGGTGGCCGACCTCGAGGTTGGCATCGGCGAGAATGGATTCAGTCATGCTCTGCCTCCCCTGCCGTCGTTGCGGCCCTGCGCAATGCTTTCATCACCGGCAGCGCCGTCGTCGCCACGAGGAGCACTTGGAACAGCGCCATTCCGAACACCACACCCAGCCCGGCCGGACGGAACAGGAAGGCGATGGTCAGGCCAACCACCGTCATGATCAACAGCCGGCTCGCGGAATTGATGGCCACCTTGCTCTTCAGCGGGTGCGCCGAGGACGTGATCTTGTCGACGGAGCGCTGAACCATGACCGCGTTGAGCAAACCCAACCCCAGGCCGAGTCCGAAAAACAAACCCAGTGCCAGATGACCGATCGCCACGCCGGCGCCGGCGGCAGCCGCAGTCAGCGCGAGGCAGAGAAGGAAGAGCCGGACGGGCCGGAACGCGACGGACGGCAACACCAACGGCGCGTCCTGCGCTGGCGTCGTCACCTTGCTACCTCATCCCGCGTGTCTGAAAGATGCCTGGCCGATTTCCAGTGCGTGCGCCGAGCGTATAGGAGCGTGGCAGGCGCGCTGGAATCACCCAAGGGGCATCTCCCTTTGTCGGTCGTTCTCGGTCTGCCGGACGCGAATCCGGCGGGCCGGGGGGCCGGCAACCCGCGGTGGTACTTTCGGGTTCTACCAGCACCGTACCACATAAATCGGCGACTACTACTCGTCGTCGTACAGCTCTTGTTCGCGCTTCAGAAGTGGGATCACGGTGACGACGACAGCGACCACGATTGCCGCGAGCATCACCGCTCCGGCGTAGCGGGGATCGACGAAGATCGTGCTCGCAGTACCGAACGCCACGATTCCCACCCATAGGTAGATCAGTAGCACTACTCGTCGGTGTGAGTGGCCGATCTGCAATAGCCGGTGATGCAGGTGCATCTTGTCCGGACTGAATGCGCTACGGCCCGCTCGGGCGCGGCGCACGATCGCAAGCAGCAGGTCGAGCATCGGCACGAACATCACCGCGACGACGAGGAGGAACGGCGACAGCAGAGCGAACACATCGCGGGCTCCGTACGCGTTCTGCGAGATCGGTCCGGCCGCCGTCGTCGACGCCGCTGCGAGCATCAGGCCGATCAGCATCGAGCCGGAATCGCCCATGAAGATCTTCGCGCGGTGGAAGTTGTGCGGCAGGAAACCGAGGCACGCTCCGGCCAGCACCACCGAGATCACCGCCGGCGGATAGAACAGCACGTCGCCGCCGTGGTCGCGCAACAATCCGACCGAGAAGATGCAGATGGCCAACGCGGTGATCAGACCCAACCCCGCCGCGAGGCCGTCGAGACCGTCGACAAAATTCATCGCGTTCACGATTGCGACGGTCAGTGCCAGCGTCAGCAGGATCGACGACACCTGGTCCAGCACGATCGTCCCGACTCCGCCGACGGGTATGTAGATGACGCTCCACGCCACGCCCATCGTCACCAGGACACTGGCGGCGGTGATCTGCCCGGCGAATTTCGTCAGCGCATCAAGGCCCCACTTGTCGTCGATCAAGCCGATGCCCATGATGATTCCGCCCGCGACCAACACCGCCGGCATCCCCGACGAGTAGACGAAACCTCGTGTCAGCGCGGGCAATTGGGAGGCCAGCAGGACCGCGGCGAGCACACCGATGTACATCGCCAGGCCGCCCATGCGTGGCGTCGGTGTCAGGTGAACGTCGCGTTCCCGCGGGATGGCCACCGCGCCCACCCGGGTAGCGAGCACACGCACCCAGCCGGTGCAGAAGTAGGTGATGATCGCGGCGGTGAGGCCGACGAGGACGAGTTCACGCAGCGGAACCCCGGCGCCCCGATCGTAGAGGGCGAGCACCCCGTCGGCCAGAAACGCAGATCCGCTCACCACCGGATGAACCGTACTTCAACAATCTGATGGTCGGCTGGTCATGTCGCTTATGGTGGCGCGATGTCATTCTTCTCCAGGCTGTTTCGCGTCGGCACGCTGCCCGAACCCCTTCGGGCACAGCTGGAACCCGAAGGCATCATCCACGTCGCCGAGAAGGTGCGGGTCCGCGAGCGTTTTAGCGGCGGCGTGCCGGGGCGTCATGACGCTCTCGGCGTCAACCGCCACATCGGTCTCGTGGTGTTCACCCGGCAGCGGTTGTATGCCCTGCTGCCGTCACTGCAGATGCTCAAACAGCCCGCGATCGATCAGCGATGGGACGCACCGCATGATGGCCCGGCACGGGTGGAGATCTCCGACTCCGGAGTGAAACTCGAGATCGTCGGTCTGCAACAAGTCGACCCACGATTCCACGGTGACCTGTCACTGGATTTCCGCACGAGCCTCCCCGACGAAACACTGGCGGCGCTGCCATCGCGGTCGCTGGCGTTCGCTGTCTCACCCGAGTACGTCTTCCACATGCTCGGGGTGCGAGCTAAGCCGTGAGTGTTGCGGCGTCGACGCCGAGCACGGCCGACAGCTCGCCGGCAGTCACCGGTCCCTCACGGAGAATGCGCGGCGCTTCGCCGGTGAGGTCGACGATCGTCGACGCCGCCTGCTGCTGTGACGGCCCGGCGTTGAGGTAGACCTCGACAAGCTCGCCGAGCTGTTTGTGCGCGTCGTCCGCGGTGGTAGCGGGCGGGCTGCCGGAGACGTTCGCGCTCGACACGGCCATCGGACCGACCTCACGCAGAAGCTCGATCGCCACCGGATGCAGTGGCATGCGCACCATCACCGTCCCGTTGCCCTCGCCCAGGTCCCATTGCAGCGACGGCGCCTGTTGCACGACGATGCTCAGCGCACCCGGCCAGAATGCATGGATCAACTCGCGCGCCGCAGACGGCACCGCGAACGACAAGCCGTCGATGGTCTGCCAGGAACCGACCAGCACCCCCACCGGCATGTTCCGGCCGCGGCCCTTCGCCGAGAACAGTGCGGCGACAGCAGCAGGGTCGAAGGCGTCAGCGCCGACGCCATAGACGGTGTCGGTGGGCATCACCACCAACCTGCCGCCCTTGACGGCGCTCACGGCTGACGCGATGCCCGTCGCCCGCTGAGTTTCGTCGGCGCAGTCGAAGATCTGCGTCATACTCGCTTCTTTCTGCTCCTCGCGTGCGCAGCGATCTTCCTGCGGGCGGTGACGAATCGCGGTCGCCGCGCGAAATCGGTGCGCGCAGTGACATTTTCGAAGTGCCCGCTGCGGACCAGCAAGTCGCACACTTTGTCCGAGGCCGTGTCGTCGTGCTCAACGGCAAGCAGGCCGCCGTCGGTGAGCCATCGAGTGGCGAGCCGCGTTATCGCCGGAATGTACGACGTGCCGTCCGGGCCGCCGAACAACGCCTGCGGCGGGTCATGTTCTGCGACTTCGGGTTCGAGCTGGGTGCCGTCCGGCAGGTAGGGCGGATTGGCGACGATGAGGTGCACACGACCGTCGAGATCGTCGAACAGTCCGGGATCGCGAACGTCGCCGCGGCGAAGTTCCACCGACGTGCCGGCTACATTGCGGCTTGCATACTCCAAGGCGTCGGCGGACATCTCCACTCCGATCACGCGGGCCGACGGCAGTTGCCGGGCCAGCGCGACGGCCAAGGCCGCCGAACCGGTGCAGAGGTCGACAATCAGCGGATGAGCCGGACGTTCTTGCGCCACAGCCCATTCCAGAACAGCTTCGGTCTCCGGCCGCGGAATGAACACGCCGGGGCCGACCTTGACCTCGATGGGACCGAATGCCGTCGTGCCAGTGATGTGTTGCAGCGGAATGCGTTTCGCGCGAGCACCCACGACGCCGTCGTATCGGGTGAAGAATTCGTCGGCGAGTTCGTCGAGCAACGCCAACCGGCCGCGGCTGGTGCCGGCGACATGGGCGGCGAGTTCTTCAGCGTCGACGCGCGCGGAGGCGACACCGGCGTCACTCAGTGTGTGAGTGGCGGCGTCGATCGCGCGGCGCAGTCTCGCCATCATGCCTTCTGCAGACGAGACTGCTTGTCCGCCTGGGCAAGTGCGTCGAACAGTGCGTCGAGGTCACCGTCGAGCACCTGGTCGAGGTTGTGGGCTTTGAATCCGATGCGGTGGTCGGTGATCCGGTTCTCCGGAAAGTTGTACGTCCGAATGCGTTCACTGCGGTCGACGGTGCGGATCTGGCTCGCGCGGTCCGCCGACGCGTCCGCGAGCGCCTGCTCCTCAGCCAACGCCTGCAGCCGGGCAGCGAGGACCTGCAGCGCGCGGGTCTTGTTCTGCAGCTGGGACCGTTCGTTTTGGCAGGTGACGACGATGCCGCTGGGCAAGTGGGTGATCCTCACGGCGGAGTCGGTGGTGTTCACCCCCTGGCCGCCCTTGCCCGACGACCGGTACACGTCGATGCGCAGATCGGATTCGTCGATCTCCACTTGGCCGACTTCTTCGGGCTCCGGGTAGACGAGCACGCCGGCGGCCGACGTGTGCACGCGTCCCTGTGATTCCGTCACCGGCACGCGCTGCACCCGGTGCACGCCACCTTCGAACTTCAGCCGCGACCACACGCCGTCGGCCGAGTCTCCTTTGCTCGCGATCGCCAGCGTCGCCTCTTTGTACCCACCGAGGTCGGACGTCGTCTCGTCGAGCACAGTGACGTTCCAGCCGTGCCGCTCCGCGTACCGGATGTACATTCGCGCGAGGTCGGCGGCGAACAGCGCAGACTCCTCGCCGCCTTCGCCGGACTTCACTTCGAGCACGATGTCGTCGCCGTCGTGGGGGTCGCGCGGCGCGAGCATGTCGGTGAGCTGGGTGTCGAGTTCGTCAACCTGGGATTCGAGTTCGGTGACCTCGGCGGCGAACGACTCGTCGTCCGCGACAAGCTCACGGGCCGCTTCGAGGTCGCCACGGGCGGCTTCCAGCTTTCGATATGTCGCCACGATCGGCGCGAGTTGCGCGAACCGTCGGCCGACCTTTCTCGCTGCACCCGCGTCGGAATGCAAATCGGGGTCGGCCAGCCGGCGTTCGAGCTCAGCGTGCTCGGCAAGCATCGCATCGATCGCCGGCGCGGAGTCCGTCATCGTTCACCTCCCTCCCCGAAACGCGCCGACGCCCGGCCTGCGCGCGTGGCGGCAGATCGGGCGTCGGGAAGGTAGCTATTTGTCGGTTGTGCCGTTGTCCGTTTTGCGCTTGCCGTACCGCTTCTCGAAGCGCGCGACGCGGCCGCCGCTGTCGAGGATCTTCTGCTTGCCCGTATAGAAGGGGTGGCACTGCGAGCACACCTCGACGTGAATCTGCCCGCCCTTCTTGGTGCTGCGGGTCGTGAACGTGTTGCCACAGCCGCAATGGACGGTGGTCTCGACGTAGTCAGGGTGGATACCCGATTTCATGATGGTCCTCTATCAGATTGTTGCGCCCGGAGCGGCCTGGCCGGCGACATCGGATCCAGTCGTCGCACGCTGTGGACGTGAACCGGAACCGAGGTCTCGGCGACCGATTATGCCAGGCCAGTCGCCACCAATGCGAAACGCCCCAGGCAGCCGCGCTATTCCATCTATCAGACGGGCCGGGTTTGCGCGCCGCGCCGTGGTGGGTAGCCGAAAGACGAAGGCACACGACTGTGCCGGCCACATGACGACCGCCTTGAGACCGCAGGGCGGTCGTCTGTGATTTGAGTTGCTCGTGACTCGGTAACGGCGTGACGGATTGTGCCGATAATCGCGATAGGGGGTCAGGGGTCTGGTTTGCGCGCGCCTGCGCGGTAAAGGACCCGCCTTCTCGGCATAGCGGCCGGGCGTCGGTGCTGCTGTCGAGAAGTTCACAAGTACACAGCTTCGGACCATGTCGGGGCGATTCGAAGTTCAGAGTCGCAAAAGTAGGAGTGACAAATGAAGCTGAAGAAAGTTCTCGCCGCCACTTCGATGGCCACCGCGCTCGGTGTTGGCGCCGCGGGAGCGGTAGGCGTGGGCGTGGCGAGCGCCGCTCCGGGCACGCCGCTACCAGCGAAGCCGGGACAGTGCGGTCGGAACTTCGACTGCCCGCCACCGCCCGGCCCTGGCTGGAAGCCGGGCCCGGGAGGCAATCGTGGCGACGTCGACTGGGATCACGGCGACCATGATTTCAGCGTGGGAAGCGCCGACTGGTGGCGCGGACGTCCGGGCAAGTGGTGGCGCGACGGCGATCTGCCGCCATGGGGATTCTGGGGACCGCCGCCCGCTGTCCAGTGGTCAGGCCCGCCGCCGTGGGTGAACCCGCATCCGATCAACTACTGGGGCTACAACGTCACGCCGGTGTGGGATGACGGTTTCCACGGCTGGGGTATCTGGTTGTTCGGCATCTGGATTCCGATCGTCGGTATCCAGGGCTACTGACAACCGCCGGCGGGTTTAGGAAGCGAACTCGTCGTTCACCGGGCCCGGCGCGTTCTTGGACACCTGAACCAGGAACTCGTAGTTGTTCTTGGTCTTTCGCAGCTGGCTCATCAGCAAGTCGATGGCTTGGTGGCTGTCCAGACCGGACAACACGCGCCGCAGTTTGTGCACGATCGCGAATTCGTCCGGTGACAACAGCAGCTCGTCCTTGCGTGTGCCGGACGGGTTGACGTCGACGGCGGGGAATACCCGCCGCTCGGCGATCTTGCGGTCGAGCTTGAGCTCGGCGTTGCCGGTGCCCTTGAACTCTTCGAAGATGACGGTGTCGCCGGTGGACCCGGTCTCGACCATTGCGGTCGCGACGATCGTGAGCGAGCCGCCCTCCTCGATGTTGCGCGCAGCGCCGAGGAATCGCTTCGGCGGGTACAGCGCGGTCGAGTCGACGCCGCCGGAGAGGATCCGGCCCGATGCGGGCGACGCGTTGTTGTACGCGCGGCCGAGTCGGGTGATCGAGTCGAGCAGCACGACGACGTCCTTGCCCTGCTCCACCAGTCGCTTGGCCCGTTCGATCGCGAGCTCGGCGACCGATGTGTGATCTGACGGCGGCCGGTCGAACGTCGAGGCGATGACCTCGCCCTTCACCGAGCGCTGCATGTCGGTCACCTCTTCAGGGCGCTCGTCGACGAGCACGACCATGAGGTGGCATTCGGGGTTGTTCTTGGTGACCGCGTTCGCGATGTCCTGCAGGATCGTCGTCTTGCCCGCCTTCGGCGGCGACACGATCAGCGCCCGCTGGCCCTTGCCGATCGGCATGATCAGGTCGATGACCCTGGTGGTCAGCTTTTCCGTGTTGGTTTCCAGCCGCAACCGCTGGTTCGGGTACAGCGGGGTGAGCTTCGTGAAGTCCGGGCGCTTCCGGGCTTCGTCCACCGACGCTCCGTTGACGGTGTCCAGCCGCACCAGCGGATTGAACTTCTGACGCTGGTTGGTCTGCTCACCCTCCCGCGGCACCCGAACGGCGCCCGTGATGTGGTCGCCGCGGCGAAGACCGTTCTTGCGAACCATGTTCATCGAGACGTACACGTCGTTCGGGCCGGCCAAGTAGCCCGACGTGCGGACGAACGCGTAGTTGTCGAGCACGTCGAGGATGCCCGCGACCGGCTGCACGACGTCGTCTTCACGCAGTTCAGGGTCACCGCCCTCGCCGCCGGGCCTGTCGCCGCGGCGCCTGCGATCGCGGAATCGGCGACCGCGCCGGCCCTGGCGATTGTCGTCGTCGTCGCGGCCGCCCTGGCCGCCCTGTTGGTCTTGGCCCTGGTCGCCGTCCTGACGGGCCGGCTTGGTATCGGTCTTGGCCGCAGCGCCGTCTGCCTTGTCGGCCCTGTCGTCGGTCTTGGCGTCGACTTTGGGCTGCGGGGAATCTTCGGACTCGGGCTTACCGGTGTCCGGCTCCTTGGGTTGGGTGTCTTTCTTGTCTTTGTGCTCGGCTTCTTTGCGCTCGGCGTCTTTTTGCTCGCCGGATCGTCCGCCGTTGGCGGCGTTGCCGTTTGGCTCTCCGCGTCGTTCGCGGATCGCGGCGATCAACTCGTTCTTACGCATGCCCGACGTGCCCTTCACGCCGACCTCGTTGGCCAGCGCGCGAAGTTCAGGCAGCACCATGGTCCCGAGTGCGCCGTCACCTCGGGGGGTGCGGTCGGGGACGTCGGCGGGAGCCGAGCTCGAGGTTGTCGCGGTGGTGGGCAAGTCCGGTTCTTCGGCGCCACTGCCAGCCGCTATGAGGTCCGTATCAGTCACGGAAGTCCTTTCTCTCCCTCGCAGGTTTCGTCACACGAGGGTTTCGTCGCACTCAGCTGTTGCGCTGAGCGCCTTTGTCCACTGTCGCCGGGTCGTCGGCTCCAGTGGCCCACCGTTTTGCTTCCAACGGTGATTACAAGGGTTCGCAGCTATGAGGCGAACTGTCATCCCCGAAAAGAATTGGTGGTCGTCCTACTGTCGGCGCAGGTAGAAGCTGCGATTGCTGGACGGCACCGAGGATAACCCGCTTCCGGACCGGAAGCAAGAAGGCCCCGCGGCCGCGTCATCTGCGATTTGCATCAGCTGCGGCGCTGCGCCACCACGTCGGAGGTCCATCGCACGCCTTCCCCGACTTCCATACCACGAACGACGAAGCCGTTAGCGGCGCCGAATTCGAGGGCTTCGGCGGGCAGTTCCGGTTGCGTAGTCAGTGCGATCACCGCAGGTCCGGCGCCGGAAAGCGCCGCCGCGATGCCATAACGCCGCAGCAGGCGCAGGTATTCCGCCGAGGTCGGCATCGCGGCCGCGCGCTGGGGCTGGTGCAGCACGTCGTCAGTGGCGGGCAGCAGCAGGTCGGGCCGCTGGGTGAGCGCGACGACGAGCAGCGCGACCCTGCTGAGGTTGAACCGGGCGTCCTCGTGGCTGACGTGGCCGGGCAGAAGCACGCGGGTGGCTGCAGTGAGCGAGCGTTCCTCGGGAATCGCGGAGAAGATGCGAATGTCCGGGTGCAGCCGCAGCGGCACAGCCGAGTACGCGCTGGCGTCCCCGACGCTCTCCGTCCACGACACCACGGCGCCGCCGAGAACGGCCGCGGACGCGTTGTCGGGGTGGCCTTCGAAATCCGAGGCGATCTGTATCAGCTGCTCGGTGCTCAGCGGCGAGCAACCGCCTTGCGCGAGAACGCCGTTGGCGGCAGCGAGGCCGCCGACCACCGCCGCGGCCGACGAACCCAACCCGCGCGAGTGCGGAATGTCGTTGCGGCACCTGACCGTAAGGCCCGCGGCCGTCGCGCCCGCGTCGGCCAGACCGCGTTCGACTGCTCGCACCACAAGGTGCTCGCGACCGAGCGGGACAGTTCCCGCGCCTTCGCCTTCGACCTCGACCTGCAAGCCGGAATCCGTTGTGGTGACGACGATCTCGTCGTCGAGGTTCAACGCGAGGCCCAGGCTGTCGAAACCGGGGCCGAGGTTGGCCGCCGACGCCGACACTACGGCCGTGGCAGTCAGCCCCGCAGGCAGGACGCGCGTCATACCAAGCCGAGCTTCTCGACAACGGCGACCGGGTCGACCGCTATCGCCGACACGGTCGGCATGCCGGTGAGCGCGGTGTCGGGGTCCTTGAGGCCGTTGCCCGTCACCGTGCAGACGACCGTGGAACCCGGTTCGACCCAGCCGTCCTCTATCGACTTCAGAAGACCCGCGATGCTGGCCGCCGACGCCGGCTCGACGAACACCCCCTCGCTGCGCGCCACCAGGTGGTAGGCGGACAGAATCTCGTCGTCGGTGGCGGCGAGGAAGCGGCCGTTGGACTGCTGCTGCGCCTCGACCGCGGGACCCCACGACGCCGGCGAGCCGATTCGGATTGCGGTGGCGATGGTTTCGGGGTCCTTCACCGGCGCGCCCAACACCAGCGGCGCCGCGCCGGCGGCCTGAGTGCCGAGCATTCGCGGCAGCCGGTCAGATTGGCCGTCGCGGTGGTACTCGGTGTAGCCACGCCAGTATGCGGTGATGTTCCCCGCGTTTCCGACAGGAAGCGAGTGCACGTCGGGCGCGGTGCCGAGCACGTCGACGATCTCGAACGCGGCGGTCTTCTGGCCCTCGATGCGCACCGGGTTCACCGAGTTCACCAACGCGACGGTCGGGAAGTCGGCGGTGGTCTTGCGCGCCAATTCGAGGCAGTCGTCGAAGTTCCCGTCGACCTGGATGATCTTGGCGCCGTGCATGACGGCCTGCGCGAGCTTGCCCATCGCGATCTTGCCCTGCGGAACCAGTACGGCACAGGTGATTCCGCCCCGCGCGGCGTATGCGGCCGCCGAAGCGGAAGTGTTGCCCGTCGACGCGCACAACACCGCCTGCTGGCCGCGGGCAAGCGCGTCGGTCACCGCCATGGTCATGCCGCGGTCCTTGAACGAACCCGTCGGGTTCGCCCCCTCGACCTTGAGATGCACTGTGCAGCCGGTCAATTCCGACAGCTTCGTCGCGTGCACCAGCGGTGTGCCGCCTTCGAGCAGGGTGACGGGCGTCCAGTCGTCACCCACCGGAAGGCGGTCGCGGTAGGCGGCAATCAACCCGGGCCACGGCTGGTGCACCGATCTTGTGGCGGTCATTCGGTGTTCCCTTCGAGGCGCAGCACGCTGGCGACGTTCTGGACGACGTCGAGTCCTGCGAGTGCGGCGACAGTCTCCGAGAGCGCAGCGTCGGTTGCCTGGTGGGTCACGACGACGACCCTGGCGCCGATGCGTCGACCGCCTTCGTCGACGACGCCCTCTTGGCGGACCTCGGCGATGCTCACCTCGCGGTTGGCGAATTCTGTTGCGACGGTTGCCAATACGCCCGGTCGGTCGGCGACGTTCATGCTGACGTAGTAGCGAGTCGGGATAATGCCCATCGGCGCGATCGGCAGTTGGGCATACTTGGATTCCCGCGGACCGCGGCCCCCTTGCACCCGGTTGCGAGCGGCCATCACCACATCGCCCATCACTGCCGACGCCGTGGGTGCGCCGCCGGCGCCCTGCCCGTAGAACATCAGCCGACCAGCCGCTTCCGATTCCACCACGACGGCGTTGAACGCGCCGTTGACCGTGGCCAGCGGATGCGTCAACGGCACGAGCGCAGGGTAGACCCGAGCCGAAACCCGTTCCTGCCCATCGTCTCCGGTGATGCGCTCGCAGATCGACAGCAGTTTGATCGTGCGGCCGAGGGCTCGGGCCGACGCGAAGTCGGCGGGCGTGACCTTCGTGATGCCTTCGCGGTAGACGTCGTCGGCACTGACGCGGGTGTGAAACGCGATGGAGGCGAGGATGGCCGCCTTTGCGGCAGCGTCGTAACCCTCGACGTCCGCGGTCGGGTCGGCCTCGGCGTAGCCGAGCGCACTGGCATCGGCCAGCGCAGCCGCGTAATCGGCTCCAGTGCTGTCCATTTCGGACAGGATGTAGTTCGTCGTGCCGTTGACGATGCCGGCCACCCGGTGCACGGTGTCGCCGGCGAGTGATTGAGTCAGCGGGCGGATCACCGGGATCGCGCCGGCAACGGCGGCCTCGAAGTAGAGGTCGACGTGTGCGCGCTCCGCGGCCTGCGCGAGCTCGCCGGTGGACTGTGCGAGCAGCGCCTTGTTCGCCGTGACGACGGACTTGCCGCGTTCGAGCGCACCGAGGATCGCCTTGTGCGCGGGTTCGACCGGCCCCATCAGTTCGACGACGATGTCGACGTCATCGCGCGAGACAAGGGCGTCGACGTCGTCGGTGAGCAATTCGACGGGCACGCCGCGATCGTCGGCCACCCGCCGCACCCCGATGCCACGCAGTTGCAGCGGCGCCCCGATGCGCGCGGCAAGATCGGCCGCGCTGTCCTCGATGATGCGCACGACCTGGCTGCCGACGTTGCCGAGCCCCAACACCGCGACGCCGACGGGCTTTTCGTTTCCTGTCACGCGTTCGTCACCTCCAAACTCAGCAGATCGTCGACCGTTTCCCGACGCAGGATCAGGCGAGCGTGCCCGTCATGCACGGCTACCACTGCAGGGCGCCCGATCAGGTTGTATCGGCTCGACATCGAATAGCAATACGCGCCAGTGGCGGCGACTGCCAACAGGTCCCCTGGCTTGATATCCTCGCTGACCCAGGTATCGCGCACCACGATATCGCCGCTCTCACAATGCTTTCCGACGATACGGGCAAGTGCCGGAGGTGCGTCGCTGGCCCTGGAGACCAGCCGCGCGTCGTACTCGGCGCCGTACAGGGCGGTGCGGATGTTGTCGCTCATCCCGCCGTCGACGCTGACATATTTCCGGTGTGCGTGCGGGGTGATTGCGACGTCTTTGACCGTGCCGACTTCGTAGAGCGTGACGGCGGCGGGGCCCGCGATCGCGCGGCCGGGCTCTACCAGCAGGCGCGGCTCAGGTAGTCCCGCGAGGGCCGACTCGTTGCGGACGATCACGGACAGTTTCGCGGCCAGGTCTTCGACCGGCGGCGGATCGTCTTGCGGGAGATAGGAAATGCCCAGGCCACCGCCGAGGTCGATCGTAGAGATCTGCGTGGTCTTCTGCACGCCGAACTCGGCCACCACATCGCGCAGTAGACCAATCACACGGTGAGCGGCGAGTTCGAAACCGCCGACGTCGAAGATCTGCGAACCGATGTGGCTGTGCAGACCGACCAGCCTCAGGTGGTCGGTGGCGAATATCCGGCGAATCGCGTCCATTGCGTGGCCGTCGGCAAGCGATAACCCGAACTTCTGGTCTTCGTGTGCGGTCGAGATGTATTCGTGCGTATGGGCTTCGACGCCGACAGTCACCCGCACCAGGACGTCTTGGACTCGACCCAGCTCGGCGGCGATCGCGTCGAGTCGCTCGATTTCGGTCATCGAGTCCAGGACCACGTGTCCGATGCCTTGTTGCACGGCGGTAGTCAACTCGCCGACTGATTTATTGTTGCCGTGCAAGGCGATTCGCGGGGCCGGGAAGCCGGCTTGCAGTGCGATCGCGAGTTCGCCCCCTGAGCACACATCCAGTGAAAGGCCCTCGTCGGCGATCCACCGCGCGACCCCCGTACACAGAAAGGCCTTCGCGGCGTAGTGGACGTTGTCTCCGCCACCAAACGCTGCCGCTATCGCCCGGCACCGGCCGCGGAAGTCGTCTTCGTCGATCACGAATAGCGGGGTCCCGAATTCTTCGGCGAGCTGCGATACGGCTACTCCGGCGACCCGGACCTCGCCGTCGTCGCCGCGAACCGCATTGTGCGGCCACACGTTTGGCGCGAGCCTCATGAGATCACGTGCGCTCTGGGGCTTCGGGGGTGCAGCCGCTTGGTGAACTTCGTCGGCGTGCCTCGGGCCGGCGGGATGCGCGTTCACATTCGCTCCGGTGCGGTGACGCCGAGGATCCCGAGGCCGTTGGCGATGACCTGACGGGCGGCTTGGCACAGCGCGAGCCGCGCGGTATGCAGTTCGTTCGGCGCCTCGTCGCCTTGAGGCAGCACGCGACAGGTGTCGTAGAAGCGATGGTAATCGCCTGCCAGATCTTCGAGGTAGCGACAGATGCGGTGTGGTTCCCTCAGTGCCGCAGCGGCTTTGAGGACTCGCGGGAACTCGCCGATATTGCGGATCAACGTGCCTTCGCGGTCATGAGTGAGAAGGCCAAGGTGAGTGGTGTCGGCGATGAGGCCGAGTTCGGCGGCGTTGCGCGCGAGCGCCGAAAGCCGGGCGTGCGCGTATTGCACGTAGTAGACCGGGTTTTCGTTGGATGCCGATGACCACAACGCGAGGTCGATGTCGATCGGCGTGTCCACCGACGACCGGATCAAGCTGTACCGAGCTGCGTCGACGCCGATTGCCTCCACGAGGTCGTCGAGGGTGATGACGGTGCCGGCGCGCTTGCTCATCCGGATCGGCTGGCCGTCGCGCACGAGGTTCACCATCTGACCGATCAGCACCTCGACGGTGGCCGGGTCCTCGTCGAGCGCGGCGGCGATGGCCTTCAGCCGCGCGATGTAACCGTGGTGGTCGGCTCCGAGCATGTAGATGCAGAGGTCGAAGCCGCGCTCGCGCTTGTCGAGGTAGTAGGCGATGTCGGCGGCCACGTAGGCGGGCTGGCCGTCGCTCTTGATCACGACGCGGTCTTTGTCGTCACCGAATTCGGTGGTGCGCAACCACGTTGCGCCGTCCTTCTCGTAGATGCTGCCGGCTTTGCGCAGTCTCTTGATGGCGTTCTCGACGCGGCCGCTGCTGTGCATCGACTCTTCGTGCGTGTAGACGTCGAAGTCGGTGCCGAAGTCGTGCAGCGATTGCTTGATGTGGCTGAACATCAGGTCGACGCCGATCGATCTGAATGTCTCGTGTTGTTGGTCGTCCGGCTGGCTCAACGCGTCGGGCGACTTCTCGAGCACGTGGGCGGCGATTTCGGTGATGTAGTCGCCGGCGTAGCCGTCGTCGGGGGTGGGCTCGCCCTTGGCGGCGGCGATCAGGGACCGGGTGAAGCGGTCGATCTGGGCGCCGTGGTCGTTGAAGTAGTACTCGCGTACCACCTCGGCTCCTTGGCTGGTGAGCAGCCGGCCGAGCGCGTCACCGACAGCCGCCCAACGGGTTCCGCCGATGTGGATAGGGCCGGTGGGGTTGGCGGAAACGAACTCGAGGTTGATCTTCTGGCCTTCGAGCGCGCCGGAGTGGCCATAGCTGGGGCCGGCGTCGATGACGTTGTTGATGATGACGCCCTGGGCCGACGCCGCGATGCGCAAGTTCACGAAACCGGGTCCGGCGACGTCGGCCGAGGCGATGCCGTCGACGTTCGTCAGCGCTTCGGCAAGCCAGCCGGCAAGTTCGCGCGGGGCGACGCCGACCTTCTTGCCGAGTTGCATCGCGAGGTTCGTGGCGTAGTCGCCGTGCTCGGGATTGCGCGGACGCTCGACCGTGACCGTCGCGGGAAGCGCGGCGGTATCGAGGCCGTGCTCGGCGAGCACCGCGGCGGCGGTGGCGCGAAGCAACTCGACAAGGTCGGCGGGGGTCACGAGGGTCCATCCTATGTTTTGGGCCGTATCCAGCCGAATTCATTCCGGTCGGCTCGCGGCGGTGCCGATGCGTTAATCTGGGCGGACCCAACGGCGCAGCTTCATCGCGATGCGCCCCCGTAGCTCAGGGGATAGAGCGTCTGCCTCCGGAGCAGAAGGCCGCAGGTTCGAATCCTGCCGGGGGCACCATCTGACCAGCGCAGATGTGGACCCGCACAAGATTCGCGCAACTACGGCCCCATCGGCGTGGCTCCAGCAGATCGGAGTCCCGCGTTATGACCACCACCAACCCACCCAAACATCACCCACC
>DASRFZ010000255.1:0-8219 GCA_035651275.1 Mycobacterium sp. | reverse complement strand
GGTGACGAACTCGTTGCGGCGCTTGGCCACCGACCGGGCGATCAGCGGCTCCTCCTCCGGCAGCGGCGCCAAACCCGGCGGATCCGCATAGAGCTCCGCGGCCGCAACGGAATTCGGCAAGACCGTCGAGAGCAGAGTCATTGCCGTCTGCTTTGAATCCGCTCCCGCACCCGCTCCGCGGTCGCGCGCATCTCGGCGGTGATCACGAAGTGGCCGCCGAACTCGTTGAGGTATCCCGGCGCGTACTGCGGATCGGGCAGCACCTGTCGCAACCACCGATAAGGCTTGCGACGCCGCCACTCTCGCGGATACCCCACCGACACCTCTTCGAAGCGGACGCCGTCGTACCAGGTGGTCCGCGGGATGTGCAGGTGCCCGTACACCGAACAAATCGCGTTGTAGCGGGTGTGCCAGTCCGCGGTCGCGGCCGTGCCGCACCACAGCGAGAACTCGGGGTAGAACAATGCGTCGCACGGCTCGCGCACCAGCGGGAAATGGTTGACCAGCACTGTCGGCGTCATCCAGTCGAGTTCGTCGAGGCGCGCACGCGTGTAGCGAAGGCGGTCGCGGCACCACGCCTCCTTGGTGGCGTACGGCTCGTGCGACAGCACGAACTCGTCGGTGGCCACCACATTGCGCTCGCGTGCGATCGCCAGCCCTTCGGCCTTGGTCGCCGCACCGTCCGGCAGGAACGTGTAGTCGTAGAGCAAGAACATCGGGACGATCGTCGCCGGGCCGCCGACGTCGGTCCACACCGGATAGGGATGCTCAGGGGTCAGCACGCCCATCTCGTCGCACATGTTCACGAGGTAGTCGTATCGGGCCCGGCCGAACACCTGGGCGGGATCCTTGCCCGTCGTCCACAACTCATGGTTGCCGGGCACCCAGATCACCTTGGCAAAGCGGCGCCGCAGTAAGTCCAGCGACCACCGGATGTCGTCGGTGCGTTCGGCGACGTCGCCCGCGACGATCAACCAGTCGTCGGGCGACGACGGGTACAGCGACTCGGTGACGGGCTTGTTGCCGGTATGACCGGTATGCAGGTCGCTGACAGCCCAGAGCGTGCCCACAACGTCCCAGCGTACTGAATTAGAACAGGTTCTCGTTTCCCGCCGTGCCGATGGCGCCGTGCAGCTACACTCCTCCCCGGGTGCGCGAAGGCACGGCCGACCAGAGGGGGATGCCAATGGCCACCAGGGTGCGGCTCTTCGCAGTGCTGTGCACGCTGGTCGCCGCGGTCGTCTTGGTGTGGCATTCCTCCCCCGCGAATCTGAGCATCACCCGCAACGTCCAGCTCCGCGCGACCGCGGCGCCGCTCGACGAGCCGACCACCACGATCAAGTCGCCGGTGATCGCGACCGTGAACCCGCGGCCGTTCGCGCCGTGCGAGGACATCCCGATCGACGTGATCCAGCGTCTCGGCCTCGGGTTCACCCCGCCTGAGCCCGAGGAAGGGCTGCGCTGCCACTTCGATGCCGCCAACTACCAAATGGCGATCGAGCCGATCGTCTGGCGCACGTACGACCAGAGCCTGGCGCCGGATGCGATCGAAACCGACATCGACGGGCACCGCGCGGCGTGGTACTGGGTGATGAAGCCGACCGACTGGGACAACAAGTGGTGGTTCTCCTGCATGGTGGTCTTCAAGACCAGCTACGGCGTGATCCAGCAGTCGCTGTTCTATTCGCCGGTGTACTCCGACCCTGACGTGGACTGCCCCGCCGAAAACCTGATGCGTGCTCACCAGCTGGCCCCGTACTACAAATTCTGAGTTCTGACGCAGTGAGCGACGCCCGCCAGCGGCGACTTGGCGACCGCGCAGTCGACCGCGTGCTGCGCCTGCCGCCGCCGACCACCCGCTACGCCGTCCGCCGCGGCGTCAAGATACCGATGCGCGACGGCGTCGAGTTGGTCGCGGACCACTTCGCGCCGCTCACCGACCGCGCCGCCCCGACGATCCTGCTGCGCAATCCGTATGGGCGCGGGCTGGTCTCGTCGATGCTGCACGGCCGGCTCTACGCGGCCCGCGGCTATCACGTGATCGTGCAGAGCGTCCGCGGAACGTTCGGTTCCGGCGGCACCTTCCGGCCGATCGTGCAGGAACCCGACGACGGCGCCGACACCGTCGCGTGGCTACGCGAACAACCATGGTTCGACGGCCGCCTGGCCACCATCGGAATGTCGTACTCGGGCGCGGCCCAGTGGGCGCTGATGCGCGATCCGCCGCCGGAGCTGGCCGCAGCCGTGATCGTCGTCGGTCCGCACGATTTCTACGGATGGGCCTGGGGCACAGGAGCTTTCGCGCTTTCTGACATCTTGAGCTGGAGCCACCTGGTCGCACACCAGGAGGAAGTCACCGGCTGGCGCAGGCTCCTGCAGCTGCGCCGCGCCAACCGAGCGCTCGAAGCCTCCTATGCCGGACTCCCGCTGGGTGAGGCCGGGCGCGAGCTGCTGAGCGCCGCCGCGCCGTGGTACGAGTCGTGGGTCGAGCACCCGGATCGCGACGACCCGTTCTGGGCCTCAACATGTTTCGACGCCGCACTCGACAAGGCGGAGGTACCGATACTGCTGATCGGCGGCTGGCAAGACGGGTTCATCAACCAGAACGTGCACCAGTACCGCCGCCTGCGCGAGCGAGGTGTCGACGTCGCGTTGACCGTCGGGCCGTGGGCCCACGGTCAGATGCTCAGCAGAGCCGGCGGCGTCGTCTCCCGCGAGACGCTGCAGTGGCTGGACACCCACGTCGCCGGGCGGCCCGGCACACGCGCCGGTGTGCGAATCTCCGTCACCGGCGCCAAGCGTTGGGTCGACCTGCCCGACTGGCCCCCGCCCACGACCGAACAAGTGTGGTACCTGCAGCGCGGAGGCGGGCTGGCCGAAACCTCGCCACAGCCAACCGAATTGACGTCGGAGTTCGAGTACAAGCCTTGGTCGCCGACGCCGGCGATCGGAGGACCGACGTTATCGCTCGCGCCCGGACACCGCGACGACAGCGCGCTCGCCGACCGCGACGACGTCCTCGCGTTCACCAGTGCCCCATTCCCCGACGAGGTGTACGTGGTCGGGAACCCGGTCGTCGAGTTGCGGCATTCGAGCGACAACCCGCACGTCGACCTGTTCGTGCGAGTCAGCGAGGTCGCGGCGAACGGCCGTTCGCGCAGCGTCAGCGACGGCTACCGCCGCCTGGCCGGCACCGCAGGGCCCAGCCTCGTCCGCGTCGAACTCGACCCGGTGGCCCACCGCTTCGCCGCGGGCTCACGAATCCGGGTGCTCGTCGCAGGAGGCGCTCATCCGCGGTTCAGCCGCAATCCCGGCACGGGAGAACCGCCGATCTCCGCTCGGAGTCTGGTGGCTGCCAGACACGTAGTGCACCATGGCGAACGCTCTCGGCTGCTGTTGCCAATTTGGAGGATTGATGGAGGCACAACGTCATAGGCACGGCCCGATAAGTCGCTTCGTCGCCGGGTCCGCCCACGCGGAGTCGTTCATCATCATCGCGATCGTCACCATCCTGGTGACCCGGCTGTACCTGAAGCTGACCGGCTATCCGCAAGTCGGCGGCGGGAATCTGCATATCGCGCACACGCTCTACGGCGAGGCGCTGATGATGCTGGCGCTGCTGATCGGTTGGCTGCTGCTGGGCGGCGGCGCGCGGAACCTCGCGGTGGTGCTCGGCGGTATCGGCTTCGGACTCGTCCTCGACGAGGTCGGCAAGTTCGTCACAAAGGACAACGACTACTTCTACGGGCCGTCCGCCGAGATCATGTACGTCTTGGTGGTCGTCGTGCTGGTGGGCACCCGCGCACTGCGGGCCGTGCATCCGCTGACGGCGCAGGAGTGTCTTGCCTCTGCGGCCGTGATCGCCGCCGACGGGCTCGCGCGCGGTTTGGGCGATCATCGCCGCGAGAGCGGTTTACGGCTGGTCGCTTTGGCCCGCCGTGACGGCGCCGATCCCGACGAGTCCGACCACGTGCGCGCGCTTCTTCTGTCGGCGCGGCGGGCGTCCGACCGCCTCTACGCCATCCGGACGTGGGCGCTGCGGCTGGTTCCCGGCTTCTTCGAAAGCCCGAAATGGGTGCCGATCATCGGGTGGATCTTGGTGGCCGCCGCGTTTGCCAGCCTGTTCTTCCACACGCTCGGCGTCGCACTGGGCGGGTACTTCTACCACGACGCGCTGGTGAAGTTCCACCTCGCCGGGTCGAACGCGGACAACGTGATTCTGTTGGTCGGCGCGGTGTTGACGCTGGCAATGGCATTGCCCGCGGCGATCGCGCTACGGCACAGCGATGGCATCTGGCCGGTCCGGTGGCTGCGCGACGCGGCGCTGCTGTTCACCTTGTTGAGCGCGTTGGTGCATTTCGCCACCGAAGGCTTCGCGGCACTGATCAACCTGGCGATCGGCCTCGCCGCCATGGCGTTGCTGGGCTATCAACTCAGTCTGCGTGAACGAGCCGACGTTCCGCTCGACTCGAAAGGTGAGTCACTGCAGCGCATTCCGGACGCGAGCAGCGACGCGCGATAACGTCGCGTCGTCGTGCACCGGCGTGCCCCACTGCGGTTGCACCGGCAGGTCCACCCAGCTGGTGCAACCCGCATAGTCGGGCGAACGGGCCAGCCGCAGCGGCGTGACCAGCGGGCAGGCCTGGACCACCAGCACAGTCAGCCGATGCTTCGGCCGGAAATCCACTCGGTCCTCGCGCACGGACTCGGCCGTCCAGATATGTAGCGGCTCGATCTCCGTCAGGCCGTCAACGTTCGAAACTTCAACCAATGCAACCACATTTGCTCCCGCTCGGATGACGACGTGGTCGCCGTCGCTGTCGGCAGCTGCCGGGGCGAGCAGGTCTCGATGTTCGGGCCGCACCCTGCCTTCGTGGCTGTGCTCGACCGTCGGGAACAACAGGAACCGCTGCGCAGCGACCTCGAACCGCTTCTCTCCGATGCCGCCCTTGCGCAGCAGCACGGTCTGGCGGCCGTCGAGGAGCGCGCGCACAGCGGCGCTCCACTCCTTGAGTGCGGGAGTCATGCTCTGAGCCGGGCGCGGACCTCCGGTCGGCGCAACGGCGGCACGGTCTTCGGCGGCTGCTTGCGCGGCGGCAACTGGGACAGCAGGCGCGTCGTCGTCGCGGTGACCTCGGCGACCGCGGCCTCGAACGCGTCGACGTTGGCGGCCGACGGCCGGGTGATGCCGCTGACCTTGCGCACGTACTGCCGTGCGGCGGCCTCGATCTCCTCGTCGGTGGCGGCGGGCTGCAGTCCTCGAAGCTCGGTGATGTTTCGGCACATACTCACGACGATAGGCTCATCGCGTGGCTGGAGACGACGTACTGCTGATCGATACCGCCGACCGGATCCGAACCCTCACGCTCAACCGACCCGCGGTGCGTAACGCGCTGTCGATGGAATTGCGCGACAAGCTGTTTCCCGCGCTGCGCGCAGCCGATGCCGACGACGACGTCGACGTGGTGATCCTGACCGGCACCGATCCCGCGTTCTGCGCCGGAATCGACCTGAAGGAGATCGCTCCTGGGCTCGAGGGCGGCGGCGGCATCCCCGATTTGTCGCCTGCGTGGCCGCCGATGTCGAAGCCGGTGATCGGCGCGATCAACGGCGTCGCGGTTACCGGCGGTTTCGAGTTGGCGCTGTGCTGCGACATTCTGATCGCCTCGGAGAACGCCCGGTTCGCCGACACCCACGCCCGGGTCGGGCTACTGCCCAGCTGGGGAATGTCGGTGCGACTGCCGCAGGCCGTCGGCCGCGGGCTGGCCTACCGAATGAGCCTCACCGGCGATTACCTCGGCGCGTACGACGCCCTGCGCGTCGGCTTGGTCACCGAAGTGGTGCTGCACGACGAGTTGCTGGACGCCGCGAAGGCCGTCGCCGCGACGATCGTCGGCAACAACCGCGACGCGATCCGGGAGCTGCTGGCGTCGTATCACCGAATCGACGACGCGCAGACGCACGCAAGCTTCCGCATCGAGCAATTGTCGGCGGCCGAGTGGATTCGCAACCACGCGAGAAGCGACTCGATCGCCGCCAACCGCGACGCGGTGATCGCGCGGGGACGCGCGCAGATTCACGAGTGAGCCGGTTCAAAACACGACGCTGGTTAGTTGCTGTCAGTTAGCCTGATTCCTCCACGTGCCGGCTGCCACGGAGGTGAAGGCGATGAGATGTGTGCGGATCGCGATCGGCGTCGGCGCCGGCTTGATCGCGTCGATGCTGCCCGCCGGCGTCGTTCCCGCCGCGGACGCCGCGGATCTGGCCGGGTGGCTGTCGCAGGCGACGAGCCATGTGTCAGACATTCATTTGGCGGAGAGTGACGCGCTCGCGGCGATCCTCGCCAAACCCTTCGACGGGAACAAACTGCAGGGGGCGTGCACGCGGCTCGGCGATGCGAATACCGCGCTCGAGCAGCAGATGCCCGCTCCCGACAACAAACTGAATGTCGAAGTCCAACAGGCGCTCGACAACTTCGAAAGCGCGGCGCAGTACTGCCCGCAACTCGTCGCGTCGTACAGCAAGGACAACGTCGACCAATTCGAGTCCTACCTCAAGTTGGCCGAGCAACACTTTGGCCGGGCCGACACGATTCTCGATTCGTTATCTCAGAAGGGTTGACGCAACCGTGAACCGATTCCTCACCGCAGCGGTCGCCGTGAGCACAGTCGCGCTGCTGATGACGAGCTGCACCAAGCATCAACAGAACCCGCCGGCTCCCCCACCCCCACCGCCGCCCAACCCGACGCAAGTCGCGGATAAGCCTGTGACAGAAGAGCCTTCGGGTTTGCGGCCCGGAGCACCAGGCCCGACCCGGCCGATCGACAACGGCGACAACGGCGATGTCGACAAGCTGGCCGCATTGTCGATCGCCGATATCGAACAGTTCTGGACCGGCGCGTACCCGACGTGGTTCAAGGGCAAGTTCAACCCCGTCACTGAGCTCTTCTCGTGGGATGAGCGCTTCAAGCACGGCAAGTTCTGCGGCGAAGACACGTACGACGTGTACAACGCGATGTGGTGCCAGGCGGAGCCGTCGACACAGAACTGCACGTCGGCCGAGCCGCCGAAATGCACGCCGTCGAACAACACCATTGGTTGGGACCGCGGCGGACTGATGCCCGACATGCGCGATACAGCAGGCGATTTGGGCGTTCCCCTGGTGCTGTCGCATGAGTACGGTCACTCGATCCAGTACACGATGGCCGACCTCATCCACGGCGATTCCGTCGAGTGGGCCACGACAGGCGAGCAGCAGGCCGACTGTTTCGCGGGTGTGTACATGCGCTGGGTGGTGGACGGCAAGTCGCCGCGTTTCACGCTCAACAACGGCGACGGACTGAACAAGGTCATGATCGCGATGATCATGCTGCGCGACCCCCTGCTGGCCCAGGTCGATCCCGAGCAGGCCACGCTGGTGCACGGCTCCGCCTTCGAGCGGGTGACGGCATTTCAGATGGGGTTCGACGGCGGCGGGTCGGCGTGCGCGACGATCGACCCGCAGGAGATCGCGCAACGCCGCGCCAGTTATCCGAAAGACTTTCTGACGCCGGGCAAAACGGGTGAGGTGCCGATCACTCAAGATTCGGTGAAGGCCAACGTCGAGGCATTGACCAAGGCGTTCTCGCCGGCCGATCCGCCGAAAGTCAGCTTCGACCCGGCGTCCTGTCCGGACGCGAAGACGACCCCGCCGGCGTCGTACTGCCCGTCGACCAACACCATCAACGTCGACCTGAATCGTCTGGTCTTGTTGGGAACCCGGCTGAGCCGCGGCTCGCCGATGTCGGGTTCGATGATGACGCTGTCCGGTGACTACACGGCGTTCTCCACGGTGCTGTCGCGCTACATGCTGGCCGTGCAAAAACAACACGGCGGCCTGGCGCTGGACAACGCGAACGCTGGCTTGCGGACTGCGTGCCTCACCGGGGTCGCGTCCGCGAAACTGGCCAAGGGCGTGCCGATTTCGGACGGCAACACCGTTCAGCTGACCGCGGGTGATCTCGACGAGGCAGTCTTCGGCCTTCTGACGAACGGGCTGGTAGCGAGCAATGTCAACGGCGACTATGCGCCGTCGTCGTTCGCGCGGGTCGACGCATTCCGGGCAGGGGTGCTCGGCGATCAGGACGGCTGCCTAAAGCAGTTCTCGTAGTCCGTTACCCCGTGCCGAGCACGGTCCACCTGCCGGAGAACGCTCGCCCTCCGACGAACACCAACCGCAG
>DASRFZ010000254.1:0-3888 GCA_035651275.1 Mycobacterium sp. | reverse complement strand
TGCGTGAATTCGTCGGCGACGTCCTTCTCGACGTAGATCCGCTCGATCGAGATGCACAACTGGCCCGCGTTCGAAAAGCACGCGCGGGTAGCAGCTTTCGCGACCTTGTCGAGGTTCGCACCGCGCGTCACGATCATCGCGTTCTTGCCGCCGAGTTCGGCCGAGAACCCGATCAGCCGCCGCCCCGCGTGCTCAGCGAGCTGGCTGCCAGTCGCCGACGACCCGGTGAACATGAGGTAGTCGCAGTGGTCGGCGATCGCGGTGCCGACCACGGAGCCAGGGCCGGGCACGACTGCGTACAGCTCTTTGGGCAGCCCGGCCTCATACAGCAGTTCGGCGCACGCGAGCGCGCAATACGGCGTCTGGCTGTCCGGCTTCAGCACAACGGCGTTGCCTGCGACGAGCGCCGGGACTGAGTCCGACGCCGTGAGCGTCATCGGGTAGTTCCACGGCGAGATGACGCCCACGACGCCTTTCGGCTGATAGCCGACGGTGGTCTTGCCGATCCCCGGCAACAGGGCCTGGACCTTGCGGGGCTTCAGCAGCCCCTCGGCGACGCGGGCGTAGTAGTTCGCATTGGCCATCAGGTCGACGAGCTCTTCCTGGGCCGCCCAGCGAGCCTTGCCCGCCTCGGCCTGCAGGACGTCCATCAGGAATTGGCGGTTCTTGATCACCAGATCGCGGTAGCGGCGCACCACCGCGACCCGTTCCTTGACGGGCCGTTGGGACCATTCCGTTTGCGCCGCACGGGCTTTCGCAAACGCCGCTTCGACGTCGGCGGCGCTGCCGACCGGGATCGTCGTCAGCGGTTTGCCGGTGAAGACCTCGTCGATGGTCTTGGTCGGACGGGCCGCGGGGTCCGCGATGGCGGCGAGCGTGCGGAGACGGTCGAAAACTTCGGCTGACGGTGCAGGCATAGAGGTCACTCTGCCAGATCGGCCCATCGTCAGTCGGACGATATCGGCAGGTCGGGGCAGAGCTTGATGTAAGCGATGTCGGGCGAAACCCAGTCGTTCCACTGCTTGTGGCTCATATTCACGGTGAGCTTGTCGCACAGATCCTTCGGCGTCGCGGTCGCGGGCCACAGCCGCACGGTGGCGTCCTTGCTGCCGGACACAATGCGTGTGCCGTCCGGGCTAAACGCCACGCTCGTCACGTCATCGGTGTGGCCGGTCAGCGGTTCGCCGATCTGGTGACGGCTCTGGACGTCCCATACCCGGATCCCGTCGTCGCGGCTGGCCGAAGCGATCTTGCTGCCGTCCGGGCTGAACGCGATGCCCAAGATGGAGTCCCCGTGACCCTCGAAGGGCTCGCCGATCGGCTGCAGAGTGCTGGCGTCCCACAGTCGGATCGTGGCTTCCGTTCCGGCGGACGCAAGCAATCTCCCGTCCGGACTGAACGCGAGCGTGCGAATCTCCTCGCCGTACTGCAAGTCCGACTGCGCGATCGCGTGCCCAGTGCCGGTCTCCCACAGGCTGACGGTGTTATCGGCGGCGCCCGTGGCGACCCGGCTGCCGTCCGGGCTGAACACTGCGGCGTCCACTAGTTCTTTGTGCGACATCGCCGGCCCGACGGGTTGCCCGGTGGCCGCGTCCCACACCTGTGCGGTGAGCCCTCCAGTCGTGACAAGTCGGCGTCCGTCGTGGCTGAATGCCACAGAGTTCAATGGCCCTTGACCCGCTTTGATCGGCGCACCGATCAGTCCCGCGGTGTTGACGTCCCATATCTCGACGTTGCCGTCACGGCCTGCGGTGGCCAGCCGACCACCATCACCGTTGAAGGCCAGACTCGACAGCGCGCCATCATGCGTGAGCGGGTCGCCGATGGGGCGACCGGTGTCCGCGTTCCACAGTCGCACGGTGTGGTCGTCACTGGCCGATGCGACTCGTCGCCCGTCGGGGCTGAACGCCACACTGGACACCGCGTCGGTATGCCCAATCAAAGGCATGCCGGTGGCAAAGTTCCACACTCGGACGGAGCCGTCGTTGCCGCCCGTGATCAGCCGCCTGCCGTCCGGCCCGAATTTCACCCCCCAGACGCTGCCGTCGTGGCCTTGCATCGGGGCACCCACTGGAACCCCGGCGGCCGTGTCCCACAGCCGGAACGACCCCTGGCTATCGCCAGTGACCATAAGACGTCCGTCGCTGGTGAACGCTACGTCGTCCATGGCGCCCTCGCCGCTGGTCAGGGGGACGCCTACCGGCGCTGCGGTGCTCGCGTCCCAGACGCGCAAGGTCGTATCCCGGCCAGCCGCGGCAATCAGTCGGCCGTCGGGGCTGAACGCTATCCCGTAAACCTTGTCGGGTTCGGTGGCGAAGGGATCCCCGATCTGCGCTTGCGAACCGACATCCCACATACGCAGGGCGTTGTCCTCCCCGGCGCTAGCCAGCCGCCGTCCGTCGGGGCTGAAGGCCAGATCGTGCACTCCCGCGGTATGGCCCCGCAGGGGCTGGCCGATGAGCTGGCCGGTGTCCGTGTTCCACAGCCGGATGGTGGTGTCTTTGCTGCCGGAAGCCAGAATATGGCCGTCAGGGCTGAACGCCACCGTCCAGCCTTCGTCGTCGTGCATGAGGGGCGGGAGGATTTGCTGACCGGTGTCGGCATTCCACAGCCGCACAGTCTTGTCGTCGCCAGCTGAGGCGAGGCGACGGCCGTCTGGACTGAACGCCGCGGCGTCGACGAACGCGGTGTGACCGGAGAACGTCGGTTGCCGAGGTTGGCCGGTCTGGACGTCCCACAGCCGCAATGTGGGGTCCTTGCCGCCGGTGACGATGCGCTGCCCGTCGGAGCTCACGTCGAAAGCCTCGATCTGCGACGGCGTTTGGATGAGTTTGACGGTATTGAAGGCCCTCACCACGGTGGTGTAGATCGCGTCGTCGATCGATCCCGGCTCGAGTGCGTCCGCGGCAAGCAGCTGCTGTATCGCTTGAATGTCGCTCCCGGCCCGGGTGTTGGCGAGCATGCCCTGCGCTTCGGCGGACAGCCGCACACTGGTCGCTTGCCGGAACCGAGCCTGCGCTTGACTGCGAGAATTCATTGCGAACCCAAACGCGACGACTGCTCCTATCGCCACTACCGCAGTTATCGCAAGAACCGCCCGCATGACGCGGGACCGCTTGCGAAGCGTCGCCGCGTGCGCTTCCGCCGTCGCCTGCCGCTCCTGAGCGTTGCGTAGTTCGGCTTCGCGGCGTTCTTCTTCCTCTCCCAGCCGCTCGTTCTCGGCGTCCCTGGATGCCGCCAAATAGTCGTGGATTGACGAAAGACGCTGCCGAAAGCCGTCTTTCGTCACCAGAGTTTCGGCATCGGTAAGGCGTGTGCGAGTCAACAACCACGCGGTGTCATGATCGCTTGCCCGCCACGCAGTCGCTGCACGCTCCAGATCGTCTGCGGCTTTGAGGTCTTGGCGTTCCTCCCGTAGCCAGCCGGCGAGTGCGTCCCACTGTCGCAGCAGGCTTTCCAACGCCACCTCGGCCACGACGTCGCCGCCACGCGTCCCTTTGACCATCAGACGTTTTGCCACCAGCGCATCGATCAGCGGCCGGCTGTCTTCCGGCAAGTCCGCATAGCGGGCCACCCGGCGGAGCGCCTGGTCGTTGTCGGGATTGATCGTGGCCAGCCACGGGATGAAAGCGCTTCGGAGCAACGACAATTGCTTTTGTCGCTGCTGCGGTTCGGCGGCAAGAACGTCTTCAATCTCGGTCTGCACGACCTCGCGCATCCCGCCCATCGACTCGTACTGCTCAACCGTCAACTCGGCAGTCGATCCGTAATCGGTGTACAGCCGAGACAGCGTCAACGACAGCATCGGCAACGTGTCCGCGCCTTGGCCTGCGTCACGCAGCAGGCGGTCTCGCAGGTCCGGCGCGATATGCAGTGCGTGGCCTGCCC
>DASRFZ010000253.1:0-16248 GCA_035651275.1 Mycobacterium sp. | reverse complement strand
CGACAACGACTCTGACGACGAGCACGCCGCAGGTCCGGACGCTCGCAGCGGTCCAGTCGGCGCCTACGCCGTCGACCACCTCAACCGCACAGGACCCGATCGCGTTCGTCGCCACTGCCGTCTCAGATCTGGTGAGCGCGTTCGTGAGTCCGTTCGCCGGAAACAACCCGGCGACGCCGGCCGACTCGCCGTTGGGGTGGATGATGCTTGCGGCCGCGAGCAAGGAAACCTTCGCCCCGACCGCCGCCGCGGACCCCGGCGTGATCGATCCGGTGACGGGCGCGCTGGTTACTGCGACTCCGCGGACACCGCTTCTGACGCCGCTGCAACAAATCCCGATCGTCGGGCCGCTGTTCGTGACGCCGGTGGTCGCGCTGATCGATCAGATTCCGATCATCAGCGACATTCTCCATCCGTACATCGGTTACCCGCTGCAGACGGGCTTGCCGGCCGGCACCCCGGTGCCGCGCGACGTGATAGTGACGTCGTTCGACGGCACCCAGATCTACGTCCATTTCATGCCCGCGGCCGGACTGCAGGCCGGCCAGACGGCGCCGACGATTCTCGACGGTCCCGGTTTGGGCATGCCCGGCGCGACGAATGTCGACGGCACGTTCCTCGACGGAATACTCACCGACAACCTCGGTGCGGTGGGCGTCGCGACGCTGCGTAACGCCGGCTACAACGTCGTCACGTGGGACCCGCGCGGCGAATACAGCTCCGGTGGGGTTTTGCAGGTCGACTCCCCGGACTTCGAAGCCAAAGATGTTTCCGCGATCATCACGTGGATGGCGACCCAGCCCGAGGTGCAACTCGACGGCAGTCCTGCGAATCTCGATCCGCGGATGGGCATGGTCGGTGCGTCGTATGGTGGCGGCATTCAATTCGTGGCCGCCGCCACCGACCCCCGCATCGACGCGATTGTGCCGACGATCGCATGGAACACGCTGAACACCTCGCTGTACAAGAACGGCTCGTTCAAGAGCGGATGGGGGACGTTGCTCGAGGGTGCTCTACTCGCCACGTTCGCGCGCACGAACCCC
This sequence comes from Mycobacterium sp., assembly GCA_035651275.1. Lineage (GTDB taxonomy): Bacteria > Actinomycetota > Actinomycetes > Mycobacteriales > Mycobacteriaceae > Mycobacterium. The sequence continues at coordinate 15,205 of DASRFZ010000253.1, read as the reverse complement.
GAACTCTTGCCCGCCGCGGTCTACGGCGACTTGACCGGCATGCTGAGCCAAAGCGACCAGGACCTGCTGGCCGCGCGCGGCCCCGGCGGCCCCATTGATTTGATCAGCAAGATCACCGCGCCGACGATGTTGATCCAGGGCACCGTCGACACGTTGTTCACGTTGCAGGAGGCCGACGACAACGCGAAAACCCTGATCGCCGACAACGTTCCGACGAAGGTGATCTGGTTCTGCGGCGGGCACGGCCTGTGCACGAACGACCTGCTCGACCCCACCGACGGCAGGCTGATCGAACAGCGGACGCTGGAGTGGCTCGACCGGTACGTGAAAGGCGACACCTCGGTGTCGACGGGCCCGCAGTTCGAGTTCGTGGACCAACGCGGGCAGTACTACTCGTCGAACGTCTACCCGGTTCCGACGGGCACTCCGATCGTGGCGTCGAACACCGGCGGACTGCTACCGCTGGTGCCCTTGATCGGCGGGTCGGCGCTTCTCGGAGTGCTGCCGATCGGCGGCGGCACCGCGCTCAACGCGCTGAACCTCACGATTCCGGCCGCCACGACCACCACGTACGTCGTGGGCGCACCGCAGCTAACGTTCACGTACTCGGGCACCGGGATCAGCACCCACGTGTATGCCCAACTCGTCGACAACGCAACGGGTCTCGTGCTGGGCAACCAGGTCACTCCGATCCCGGTGACGTTGGATGGGCAGACGCACACGATCACCGCTTTTCCGCTGGAGCAGGTCGCAGAAACGCTGCAGCCGGGCCAGACGGTGACGCTGCAACTGGTCGCATCGGCCGCCGATTACGAAAACATCGAGTCGCTGGGCGTGCTGAACGTGTCGAGCATCCAACTCACGCTTCCGACGGCAGACCCGAGCGCGATAACGCCCGAGGTCGTGGCGTAAGCCCGTTCATCCAAACGTGATGACGCCCCGGATGTTTCGCCCGGCTTAAGGTTTCGGGAATGGATCTGGCTCGGCTTGCCCACGCGCCGTTCACGTACGCGGAGGTCGGCGCGACGCGTGGCCCCCTGCCCGGCGGGTACCACCACGTCGACTGCTCGGCGCGGATCGGGACGGGTCGCGCGCGGTTCGAGGAAGCCGCGCAGCGAGTGATGCGGTGGGGCATGCTGCGCGGCGCCGGCGTCGGCGTCACGGCAAGCACAGAGGCGGCAGAGGTCGGTTCGGTGGCGGTGGTGAAGCTCGGACCCGTACGCGCGCCGTGCCGAGTGGTTTACGTCGTCGACGAAGACGACCGCCGCGGATTCGCTTACGGCACATTGGCCGGGCACGCCGAGAGCGGGGAGGAATACTTCGGCGTGCGCTTCGACGCTGGCGACGAGGCGGTGTATGCCCAGGTGACTGCGTTTTCGCGGCACGCGACATGGTGGAGCAAGGCCGCCGGGCCGGTGACATCGCTGCTGCAGCGGATCGTCACCCGCCGCTACCTTTCGGCCGTGTGACCAATGCCCTACGAGGCCTATGACGACCGCGTACGGTGAACTGGTGAGTAACGCTCTGGAGGGCCATAGCTCCTACCGCCGTATTGCGGACATTGTCCGGGCGTTGCATGACAGGGCGGAGTCCGACTCCGACACCGTGATCGCCGAGCTAGCCGAGCACGCGGCTATCGAGATTCCGGGCGCGAAGTACGCCGGCGTCACCGTTACGACCGATCGCAAACGTATCGACACGCCCGCGACCACGCATCCGTATCCGTTGATACTCGACCAGATTCAGCAGCGGTATCAGGAAGGACCGTGCCTGGCATCGGCATGGAACAAGCAGACGTATCACATCGCCGATCTGGAGAAGGACTTTCGCTGGCCGAAGTACCGTAAGGATGCGCTGGCCGAGACACCGATCCGGTCCATCATGGCGTTCCAGCTGTTCATCGCCGACCGCACGATGGGCGCGCTGAACGTCTACGCCGAAGAGCCCCACGCGTTCGACGATGAAAGCGAAGAGATCGGACTGATTTTCGCGGCGCACTCGGCAGTCGCGTGGAATTCGGCGCGCCGTGACGAGCAGTTCCGTCGGGCCCTGGAAAGCCGCGACACGATCGGCCAGGCCAAGGGCATGATCATGGAGCGCTATAGCATCGGGGCGATTCAGGCGTTCGAGATGCTGCGGAAGCTGTCACAGGATTCCAACGTGCCCCTGGCCCGAGTCGCGGAGGAACTCGTCGAAAAGGCACGCGCGTCGGCAAGCTAGCGTTAGTTGCTGGCTGTTGTCGCCACGACCCTGCGCGGGGGGAAGGCATCGATGGCGCAAGGACTGGTGATCGTCTTCGCGTTGCTGGCTGCCGTGTGCATGGCGATCGGCATCGTGGTCCGACAGCGCGCGACTATGGATGTTCCCGCCGAACATGGCGTGAGCCCGACGATGTTGACCACCCTGCTGCGCACCCGGCTGTGGTGGATCGGCACGGGTGTGGCGGTCGCGGGATATGTGTGTCAGGCCCTCGCGTTGATGAAGGGCTCGCTGCTGGTGGTCCAGCCGCTGCTGGTGTCGTCGCTGCTGTTCGCGTTGCCGCTGTCCGCCCGGCTGGCGGGGCGCCGGGTCACGAAGTCCGAGTGGTTATGGGCGTCGGTGCTCACCGCGGCGCTCGCATTGTTCGTGTTGATGGCGCGCCCTCGGCCGTACATCGACCGCGGTCAGGAGATGGCGTGGTCGGTGGCGATCGCAGTGCTCGCGCCGATCGTCATCTGTTGCGCGGTGTTCGGCGCCCGTGCGTCGAGCCGGCGGCGGGCAGTGCTGATTGGCATTTCGGTGGGTGTGCTTTTCGGGGTGGTCGCGGTGCTGACCAAGTTAGTGATGTACGAGCTCGCCGAGTTTGGTGTGTTGGCGACGATAAGGTTGCCGTCGCCATATCTGCTCGCTGTGCTCGGCATTGCGGCAATGCTGTTGCAGCAGTCGGCTTTTCATGCCGGCGCGCTGCAGGTGTCGGTTCCGACGATGCTGGTCCTCGAGCCGGTGGTCGCGGTATTGCTGGGCGCGCTGGTACTCAAGGAGCATTTGAGCGTGTCGGGATACGAGACGATCGCGCTTCCCATTACGGTCGCCGCGATGGCGGTGGCGACGGTCGCGCTCGGACGCGACGAGGGCGCCTACGAAGAGCAGATCGAAGCGTCGGTCACGCACCGCAGCGAGCCTTCAGCGCGTAGCGAGGCGATCAGCCCCGCTGAATGACGTCGGATATCCCGCTGTCGTTCGTGATCGGCGAACCACCGTGATACGTCACCACGTTATCCACACCCGAAGCCGAGATGGTGTCAACGCTGTCGACCGTCACGTCGTTCCCATTGCCTGACACGCGCAGGCTTGCGCAATGGCCGGTGATCGTGACGACATTGGAATTGCCGCTGACAGCCACGTTGCCGTCATCGCACTCAACCGATCGGTGTCGTGAATTGCCCCGGACTGTTACGGCCCCGTTCTGCCCAGGTGTTCCCCCTCGCGCCACTGTTGGGGACGACGCGTTGGTGTAGCTCTCGACCGCGACGAAAGCGGCGAGGGCCAGCCAGCCGATCATTATCACGAGCCACACCGCCATGCCGAGTTTGAGACGCGGGCGGATCTTTCCTGCCCAATTTCCCGACGCGTCGCGATCGAGGTCGTACGGGAAAGCGGTGACGCACAACGCTTTTGCAGGGTTCCGTTGGTCGGCAAGGATGACGCCGTCGATATACTCACGGCCTCTGACGGTGAGTTCACCCTTGTAGTCGTTCAGTGTGTACTGCACGCGCGTCTTGCTGCTCGGTCCGCTCCAACGCTCTCGGGTAACGGTCCAACCATGAGCGACTGGTACAAAGACGTTGTAGTAGGTGGTGCCGCTGTAGTACGTGCCTTGCGAAAGAAGCTCTGTATTGGTGACGGTTGCCGGCACACCCCACTTGAGCAATTCGAGGCGTGTCCGGCCCTTCCATAGCTGGAAAGCGTAGATGCCGACCAGGGTCAGAACTGCCGCGACGGAGAACGCGACGGGCATACCGATCCAGAGCGCAATCGGTGTGACTGCGACCATGAACAATGTCCAGATGTACCACCATCGGAACGGCAACAACTCTGCGAATCGGAACGCAGCCGGGATGCTGCGAGGCGGCGGGGCCAGATCAGCCTCTACGGTATTGGCTGGTATGGAACTCCGCTGTCCCGCAGCATATTTCGCTTCAGCGAGCTCGTTTTCCAACTCGGTGATGCGTTCTTCAGGATCTTCCGGCATCGGCGAATGATCCCACAGGCCGGCCTCAACCGCTGAACTACGCGGAAGTTGCTGCGCGGATCACCAATGCCGCGGCAGTTTCGGCTGGCCGTCGCTCGGTGAGGCGGGGTGAATTCTTACGCGGCCCAAATGGATTAGCGTGAGCCCCACCGATGGAGCGTTTCGGACGGAGGCGTCCCCGGCTTGGAACCCGCGGGCGATTGCGCCGGGGCCGACCATGCGGTGTCTTCGCACACCAAGTCGTGTGGCAACGGGATTTGACTTGGCAACTGCAGTGGAAGTCCCGGCACGGTAGGCAGATTCAGCGCGGGCGGAAGAGCCACAGGAGGCGGGATGGCCGCCCCCGGCACACCCGCCAGTGCCGCAGGTGCCGGAACGGCAGCAACCGGCGCGGCGGAGGCGGCGCTGTCGACGATCGGGGCGCTCGGCACACTTTCCGGCGCCGCGACGGGCGCCGGCGCTTCGGGTACAGGCGAAGCCTCGGCGGGCGGAGCAATAGGTGCGGCGGGCGCGGGAGCTACATCAGGCGCGGCTGGAGGCGATTCGACGACCGGCGCGGCTTCGGAAGCAGGCGGCAGAGCTCCCGAGGAATCGGCGATCGGAGCGGCGGGAGGCCCTGGCGCGGCGGCCGGAGGCGGAGCCTCGACCGAAGCCTCGGCCGGCGGCGGCGGTGCCTCGACCGGAGCCGGCGCGGCGGCAGCCGACACACCCTCGACGAGGTTCGCGACCGGAGCCGGTGCCGGGACGGCCGCGGGAACACCTTGCGGCGCAATGGCTATGGGAACCGGGGGCACCGGAATCCCAGCGGGAATCGCTGCGGGAACGGCTGGAATCGGAACCCCCGCGGGCGGAGCCGCCGCCACGGGCGGCGCCGGAACTACGGGGGGCGCCGCAGCCGCCTCGACTGGTGCCGCGGGCGGAACGATGTCCGCCGCGGGAGCGGGTGCCGCCGCGGGCGGCAGGGCTGCGGGCGGAGCGGCCTCAACAGGTGGGGCCGCAACGGCGGGCGCCGGGGCCGCAGCAGCGGACACACCTTGGATTGCCTCGGCGACCGGGACAGGAGGAGCGGACGGGGCCGGCTGTGACAGGACGTCGGGTAGAGCGGACGCAGCGGTCTGCAGCGACTGGGCTACATCGGTCGGGGAACTCGCGAACTGCTGAGCCATCTCCGCGCACGGGACACCGGGACTTGTGCTCGGCGCCGGATCGGCCGCCGCAGTGGGTGCGAACATCCGCGCAGCCCACAACAATCCCGCAGTTGCGAGCACCATTACTACCCAACGAGTTGTGGTCTGTGGCATGGTTCTTCGATTTCTCTGACGCCAACGCATCCGGGCGAACGTATCAGTCTCGCTGAACGTATTAATAGAGGTCACCGTCGCTTCTATATCGAACCGTTGCGAAGCAGAGGCGCGTTGGTGACTGCGCTCCGACGCCGAGAAGAACCGTTGCGCCGTCGTCGAATTCGCGATAATTGGCAGGAATCGGCTACCACGAGTGGAGACTTGCCGCGCGCTTCTTTGCTGCGAAAGTGTGCGATAGCTTTGCACGAACGAAGGGGGTTCGAAAGTGCTTCGCAACAAGATGACGGCGTCAAGATGGGTCGCGGCAGTGGCGGCGTTCTTTGTGTGCATGACTGGCTGTGGAAGTAAGCCACCCGCGACAACGACCACCACTACGTCGTCGTCGTCAACCGTGAGTGCAACCACGTCGCCGTCATCTCCGTCGCAAAAGAGCGGATATGCGATCCCAGGGTGTTATTCGTCGACCGACGCGGGAGTCGACCGGCCGAAAGACGTGGTGCTGCAAGGCTGCATGCAGAACGGATTCTGGTTGGAAGATCTGACGTGGACGGCGTGGGGACCGCAGGGCGCAGACGGGAGCGGCACGCTGGCGATCAACACCTGTGTACCCAATTGCGCCAGTGGACAAGGGATTACGAAGAAGCCCGTCGTTGTGCACGCAGCGAATCCACGTCCGGCGCCGTCAAACTCAGGATGCCCTGCAGATGTGAAGTTCTACGCTGATCTCATCTTGGGGTTCCCGAACGGAGCGCCGCCGAGTGAGTACATCCCGGTCAACACCAACTACAACGGGATGCCGGCGAGTGACGTCAACAAGCCGTCACCGCCTGATAGCCCGAGCCGTTGGGGCTTTCCGCTGTGTTCGTGAAGGCAGCGACCGTCGTCCGGCGGGCTAGGGGTTGTTCACCCTCAAGCAGTCGAGCACGTCCTGCGCACCCGAGACCAATCGCTGGGCGACGGCTGGATCTACCTGGGGCGGGGATGCGGCCGCGAGCGCGTTCAGTTGCGTTTGGTAGTCGCTGAGGATCTGGAACGTGTCCGGGGGTGCGATGCCGCCTGTGATCCTCGGCCAGGCGATGTTGATCTTTGCGTAGCTGTCGGCGAAGTCGGCGGGGTTTGTGAATGATCCCTTGAAGGCCCACGTATCAGATCGCAATTGGGCCAGCCCACTCTGGCATCCGACGGGAGAGATCGCCGATGACGTCCCCGCCAGCGTTGCGTTCGCCACCACCAGCCCTGCAAAGACCACGCCGACGCGTATCAGTTTCATGATGTTCCGATTCTGGCGCATCGATGGGGCCTTTATCTAGACCTCGCGCCTTCCAAACGTTGGTACCGTGCTTGCGCTAATCGTTATGCGACACGTCATTCGGCGCGGCAATTTGTGACACGGTGTAACCCACAATGCGGGCATGACGGAATCCCCGGAACCGACGCGCGAGATCTCACGGCAGGCGTTTCTGCGGGCTGCCGCCGGCGCTCTAGCTGCAGGGACGGTGTTCGGGTCGTCGCGCGCGGCGGCTGATCCGCCCCATACAGCAGGGTGGAGCGATCTGGCCGCCACCATCGGCGGGCAGGTACTGACGCCAGGCGACGGCGGCCCATTCGCAACGGCCAAGCAGGTTTTCAACACTAACTACAACGGTTCGACGCCCGCAGCGGTCGTCGTTCCCCGCTCGCCGGCGGACGTGCAGAAAGCGATGGCATTCGCGGCTGCGCATAACGTCAAGGTCGCTCCGCGCAGTGGCGGGCACTCGTATGTGGGGGCGTCTACAGAGAACGGCACGATGGTGCTCGACCTGCGTCAGCTGCCCGGCGGAGTCAACTACGACGCGGCCACCGGGTACGTGACGGTGACCCCGGCGACGAGTCTGTATGCGCTGCATGAGGCGCTGGCTGCGGCGGGCCGCGGGATCCCGACAGGTACCTGCCCGTCGGTGGGCGTCGCGGGCCATGCTCTGGGCGGCGGACTGGGTGCCCAATCTCGGCACGCGGGCCTGATGTGTGATCAGTTGACGACGGCGACGGTGGTGCTGCCAGGCGGCGCGGCGGTCACCGCGTCAGCAAGCGACCAACCCGACCTGTTATGGGCCTTGCGAGGTGGCGGTGGCGGCAACTTCGGGGTGACGACCTCGCTGACGTTCGCCACCTTCCCCACGTCCGACGTCGACGCGGTGAACCTCAACTTTCCGCCGGAGGCGTTCGCGCAGGTTCTCGTCGGTTGGCAGAACTGGCTGCGTACCGCTGACCGAAACAGCTGGGCACTGGCGGACGCCACCGTCGACGCGCTGGGAACACATTGTCGGATTCTTGCGACCTGCCCGGCCGGATCGGGTAGCAGCGTGGCGAGCGCCATCGTCGCAGCGGTGGGAACGCAGCCGATCGGCACTGAGAACCACACGTTCAACTACCTGGACCTGGTGAAGTACCTGGCCGTCGGGAATCTCGACCCGTCGCCCCTCGGATACGTCGGCGGATCCGATGTTTTTCCGGCGATTAGCCCGGCCGTTGCCAAGGGGATCGCGTCGGCGGTCAACGCTTTTCCTCGTGCGGCGGGCCGAATGTTGGCGATCATGCATGCGCTCGACGGCGCGGTCGCCGCGGTGGCGCCGGAGGCCTCGGCCTTTCCGTGGAGGCGACAGTCCGCGATGGTGCAGTGGTATGTCGAGACATCGGGCAATCCCTCGGAAGCTGTCGGTTGGCTCAACACGGCTCATCAAGCGGTGCAACCGTATTCGGTTGGCGGTTACGTGAACTACATCGAGGCGAACCAACCGGCGTCGCGTTATTTCGGCCCGAACCTATCCCGGCTGTCCGCGACAAGGCAGAAGTACGATCCGCGCCGGATCATGTTCTCGGGCTTGAACTTTTGATGCCCGATAGTGCCTGCGCTGGCGATCCCCGGTGGTCCCGGCTGGGATCGAACCAGCGACCTTCCGCGTGTGAAGCGGACGCTCTCCCACTGAGCCACGGGACCGCGCGCCCGACCTGAAACCAGCGGGCGAACGAGGTCGAACACTAGCATGAGCGGCGGTTTCGCCCAGAATACGCGGGGGCGTGCAGCCCGTTCCGGACGGCGCGGAGAGATTTGTGTGGCCATACTGGGGTGGACTATCGTTTCGGTTCGCACGTGGCGACTTGTCGCCCGTCGCGCGCGGATGTAGCGCAGTTGGTAGCGCATCACCTTGCCAAGGTGAGGGTCGCGGGTTCGAATCCCGTCATCCGCTCGAGGGTGCAGTCGCATCAACCCCAGCGGTGGAGTGGCCGAGTGGTGAGGCAACGGCCTGCAAAGCCGTGCACACGGGTTCGATTCCCGTCTCCACCTCAATTTCGATCCCGGGCGGTTAGCTCAGCGGGAGAGCGCTTCCCTGACACGGAAGAGGTCGCTGGTTCAATCCCAGTACCGCCCACCAGTGTTAGCGCACAAGCAATATGTGTCATCGAGCCCACGACGCTCCCGATCACGCGACGCGAGGTTTGCCCGTCGCCACCTTTATCTGGCGCTGTGCGTGACATATCCTGGGTGTCAGCGGCGGATCTAGGGCCGGTTGCGTCCGCATTGCGTCGCGAGATGACCGTTGGTGCAACTGTGGTGTTAAGCAGTCAGCATCAGACTGGCCGTCATCGTCATGCTGTGTGAACAAACGCAGCACGCTTGGCGCCCACATCTGTTTCTCGATCGCGTTACGGGCTGTACGGGATGAACTGGTCAAGCCACCAGATGCCCCAGGCCGCCAGGTCGGGATTCCACACGACCGGCAGGAACGGAATGTCATCGCGGTCAACTGGACGCCAGGTGGCCGGAAGTCCGTACTCCCACGGGTTGTTCCAGTGACCGGGCGGAACGCCCGTCAGTCCAGGGACCACCGGGTTGCCGTTCATCACTTGCCCTGGCGGACCGATCGGGTTCTGTCCGGGTGGATCGCCAGGGACCCAGCAGTTTCCCGGTCCGCATGGGTCGGGGCCGTGCGGCTTTGCCTGCGCCATCCCCGCACCGCCGAAGACGCCGAATCCGAGCGCTCCGACGATGGCAGCGCCGGCCGCCGTCGTCTTCAGTTTCATCTGAACTCCTTGCCTACGTTTCACAAGCGCTGCGGCAGTGAAACAACGTGACCTTGTGTGGTCGTCACGCCCCCGACAGCCAGGGGATACCCGTCCGCAGCAGAGCGGAAAACTTCGTTGCCGCGCACACAAGCGAGCTCATCTCACCATGTGAAACGGCAGCAATTGGGCCGTCAAACCGGTGACGGCGCCTGGCTGGCTACAGATGACTTGCCGCGAAACCCGCCGCGTCGTTCGTCATCCCGGGGACGTAGAGCGCGGGATCGGGCGCTTGCGCGTCCCCGGCCGCGCCACCGGAGCACACCGAGTCGCCGGCCGCACACAAGTCGAGTGTCTTAGGCACATACAGCGGGCCGATGACGATCAGCGGCGCACCGACGTCACGCATGAATCGATCCGACGGCTTTCCGAACAACGCCACCGCGGCCACATGGTCCGCGATGTCAGCCGGCATCGGCGGCGGCACCAAGTTCGGCGGGATGCCGGGAGGTATCGCCGCTGCCGTCACGAAGCCCGCCACGACCGCGCCTTGCGAGAAACCGCCGAGCACGATCCTGGTGTTCGGACAGTTCGCTGCCGTGGATTCGACGCGACCACCCGCGTCCTTGATTCCGTCGAGCACGCCGCGCGCGAATTCCATGCGGTTGCCGAAATCGCTGCTGGCGCCGTAGTTCACCGCATAGGCGTCGAGCGTCCGAGGGCCGATTTGCGTGCGCAGCGAATCGACCAACGCCTGCCCGACCGCCCCTAGGCCCGGCGCCTCACCGGTGCCGCGGGCAAAGATCACCTCGACGTCGGCACACGGGTCCGCGGACGCGGCCGGGGCGGGCGCACCCAGCAGCACCGCCGAGCTTGTCACCACCGCAGCACCGACGAGCTGAGCGATTCTGCGAACGCTTACTGCAACGGGCTTACCCATGGATCCCCTTCGTTGACTGGCAATCAGTGTCGGTCGAAGCGCACTGTACCCCGCGATTTGCCAGGCGAACCCCAAGGGATGCGCCTGAAAATCTCGTTCGGAAAAAGTGTCACCGCTGACCTGACTGCTCGCTCCTAGCAGATGAACGCGGCCCAGACGGGGTCGCGATTACCTAAAGGAGAACACCATGTCCGCTCAGATCCGCCCCTCGCGCCGTCGTCGCTACGCCGCTGCCACCCTGCTGGCCGCTGCCGGTGCCGTCACCGCCGCAGCGCTCGGCGCGGCTTCGCCGGCCGACGCGCAGCCCAGCCCGCAGGCCAACCCGAGCCCCGACCACTTCGTCGCGATCTCGTACTCCCCCGAGACGCACACCTGGGGCACCGGGTGGAACTTCACCAACCTCGACTCCGCCCGGATTCGCTCGCTCTCAGAGTGCCAGAACCACGGCGGCAACCACTGCGTGTGGCTGGCCTGGTCGCAAAACGGCTGCGCCGCACTGGCTGTCAACGGCGACAACTACTACGGCTGGTACGGCCCCACCCCGTATGACGCCCAGCAAGGCGCTCTTCAGCGCAACGGCGGCGGCCAGATCGTCGTCACCCAGTGCGCGACGTAACCCCCGACCGCGCGCACCCGTCGGCCCGTCATCCCGCTTGGGATGGCGGGCCGCACGTGTCAGACGCACAAACTGCCAGTGACCAAACCGGACGGGTCAGTCGCGCTCACACATCCCACCGGAACCGGCCATCCCGGACCGCGCCAACCCCCGTGCCAATCGCCCCCGTCGTGACCGGGACCATCCCAGTCGCCGTCGCCGCCATGACCGTGACCATGGCCCTGCAGCCACGGCGACACCGGGGCCGCATTCGCCACACCCGCACCCAGTCCGATGGCGGCAAATGCGAGGGCCCCCGCGACCGCGCCCGTCGCTGCCAAATTCGTCAGATTCATCTTCCTCATCGTGCAAACCCCTACTGCAGCTTCGTTTCGTGTGCTGTCCGGCTCCGAATCGCCCCGACCGATCCGAAGCTAGAAGCAACAACCACGTTAGTCCCTTCGGGCCAACCGCACGCAAGCGGAATATGTTCCAGCGCTGTGGCTTACGCGAGCAATCAGCTACCGAACGGGTAGCACCAGCCCATCGGGTCGTACGGCACCGGTGCGCCCATGCACATCATGATCGGACCGGGCCCCGACGGGGATGCCGGTGGTGCCGGTGTGATGCATGAGTTGCTGTAGGTGTCCCACACCGCCGGCTGGTCACACGCCGAACTGACAGCGGGATTGATGATTGTCACCATCGCAAGCGGACCAAGAACCAACGCGGACGCCGATATAGCCCACACGGCCAACCGTCGCGAAGTTGCCAACATCCGAAGCCTCCTCGCGGAGTGGGGATCTAGGCGCCGAGTGTGGCCTTCATGTCCGGAAGCATCGCCTGCAGTTGGGCGCCCCAGTACGGCCAGCTGTGCGTGCCGTTCGGCGGGAAGTTGAAGGTGGCGTTGTGCCCGCCGGCCGCCTCGTACTTCTGCTGGAACTTGACGTTGCTGTCGCGGATCAGGTTTTCGATGAAGGTTGCCGGCAGGTCCCCATGGCCCAATTCCGACGGGGTGCCGTTTCCGGCGTAGATCCACAACCGGGTGTTGTTGCTGACGAGCGTTGGAATCTGGATCGTCGGGTCATTGCGAGCCCAGGCGGGATCGCTGCCAGGCCCCCACATCGCGTCGGAGTTGAACCCTCCGGAGTCGTTCATCGAAATGTGGATCAGGAACGGACCCATGCCTTGTGAGGGGTCCATCAAGGCCGACAACGACGAGGCGTACGCGAAGTTGCCCGGGTGGTAAGCCGCGAGAATCAGGGCCGCCGAGCCCGACATCGAGATTCCCACGACCGCGTTGTGGGTGGAGCTGATGCCCTTGTTGGCCGAGAGCCAGGACGGCAGCTCAGAGGTCAGGAACGTCTCCCACTTGTAGGTCCACGTGCCGCCATTGCCAACTGCCGGCTGATACCAGTCGGTGTAGAAGCTGGACATGCCGCCGACCGGCATCACCGTGGCCAGCCCCGAGTTGAGCGTCCACTCAAACGTCGGGAGTTCGATGTCCCAGCCGTTCCAGTCGTCCCGCGCTCGCAGTCCGTCGAGCAGGTACACCGCGTGGTTGCCGCCGGGCTGGAACTCGACCTTGATGTCGCGGCCCATCGACGGCGACGGCACCATCAAATACTCGACGGGTAGGCCCGGCCTCGAGAACGCTCTGGCGGCAGGTGCCGTGACCCACATGCCCAGAATCGGTAGCAGGGCCGCGACCACCGTCGCGACTATGAATCGACGCCTCATCGCAGCCTCCAGGTCTGTCGTGACGTTCTGCCGGAAGTTACCCACCTTAGGGCCCCTCAATCAACCCCCCGCCGTCAACGTCGGGTTGACGAGCCTCGAACGTCAACCTAGAGTTGACGCATGGCCGCAGAACCTCACAGTGCCCAGCAGATCACCTACCCCGTCCGCCTCGACGACCTCATCGACGCCATCAAGAAGGTCCACTCAGACGCGCTCGAGCAATTGTCGGACGCGGTCCTGGCCGCCGACCATCTTGGCGACCTGGCCGACCACCTCATCGGCCACTTCGTCGACCAGGCCCGCCGCTCCGGCGCGTCGTGGACCGAGATCGGCAAGAGCATGGGCGTTTCCAAGCAGGCCGCCCAGAAACGGTTCGTCCCAAAAGCGGAGGCCACCATGGACCCAACCGCCGGCTTCGCCCGATTCACCCCTCGCGCCCGCTCGGTCGTCGTCACCGCGCAGAACAAAGCCCACGACGCCGGCAACGCCGAGATCACGCCGGCTCATCTGCTGTCGGCGTTGGTCGTCGACACGAGATCGCTTGCGACCAAACTGCTCGCACAGCAGGGCGTCGACGCAAAAACCGTCGCCGATGCCGCACCACTGCCGCCCCGCGACGGCGACGTCCCGGCGCTCATCCCGTTCAGCACGGCGTCCCGCAAGATTCTCGAAATCACCTTCCGCGAGGCACTTCGGTTGGGGCACAACTACATTGGCACCGAACACATCCTTCTAGCGATGCTGGAGGTCGAGGACAACGACGGCCCGCTGCACCGGCTCGGCGTCGACAAGGCCCGCACCGAGGCAGATCTGGTGTCCGTTCTGCAGTCGCTGACGGAGACAGCCGAGGAGTCGTAGACCTCGAAATCTGCACACACCAGGGCGTCGTGGTGTGACATCATGCGGGGACAGTCAAGGAGGCATGATGCGCCGCTGGTTCGTCGGACTTCTCGCCGTCATCGCGGTAGTGGCCACGCTGGCCGCGCCGACCGCATCCGCAAGCGACTCCCCCATCGGCCGACTAGGCGACACGCTGCGAGTGACGGACGGCAAGATCGTCGCCGACGTCACGGTGGTCAATGTGCTGCCATCGGACATTCCGCCCGGCTGGGGCTACCCACCGCGGTGGCCGCGCCAGGAGGTCTGGCGTGCACAGGTCACCGTCACCGCAGTGTCGGTTCCCGCGCCGTATTCGATGGGAACCAAGTTCGACTTCCACGGCAACACGCAGACCGGCGACTCGTACTTGCCGCGCAACACCGACGCTCCCGACGCGTTGCAGTACGGACTGCTGAACGTGCCGCAGGGCGCGACCGTCAGCGGCGGCGTGTGGTGGGACGTCTACCGCGACCTGGTGTCGAATGTGGTGCTGATCGACAAGAAGTCGGGCGCCCACCTTGCGCAGTGGAATCTGTAGACGTCGCTGCTGCCCGAGACGCCGACGCGGCAGAACTCGCCGCCGTCGCCGCGCGCACCTTTCCGTTGGCGTGTCCACCGACAACGACGCCGGAAAACATCGGCGCGTTCATCGACGCTCACTTGTCCGAACGACGCTTCCGCGCCTACCTTGCCGACCCGCACCGCGACGTGCTCGCAGCCCATTGCGACGGCCGAATCATCGGTTACTGCATACTGATTCGCGCCATGCCCGACGATCCGGATGTGCAGCGGGCGGTGACCCTCCGGCCCAGCATCGAGTTGTCGAAGATGTACGTACTGCCCGACAACCACGGCGCGGGCGCCTCCGCGGCGTTGATGACGGCCGCTCTCGACCGCGCCGCCGCGACGGGTGCCAAGAGCCTCTGGCTCGGCGTCAATCAGCACAATCAACGCGCGCAACGGTTTTACGCCAAGCACGGCTTTACCATCCACGGCACCAAGACATTTCAGCTCGGCAGCGGAATCGAACACGACTACGTCATGGTGCGCGCGATCTAGCTCGTCAACGCGACCAGCCGCGACGTCGCGCGCAGATACTTCTTCCGGAATCCGCCGGCCAGCATCTCCGCGCTGAAGATGCTGTCGAGCTTGGCCCCCGATGCGGCCACGGGAACGCCTGCGTCATAAAGCCTGTCGGTCAATGCGACCAATCGAAGCGCGACGTTCTGATCGTCGATCGGATGCACGCCGGTGAGGAACACCGCGCTAATGCCCTCGATCAGCGTCAAGTACCGGCACGGGTGCATGGTCGCCAGATGTTGACAGAGAGCGTCGAAGTCGTCGACGGTGGCGCCCTCAGTCTGCTCCGCGCGTGCCCGGACCTCGTCGTCGGACAGCGGCGTCGGGGCCGCATGCAGGTCACGATGACGGTAGTCGGGTCCGTCGATCCGTACCATCGTGAAAATCGCTGCGAG
>DASRFZ010000252.1:0-10769 GCA_035651275.1 Mycobacterium sp. | reverse complement strand
CGCACGCAGATCGAGAAGCTGCTGGGCACCAAGATCTACCTCGACCTGCGCGTCAAGGTCGCCAAGAACTGGCAGCGCGACCCCAAGCAGCTCGGGCGACTCGGCTTCTGAGCCTCCGATGTTCTGTCGTCGGACAGTGCGAAACTGAGCTAATGCGGTTGTACCGGGACCGGGCTGTTGTGCTGCGCCAGCACAAGCTCGGCGAGGCCGACCGGATCGTCACCCTGCTCACCCGCGAGCACGGGCTGGTCCGCGCGGTCGCCAAAGGGGTGCGACGAACGCGCAGCAAGTTCGGCGCGCGGCTGGAGCCGTTCGCCCACATCGACGTTCAACTGCACCCCGGCCGCAACCTCGACATCGTCACCCAGGTGGCGTCCATCGACGCGTTCGCCACCGACATCGTCAGCGACTACGGGCGCTACACCTGTGCGTGCGCGGTGCTGGAAACCGCCGAGCGGCTGGCCGGGGAGGAACGCGCGCCCGCGCCCGCGCTGCATCAGCTCACGGTCGGCGCGCTGCGCGCGGTGGCCGACGGGGTGCGCCCCCGCGAGCTCGTGCTGGACGCATACCTGTTGCGCGCCATGGGAATTGCCGGGTGGGCGCCCGCGCTGACAGAGTGCGCCCGCTGCGCGGCGCCCGGTCCGCATCGCGCGTTCCACGTCGCCGCCGGCGGCAGCGTGTGTACGCACTGCCGGCCCGCAGGGTCGTCGACGCCGCCCGCCGGGGTGCTCGATCTGATGTCCGCGCTGCACGACGGCGACTGGGAATTCGCGCAGGCCACGTCGCAGTCGTACCGCAGCCAGGCCAGCGGGTTGGTGGCCGCGCACCTGCAGTGGCATCTGGAGCGCCAGCTGCGTACATTGCCGCTCGTGGAAAGGCAGCGATGAGCGCTTGCGCGAAGAGCAGAGGGCCGCGATGAGCGCTTGCGCGAAGAGCAGAGGGCCGCGATGAGCGCTTGCGCGAAGAGCAGAGGGCCGCGATGAGGGCGCAGCGCAAGCGCCAGCGGTTTCCGCAACTTCCCCCCGCGCCCGACGACTATCCGACGTTTCCCGACAAATCGGTATGGCCCGTCCCATTCCCGGAGCTACCGCCGGTGCCGGGTGGCGGGCCGCGGCGTCCGCCGCAGCACACCTCCAAAGCAGCCGCGCCGGAGATTCCCGCCGACCAACTACCCCGGCACGTCGCCGTCGTGATGGACGGCAACGGCCGTTGGGCCACCCAGCGCGGCCTGCACCGCACCGAGGGCCACAAGATGGGCGAGGCCGTGCTGATCGACATCACCTGCGGAGCCATTGAGATCGGCATCAAACATCTGACGGTCTATGCGTTTTCCACCGAGAACTGGAAGCGCAGCACCGAAGAAGTGCGTTTTCTGATGGGGTTCAACCGCGAAGTGGTGAGGCGGCGTCGGGAGAACCTCAACGCGATGGGTGTGCGGATGCGCTGGGTCGGCTCCCGGCCGCGGATGTGGCGCAGCGTCATCAAGGAATTCGAGATCGCCGAGAACATGACGCGCAGCAACGACGTCATCACCATCAACTACTGCGTGAACTACGGCGGGCGCACCGAGATCGTCGAAGCCACAAAGCAAATCGCGCGTGAAGCCGTCGCGGGGCAGCTCAACCCCGACCGCATCACCGAGGCTACGTTCGCACGCCATCTGCACCGGTCCGATATCCCCGACGTCGACCTGTTCATCCGGACGTCGGGGGAGCAGCGAGCAAGCAACTTCCTGCTGTGGCAGGCGGCCTACGCGGAGTTCGTATTTCAGGACAAACTGTGGCCCGACTACGACCGGCGCGACCTGTGGGCGGCGTGCGAGGAATACGTGAGCCGCAACCGAAGATTCGGCCGGGCCTGATGACCTTGCAGCAGCGCCTCAAAGAGGTGCTCGACGGCGTCGTCGCAGTAACCGCGGAGGACGACGGCGCGCTCACGGTGCGCCACGACGGCACCTTGGCGTCGCTGCGCGTGGTCAGTGTCGCCGACGACCTCGAGTTGGTCTCGCTGTCCCAGATCCTGGCGTGGGATGTGCCGATGGACAGGCAGATTCGGGCCCGCGTCGCTGCCGCTGCGCGCGACACGATGTTGGGTACCGTCACGCTGGTGGAAAAGAAGGGAGCGCGGACGCGAGGAGCACCAACGACTTTGGGCGAAGTGCTGCTGCGGTACAACTTTCCCGGCAGCGGACTCACCGACGACGCGCTGCGCACGTTGATCATGATGGTGCTGAGCACCGGCGCCGACGTGCGGCGCGCGCTCGCCGACTAGCTCTTGGTGGCGCAGGCCGCACACGTCCCGAAGATTTCGATCGTGTGGCTTGCTTCTGAAAAACCATGTGACACAGCCACTTCCGTGGCCCACGCCTCCACCTGGCCGCCCTGGATCTCGACGGCGTAGCCGCAGTCGCGGCATACCAGGTGATGGTGGTGGTGCGTCGAACACCTGCGGTACACGGATTCGCCGGTGTCGGTGCGCAGAGTGTCGATCGAGCCGGCCGCCGACATCGACTGCAGTGTGCGGTACACCGTCGTCAATCCGATGCCCTCGCCGCGGCGGCGCAGCTCGTCGTGGATCTCCTGCGCCGAGCGGAATTCGTCGAGCGACTCCAGCAGTGCGGTGATCGCGGCGCGCTGTTTTGTACTGCGCACCCCCGTCGTGGTCACCGCCTGTCCTCTTCGGCGTGGCTCACCGCGGCCGTCACGATGTGCGCGAGATGGTGGTCGACGAGCCGGTACAGCACCTCGCGGCCAGAACGCTCACCGGCGACGACGCCGGCGGCTTTGAGGATTCGCAGGTGCTGGCTGACCAGGGGCTGGGGTACTCCGAGCGCGTCGACCAGCTCGTGCACGCAGCGCTGGGATTCGAGCAGCTGCATCACGATTGCGATGCGGACCGGCGCCGCGAGCGCCCGCAGAAGGTCTCCGGCGGCGTCCAGCGTGGCGGAGGAGGGAGCCAAATTGGAAATGGTTTCCATTAGTCGCCAGATTACATGCATGAATCTGCATGTCAACGAGTGCGCACTCGCGGTGCGCAGACGCGCACGCTCGCGGCACTGGTTAGGGTGGTCACCCGTGGCGTCCGTCATCGATACCGTCGTCAACCTGGCCAAGCGGCGCGGGTTGGTGTACCAGTCCGGCGAGATCTACGGCGGACTGCAGTCGGCGTGGGACTACGGACCGCTGGGCGTCGAGCTGAAGGAGAACATCAAGCGGCAGTGGTGGCGGTCGGTGGTCACTGGGCGCGACGACGTCGTCGGCCTCGACAGCTCGATCATCCTGCCGCGCGAGGTGTGGGTAGCGTCCGGCCACGTCGAGGTGTTCCACGACCCGTTGGTTGAATCGCTGATCACCCACAAGCGTTACCGCGCAGACCATCTCATCGAGGCGTACGAAGCCAAGCACGGGCATCCGCCGCCGAACGGCCTGGCCGACATTCGCGACCCGGAAACGGGTGAGCCAGGTCGGTGGACCGAGCCGCGCGAATTCAACATGATGCTCAAGACGCATTTGGGCCCGATCGAAACCGAAGACGGCCTGCACTACTTGAGACCGGAGACCGCGCAAGGCATTTTCGTGAATTTCGCCAATGTCGTGACGACGTCACGCAAGAAGCCGCCGTTCGGAATTGGCCAGATAGGCAAGAGCTTTCGCAACGAAATCACGCCGGGCAACTTCATCTTCCGCACCCGAGAGTTCGAGCAGATGGAGATGGAGTTCTTCGTCGAGCCGTCGACCGCGCCGGAATGGCATCAGTATTGGATCGACACCCGGCTGCAGTGGTACGTCGACCTCGGCATCAACCCGGACAATCTGCGGCTGTTCGAGCATCCCAAGGACAAGCTGTCGCACTACTCGGCCCGCACCGTCGACATCGAGTACAAGTTCGGTTTCCAGGGCAATCCGTGGGGCGAGCTGGAAGGCGTGGCCAACCGCACCGACTTCGACCTGAAAACGCACTCGGAGCACTCTGGCGTCGACCTGTCGTTCTACGACCAGGGCACCGACACCCGCTACACCCCGTACGTCATCGAGCCCGCCGCGGGACTGACCCGATCATTTATGGCATTTCTTGTCGATGCGCACACCGAAGACGAAGCGCCAAATGCCAAGGGCGGCATGGACAAACGCACGGTGCTGCGGCTGGACCCGCGGCTGGCGCCGGTAAAGGCCGCGGTGCTGCCGCTGTCCCGGCACGCCGATCTGTCACCGAAGGCGCGCGATCTGGCCACCGAGTTGCGCAAGTCGTGGAATGTCGAATTCGACGACGCGGGCGCGATCGGCCGGCGCTATCGCCGTCAGGACGAGATCGGCACACCGTTCTGCGTCACAATCGATTTCGACACGCTCGACGACCACACGGTGACCGTGCGCGAGCGGGACACGATGACGCAGGATCGTATTCCGCTGGACGGGGTCGCAGACTATCTCGCGAAACGTCTCGGCGGCGCCTGATCAGAAGCGGCCGCCGCCGCCCATGAAGCCGCCGCCGTCGCCGCCGCCCGACGAGCCCCCGAAGCTGGTCGGGCTCCAGCCGCCGCCGAACCCGCCGCCGAATCCGCCGCCCCAACCTCCGCCGAATCCGCCGCGCAGTGCGCCGCTCAAAATGTTGCCGATCACGATCCCGCCGATCACCGCGCCCATGTTCGAGCCGCCACCGCCGCGGTACTGACGCGCGTAGACGCGTTGCGCGTTCTGGACGTCGGTGTTGGCCAACGACTGCGCCTGCGCGGCGAGCATCGACGCGCCGTTGGCGTACGCGATGGCTTTGTTCAGGTCGGTGGGCCGGCTGGTTTGCGCGGCCTCGAGCTGCCGGGTCGCCTCCGCGAGCCGGGTCCTCGCCTCCGCGCCGATGCTGCCGCGGCGGGTGTCCACATAGTCGGACACGGCGCGCACTCGTGACTGTGCGGTGAACAGCGCCTGATCGTAGGTGCGGGCCAGTCGCTCGGCTGCCTGTTGCTCCTCGGCGACTTCGGCGAGGATCCGGTCGAGTTCGGCGTCGGCCTTGGTCAATTGAGTGAATGCGCCCAGCGGATCGCTCGACCCCGTGGCATTTGCGGTGTCGACGGCCTTGGCCGCGGCGGCCCGTGCCGCGGCGAGCTCGTCGGCGTGGGCGGGCTTACCGCTTTGAAGCAGCGCGTCGGCCTGGGCGATCCCTTTCTGGATGTCAGCGATCGTCGACGGCAGCATCCCCGCGGCGTGTTTGATGTCGCTTTCAGCGCTGTCGACGGCGTCGAGAAGCGTCCGGCCCTGTCCCAGAGCCGATTCCGCTGCACGCACGCTGTCGACGAGCTGGGCCGATTCGCCGGCGACCGGACGCTGCGCAAGCTCGCGGGCGCGGGTGATGTTCTGGTCTGCGAAGGTCAGCCGCTCCTGGGCCGACGTGACGTTGCCTGCCACCGAAGCCAAAGCGGCGCTGTCGAACTCGTCGTGCAGCGCGGCCAGCTTCTGCTGCGACGGCGCGATGCGCGCAGTGAGGTCGACCAGCTGCTGGGTCAGGGTGTCGAGTCTCGCCGGAGCGTTGATCACCAAGTCGCGCAACTGGTGAAACGCCTCGGTCTGCGCGTCGAGTTCGCGGTCGGCCGTCGCGGCGGACACCACGACGCGCATCAACAGATCGCGGCGCTGCGCCGGGGTTTCCGGAACGGCGTCGTCGAGTTGCTGGCGAATCGTAAACGCTTGCGCCAGTGTGGCTTTCGCGTTGTTGACCGCCTGGGTGAACGGCTGAGTCTTGTCGTTTCCGAATTCCTCGACGGCTAGCGCCAATTCGTTGTCGCTGGTGCGCACGGCGTTGTCGACCTCGACGACCATCGACTTCGACAGATCGTCGAGCGCATCTACAGACAACGATGCCAGCGCGTTGGCGTCCGTCGGGTCCACTCTTCGGGCTGCGGCGAATTCGGCGATGCGGCGACGGTGGCGGCGCCAGCGCATGACCAGTAGCAGCGCCACCAACGCGAGCACGATGATGCCGATGACGACGGCCACGGTCGCCCACGGCACTTTCGACGTGGACGTGCTGCTCGTGGTGTCTAAGCCCTTGGCGGCCGCGACCGCCGCCCCGGCCCAGTCTCCGCGGTGCAGTGCGGGCTCGATTTTGTCGCGCCGGAGTTTGTCGACGTCGCTCGAGCTGATGTTCTTGATTGTTTTCGGTACTTGCAACGAGTACGCGCGTTCGGTTGTCGCGACGGCGAGCAGTGCGTCGTAGTCCCCGAGATCGCTTATCTGGTAGGTGCTTTGGGCCCATGACTCGGGCCTCTGGCCGGAGAAGTCGTTGACGTAGACCACCCACAGACGAATCTGGCGGTTGTTGTAAAGGTTGTTGATCGCCGTGTCGACCTGGATGTGGCTCACATCATTGAGAGCGTTCGCGCGATCGGTGATGTAGCTGGGGAGGTGAAACGGCGGGTCCGCGGCGGCCTGCGGGGCGACGAGCAGGGCGGCGGTGAGTATCGCGAGGAGGAAACCGGACAATCGAGCAGACCGCATGGTCGCCAATGTATGCGATTCGGTGCTGGCAGACTGAGCCTCGGTGACCGCGAATCAGCACTCGTATGACGCGCACGACCGCGAACGGATGGTGGTCGAGGCGCCGAAGGAGGCCGCGCTGCCAGGCACGGGGTCAGAGCACCGCACCGACTTCTCCCGCGATCGCGCACGAGTGCTGCACAGCGCGGCATTGCGACGGCTCGCAGACAAGACGCAAGTGGTGGGCCCTCGGGAGAGCGACACACCGCGCACCCGGCTCACCCATTCGCTCGAGGTGGCACAGATCGGCCGGGGGATGGCGGTCGGGCTTGGCTGTGATCCGGACCTGGTCGACCTGGCGGGGCTGGCCCATGACATCGGCCATCCGCCTTACGGGCACAACGGCGAGAAGGCGCTTGACGACCTCGCGATCGACTACGGCGGATTTGAGGGTAACGCACAGAACCTGCGAATTTTGACGTACTTGGAGCCCAAAACCCTTGATGCTCAAGGAGATAGCGCCGGGTTGAACCTCACCCGCGCCGCGCTCGATGCGGTGACCAAGTATCCGTGGCTGCGTCGGCCGGACCATCGCAAGTTCGGGGCATACGCGGAAGACGCCGCCGTGCTGGCGTGGGTCCGCGACGGGGCGCCTGTGGACAGGCCGTGCCTCGAAGCGCAGATCATGGACTGGGCGGACGACGTCGCGTACTCCGTGCATGATGTCGAGGACGGGGTGATCTCCGGGCGGATCGACTTGCGGGTGCTCGCCGACGACGACGCCGCGGCGGCGCTGGGTCGGCTCGGCGAGACCGAGTTCGGCGGGCTGGCGGCCGACGACCTGGTCAGCGCTGCCGGCCGGCTGTCCCGGTTGCCGGTGGTCGCCGCGGTCGGCAAGTACGACGCGACGCTGGCGTCGTCGGCTGCGCTGAAGCGGCTGACCAGCGAGCTCGTCGGCCGGTTTGCCTCCGCCGCGATCGCGGAAACCCGGCGCGCTGCCGGGGCCGGCCCGCTGGGGCGGTATGACGCGAACCTGCATGTGCCCGGACTGGTGCGCGCGGAGGTGGCGGTGCTGAAAATCCTGGCGCTGCAATTCATCATGTCCGACCCGCGGCATCTGCAACTGCAGGAGCGGCAGCGGGAACGCGTGCGCGAGGTGGCCGAGTGGCTGCTCGCCGGCGCGCCCTCGACGCTCGACGCGCTGTTCGTCCCGGCGTTCAACGCTGCGGCCGACGACGGCCAGCGGCTGAGGGTCGTCGTCGACCAGATCGCGTCATTCACAGAGGGTCGGTTGGAGCGCCTCGAACGCGCTTAAACTGACCCGGTGGCAGGCACCCGCATCTCCGATCGCGATATCGCCGCCATCCGCGAAAAGAACCGCATCGACGAAGTCGTCGGCGACTACGTCCAGCTCCGCCGCGCCGGAGCCGATTCGCTGAAGGGCCTGTGCCCGTTCCACGACGAGAAGTCGCCGTCGTTTCACGTCCGGCCCAACCACGGCCACTTTCACTGCTTCGGCTGCGGCGAGGGCGGTGACGTGTATGCGTTCGTGCAGAAGATCGAGCACGTCACCTTCGTCGAGGCGGTCGAACGGCTGGCCGACAGGGTTGGTTACACGATCACGTACACGGGTGCGTCGTCGGCGGTGCAACGCGACCGCGGCAGCCGCAGCCGGTTGATCGCGGCGAACGCCGCCGCGCAGGAGTTCTACGCCCAGGCGCTGCAATCCGATGAGGCCGCGCCCGCCCGTCAATACCTGCTCGACCGCAACTTCGACGCGGAGACGGCCCGCCGATTCGGCTGCGGCTTCGCCCCGTCGGGCTGGGAGTCATTGACAAAGCACTTGTTGCGCAAGGGATTTGAGTTCAAAGAGTTGGAGGCGGCCGGGTTGTCCCGGGAGGGCCGGCGCGGGCCGATGGACCGGTTCCACCGCCGGCTGCTGTGGCCGATCCGTGCCAGCAGCGGCGAGGTGATCGGATTCGGGGCGCGCCGGATTTTCGACGACGACCCGATGGAGGCCAAGTACGTCAACACGCCAGAAACGGTGCTGTACAAGAAATCTGCGGTGCTGTTCGGCATCGACATGGCCAAACGCGACATCGCAAAAGGCCATCAGGCCGTCGTCGTCGAGGGCTACACCGACGTGATGGCGATGCACCTGGCAGGCGTGACGACGGCGGTGGCGTCGTGCGGAACGGCATTCGGTGACGAGCACTTGGCGATGTTGCGCCGACTCATGATGGACGACAGCTTCTTTCGCGGCGAGCTGATCTACGTGTTCGACGGCGACGAGGCGGGCCGCGCGGCCGCGCTGAAGGCGTTCGGCGGGGAACAGAATCTGGCCGGGCAGTCGTTCGTGGCGGTGGCGGCGGACGGGATGGACCCGTGCGACTTGCGGCTAAAAGCCGGTGACGGCGCGCTGCGCGATCTGGTCGCGCGGCGCACGCCGCTGTTCGAGTTCGCGATTCGTTCGGCGTTGTCGGAGATGGATCTGGACAGCGCGGAGGGACGGGTCGGCGCGCTGAGGCGGTGCGTGCCGATGGTCGCGCGGATCAAAGAACCGACACTGCGCGACGAATACGCGCGCCAACTCGCGGGCTGGGTCGGCTGGGACGACGTCGCTCAGGTGATTGCGCGGGTACGCGAGGAGGCGCAGCGTCGGGGCGGAAGCGTTAGGCGTGAGTCGCGACGGGCGACGGCCGCCGCTAGGTCGGCGGCGACGGATGCGTCCGCGCCGGCGCGCCCCGATCCTCGCGATCCGACTTTGTGGCCGCAGCGCGAGGCGTTGAAGAGCGCGTTGCAGTATCCGGCGTTGGCCGGTCCGGTGTTCGACTCGCTGACTGTCGAGTCGTTCACTCACCCCGGTTACGCGACGGTGCGGGCGGCGATCGAGGCGGCGGGCGGCACGTCGGTGGGGTTGGCGGGCGCGGAGTGGATAGACGCGGTGCGCCAGCACGCCGCTGGGGCGGCCGGGCTGGTGAGCGAGTTGGGGGTCGAGGCGATACGGGTAGACGACGACGAGAAGCTGCCGCGCTACATCGGTGGGGTGATGGCCCGACTGCAGGAAGTGTCGGTGGGCCGGCAGATCGCGGAGGTGAAGTCGAAGCTGCAACGTATGTCGCCGATCGAGCAGAGCGACAAGTACCACGCGTTGTTTGGGGAGCTGGTGGCGATGGAGTCGTATCGGCGCAGCCTGCTCGAGCAGGCGACGGGCGACGGAAACGATCTGACTGCGTAGGGTTTCGCGACCTGGTGGCTATGCCCGCGGCGCGTCGGGCTGGAGCACCAGCGTGTTGTTGTCGATTTCGGTCAACGTGACCATGGACGGCTCGGGGGAGACGCGGTCGGCGATTTTGCGGCGACCGGCGTCGATCATCGACTTGGTGGCGGGATTGCCGGTGACGGCCCGATACGTGCCGACGATCTGCTCATATCGGCGTCGGCCGGCCTTGGTGCCCAACACGTACCCAACGGCCAATACGACGGCATATCGGATCACGGTCGTCCCCTCCAAACGTTGCGCGTCCCATCATCCTGCCTGATGTCACCCGGGCATGTGAGCCTTGGCGCCGCACCGGTCTCGTACGCTAGAGTCGTCCCGCGTTTGCGCGCCAGCGTCTGCGCGGGCGAGCGATCCCCTGTAGCTCAATTGGCAGAGCATTCGGCTGTTAACCGAAGGGTTGGTGGTTCGAGTCCACCCGGGGGAGCAGCACTGGCTCGCTGGTCACATAGAGAGGACGTTGCGAAATCGGGCTGAGCACCGATATGTCAGCATGCACGTCATGAGTCCGCGTCTTATCACCGCCGTTGTCGGTATGGCTGTCGTCGCTGCTGCAGTGACGATGGTCGTGCTATCGACGGGATCTGTCAGCAACCCGACCGCCGCTGCGCAGCCTTGCCCCGACGTCGACGTGGTGTTCGCCCGCGGCACCGGTGAACCGCCTGGCCTCGGCGGCACCGGGCAGGCCTTCGTCGACGCGCTGCGGGGGCTGACTGCCGGCAAGTCGCTGGACGTCTATGCGGTCAACTATCCCGCGTCCGGTGACTTCGCCAATTCCCTTGCCGCCGGTGCGGACGACGCCAGCGCGCACGTCCAGTCCACCGTCGACAACTGCCCTAACACCAAGGTGGTACTCGGCGGATACTCGCAAGGCGCGGCCGTGGTCGACACCATCTCCGGGACGATGCCGCCGCCGGTCGCCGACCACGTCGCCGCGGTCGCGCTGTTCGGGAATCCACGCAGCACATACGCAGCCTCGCTAGCGGGCTTCCCCTTGCCGACGATCAGCCCGCTTTACGCAC
>DASRFZ010000251.1:0-2975 GCA_035651275.1 Mycobacterium sp. | reverse complement strand
TCGCTCGTGCTCGTGCCGACAATGATCCCCGCCCCGGTGTTGCCGTCGATCGTGTTCGCCTGTCCGGCACCCGTGCCGCCGATCGTCAGGTTCGGCCGCAGCGTGTCCGCCGCCGCCGTGATCTTGATACCGAATGCGCCGTTGTTCTCGATCGTGTTGCCATAGATCGCAAGTGGGCCGCTGAAGGCATCCTGGACGATCGACGTGACGGGACCGACGACCAGACCGCCGGTGCTGTTGTTGCGGATCGTGTTGCCCTGGATCGTCACGCCCGGATCGACGGCCGGGTCGGTGTCGCGGGTCGCCTGGTTACGGCCGAGGTGAACGAGGCCCGTGCCGCCGTTGTTCTCGATCGTGTTGTTCGTGACCTGTGAGGTGTTGCTCAAGCAATCGATGTCGAGACCGTCGCCGCCGTTCGCCCGCGGCTGCGTACCGGTCGGGTCGAGCCCGATCAGGTTGCCGGAGATGACGACACCGGCGGCGGCCAGCGGAACCTGGAACCCGTTCACGCGGCCGTCAATTCCCTTGCCGGTGTTGCCGCCGATCACGTTGTCGACGATGCGGTCGCCGTCGGTCCCGACCAGCGCGCGAAGCCCCGGCGCCAAGCTGATGCCCGTGGTATTGCCTGCGGCGGTTCCGTCGGGGGCGAGTCCGATGTAGTTGTCCTCGATCGTCCAGTTCGCCGGGATCCGGAACTGGGCATTCCGCGCGACGCGTGACGCGGTGAGCGCGGTAGCGGCGCCGGTAATCGACAGCCCTTTGATCGTGACGTTGTCGTAGCCGACGGAGATACCGGCGTTCGCGCCCTGGATCTGGATCATGAGCGTCAGTGGCAGGCCGCTGCAGTCCGCGCCGGGCTGCGTGCAGCCGTCGATCGTCGTCCCGTCGGCCAGAATTGCCGGAAGGGCCGTCGCCGGCGTGATCGTGAAGGGCCCGGTGCCCGGAATGGCGAAGCCGATCGAGCTCCCCGGCGCTGCATTCGCATCGAGGATCGCCTGCCGCAACGATCCCGCTCCCGAGTCGTTCGTGTTCGTCACCGTCAACGCCGCCGCCCGCGCGACCCGCGGCTGGACGAGACTCGCCGACCCGGCGACGAACAGAACAAGAAGTACGCCGACCGGAAAGGCGACCGCGCGCCGAAAGACCCCCGACAACATGAAACTCACTCCCTCGTAACCGCTCGAGTTCCGAGACCGTGTTACGCAACGGCGCAACGGCGGCAAACTTCGATCCCTCATGCGAGGGGATCGAAGGCCTCGCGCCTGAGTTCGTCGTGTCCGTTTGCCACGTCAGGCGACGAAGTGTGGAGCAGTTGTGGAACAACGGGGTTGCAACCCACCGCAACCGTTGGCAAAGGCAGGTGCCGCGAAAGCCGCCTACTTACTTGCGAACCGTTGCATACGGTTGCCAGCGTTTGCGCCCAGTGTTACATGGTAAGGAGGGGGTCGACGGTTCGAGTCCGTCAGAGGGCTCTGCAAAAGCGCCGCACGTCGGCGCTTTCTGCCCCCACGGCCACCATGGCACCACCTACCCCGACCTGCCCTGGGAACCCAAACCGGCCTTCCACGCAGTCGCCGACTACTACGCCCAACACTGAAGCCCCGCACGCGGCCAGCATGAAAAGCTCCCAACCGGACTGTCCGGCGGCAGATCGCTTTCGTCCCATGGCCGAAGCAAGAGCCAGCGGTCGGCAAACGTTGGATCAGGGGACGCGAGCGCCAGCTCATCAACCTACGAGGAGTCCTTCGGCATCTGGCCGCTCTCCCAGGCCGCCGATGCATGCAAGCGGCGATCTGTTCGCTGTGGTGATAGCCCTCACCGCGGCCCTCGAGCGGCAGCCCGGAGCGCGCTGACGTAGAGTTCGCGACTTGCGGACGGGTCGGGCGCGATCACCGCCACCGTCGAGAGGAACTCGATTTTCACATCGCCTAACTTCTGAGTGGCCGGCGGACCATCCTGTGCCGCAGCTCAACATCGAATTCGACGTGGGCGCCGCCACGGCCGTAGGTCCAGCAGCACAGGAACTCGAGCAAGCCGGCTACGAACTGCTGCACCCACCGCGGGAGGAACCGTGGGGCCAGACGGTTGCCAGGCTGCAATCGCCGGAAGGCGCGATCGTCGGCATCTCTTACATCCCCTTGTTCCACGACCAAACTGACGCACCGGGCCGCTGAGCACGAGGAGGCCCCGTCCCACTGCCTCGCCGGTGTCACCACTTCGCAAAGTGCAGCACGGGCGCGCGTGATAGACCAGCTTGCTACGGGTCGCCTTCAGCCCCGGACGGCGCGGATGGAGCACTTATGGAGCAGAGCGGGCGCAAACGGCTGCACCCGGTGGCAAGTGCAGCTGCCGAGAAAACGGCTCAACCAAGCCGCATCCGCCGCCTACGGTTGCCGATAGTTGCGCGCACAACGAAATGGTAAGGAGGGGGAGGGGGTCGACGGTTCGAGTCCGTCAGAGGGCTTCGCGAAGTTCCTGCTGATCAGCTCCTGGTGGTGTCTGCAGCCGCTCCGGGCGTTATGAGTCCGCTCTCGTAGGCGAGCACGACCGCCTGGGCGCGGTCGTGGAGGTTGAGCTTCTGAAAGATGCGGGCGACGTGGGTCTTGATCGTCGCTTCGCCCAGCACCAGCTGGCATGCGATATCCGTGTTGGAGAGGCCGCGCGCGACGAAACGGAGCACCTCGAGCTCGCGCGGAGTCAGTTCGGCGAGCGCCGCGGGCTGTTCGCTCGGGGGCGGGCGGCGTGCGTAGTCGGCTATCAGCCGTCGTGTGATGGACGGTGAGAGCAGCGCTTCGCCCGCAGCGACGACGCGGATGGCGTGGAGTAGCTCCTCGGCGCCGGCGTCTTTGAGGAGGAAGCCGCTGGCGCCGGCGTGCAGCGCCGCGTAGACGTACTCGTCCAGGTCGTAGGTGGTGAGAATGAGCACGCGGGTGCCGCTCGTCGCGGCGATGTGCGTCGTTGCCTCGATGCCGTCG
>DASRFZ010000250.1:0-10113 GCA_035651275.1 Mycobacterium sp. | reverse complement strand
ACAAGCAGCGGTGGTGGCTGAAGTCCAGCGGAATGCCGAAGCAGGCCGAAAAGGGCATGACGGCCACGCTGGAGCGCATCGCCGAGTTGGTCGAGAAGCGTTAGCGCCGCCGCGACTTCGCCTGCTTGGCCTGCTTGCGCGCCGCCTCACGCCGCTCGCGCCGGCTGGCGCCCGCCGACACACCCGCAGGCTCGCCGTCGCCGTTGCGCCGCTTGACCTCGGCCGACCCGTCCTCGGACGGCCCGCTGTAGGTGAGTTTGCGCTCGCCGTCGTCAATTCCCTTGGCGCGCAACGCTGCCGGTGCCGCTTCCCGTTGCTTGGTGGCGACCGCCCCTTGCTCTTGCTCGCTTTGGGCGTTCGCCGCCGCCGCGGACGCGAACTCGGCGAGCCCCTCGGGGGTGGCGACCGGCGCGACGGCCGGCGCCGGCGCGGGCTCGACGGTCACGTTGAACAGGAAGCCGACCGACTCCTCCTTGAGGCCTTCCAGCATCCCGATGAACATGTCGTAGCCCTCGCGCTGGTATTCGACCAGCGGGTCACGCTGCGCCATCGCGCGCAGACCGATGCCCTCCTTGAGGTAGTCCATCTCATAGAGGTGCTCACGCCACTTGCGGTCGAGGACGTTGAGCAACACGTTGCGCTCAAGCTGACGCATCGCGCCTTCGCCGGCGAGCTCCTCGAGCTCGGCCTCACGCTTCTCGTAGGCGGCCTCGGCGTCTTTGATTAGGGCGTCCAACAGCTCGTCGCGGGTGAGGTCGTCGATTTCCTCCCGGCGGTGCGTCAGGTCCTTGTGGTCGATCTCGACGGGGTACAGCTGTTTCAGCGCGGTCCACAGCTGGTCGAGGTCCCAATCCTCCGCGTAACCCTCGGCGGTCGCGCCGTCGACGTACGCAGTGATCACGTCTCGAACCATTTGCAGCGCTTGGTCTTTCAGGTTTTCGCCTTCGAGGATCCGCTTGCGCTCGGCGTAGATCACCTTGCGCTGTTGGTTCATCACCTCGTCGTACTTGAGGACGTTCTTGCGGACCTCGAAGTTCTGCTGCTCCACCTGGGTCTGCGCGCTCTTGATCGCGCGAGTGACCATCTTGGCCTCGATAGGCACGTCGTCGGGCAGATTCAGCCTCGTCAGCAGCGACTCGAGCGTCGCGCCGTTGAACCGCCGCATCAGCTCGTCGCCGAGCGACAGGTAGAACCGCGACTCCCCCGGGTCACCCTGACGGCCCGAACGGCCGCGCAGCTGGTTGTCGATGCGCCGCGACTCGTGCCGCTCGGTGCCCAGCACGTACAGCCCGCCGGCCTCGATGACCTCCTTGGCCTCCGCGGCGGCCTCCGACTTGACCTTCGGCAGCTCGTCGTGCCAAGCGGCCTCGTAGTCCTCCGGCGTCTCCACCGGGTCGAGGCCGCGCTCACGCAGCCGGGTGTCGGCCAGGAAGTCGACGTTGCCGCCGAGCACGATGTCGGTGCCGCGGCCGGCCATGTTCGTCGCGACCGTGATCGCGCCGCGCCTGCCCGCCTCCGCGATGATTCGGGCCTCCTGCTCGTGGTACTTGGCGTTGAGCACGTTGTGCGGAACGCGGCGCTTCTGCAACTGCCGCGACAGATACTCGGACCGCTCGACGCTGGTGGTGCCGATCAGTACCGGCTGACCCTTTTCGTAGCGCTCGGCCAGGTCGTCGACGACGGCGATGTACTTCGCTTCTTCGGTCTTGTAAATCAGGTCGGACTGGTCGGTGCGGATCATCGGCTTGTTCGTCGGGATCGATACCACGCCGAGCTTGTATATCTCGTGCAGCTCGGCTGCCTCGGTCTGCGCCGTACCGGTCATGCCGGCGAGTTTGTCGTACAGGCGGAAGTAGTTCTGCAGCGTGATCGTGGCCAGCGTCTGGTTCTCGGCCTTGATCTCGACGTTCTCCTTGGCCTCGATGGCCTGGTGCATGCCCTCGTTGTAGCGTCGGCCGATCAACACGCGGCCGGTGAACTCGTCGACGATCAGCACCTCGCCGTCGCGGACGATGTAGTCCTTGTCGCGGGTGAACAGTTCTTTGGCCTTCAGCGCGTTGTTGAGGTAGCTGACCAGCGGCGAGTTCGCGGCCTCGTAGAGGTTGTCGATGCCGAGCTGGTCTTCGACGAACTCGACGCCGAACTCGTGCACGCCGATCGTGCGCTTCTTGATGTCGACCTCGTAGTGAGTGTCCTTCTCCATCAGCGGGACGATCCGGGCGAACTCGGTGTACCAGTTCGACGCGCCGTCGGCCGGGCCCGAGATGATGAGCGGAGTGCGGGCCTCGTCGATCAAAATCGAGTCCACCTCGTCGACGATCGCGAAGTTGTGGCCGCGCTGCACCAGATCTTCGAGCCGGTGCGCCATGTTGTCGCGCAGGTAGTCGAACCCGAACTCGTTGTTGGTGCCGTAGGTGATGTCGGCGGCGTAGGCGGCGCGGCGCTCGTCGGGACCCATCTGCGCGAGGATCACGCCGACGTCAAGGCCGAGGAAGCGGTGCACGCGGCCCATCCACTCGCTGTCGCGTTTTGCCAGGTAGTCGTTGACGGTGACGATGTGCACGCCGTTGCCGCCGATGCCGTTGAGGTAGGCCGGCATGGTCGAGGTCAGCGTCTTGCCTTCACCGGTTTTCATCTCGGCGACGTTGCCGAAGTGCAGCGCGGCGCCGCCCATCACCTGCACGTCGAACGGGCGCTGGTCCAGCACCCGCCAGGCTGCCTCGCGCGCCACCGCGAACGCCTCGGGCAGCAGGTCGTCGAGCGATTCGCCGTCGGCGTGGCGCTTCTTGAATTCGTCGGTCTTGGCCCGCAGTTCGGCGTCGGTCAGCTTCTCCACATCGTCCGACAAGGTGCCGACGTAGTCCGCCACCCCCTTGAGGCGTTTGACCATGCGACCTTCACCAAGGCGCAGCAACTTCGACAGCACGGATACGTCCCCTACTTAATTGGAGTCTTTCGGCTACCCCATCGTAGGTGAGAGGTGATTAAGCGAGGCGTATCAAGCCGTAGTCGTAGGCATGCCTGCGGTACACCACGCACGGCTTGTCGGTCTCCTTGTCGTGGAACAAGAAGAAGTCATGCCCCACGAGTTCCATCTCGTAGAGCGCGTCGTCGACGGTCATCGGCGTCGACGGATGCTCTTTGACGCGCACGATGCGTCCGGGCTGGTGGTCGTCGACGGCGGCCCCGTCCACCGGCGCGGCGGCCGTGGCGATGTCCGGCGGTGGCACTGACGCGGTGGCTTCGGCGAGCGACACCGGCGTCTTGTCGCCGTAGTGGATCTTGCGACGGTCTTTGCTGCGACGCAGCCTGCTCTCGAGTTTGCACACCGCGGACTCCAGCGCGGCGTAGAAGCTGTCGGCGCACGCCTCGCCGCGGACCACCGGGCCGCGCCCGCGTGCCGTGATCTCCACGTGCTGACAGTTCTTGCGCTGGCGCCGGTTGCGCTCGTGATCGAGCTCGACGTCGAAGAGGTAGATGGTGCGGTCAAACCGCTCGAGTCGGGCCAGCTTCTCCGACACATACATTCGGAAATGGTCGGGGACCTCCACGTTGCGGCCCTTGACCACAACCTCAGCGGTCGGTGTCGGTTCGGCCTGCTCGTCGGTATCGGCCAAGAATTGGTCGGATTCCACGGATCGGCTTGACATGCTGGACAACTCATTTCTGTCGCGGAGTTGCACGCATTCGGCGTGCCCGGGCCAGAGGGTCGAGAATCACCTCCTACCGATGTCGGCAAGTGGCGCCCCGCTAGTTGAGGCGGCTTTGCCCCGACGGTAGTCCGACTTCGCGGTCGCGTGCCACCCCTTTGAGGTAGGTGTTGCGAGTTCTTCACATCAGGCGTGCGCGATCGCCAGCACGCCGACGACGCGTGCGCCCACGCTGTGCAGGATCCGCACCGATTCGGTCGCCGTCGCGCCGGTGGTGACGATGTCGTCGACGAGAATGACGTCACCGCCGACGGCGCGCCGCAGTTTGACGCGGCCGACGACGTTGGCCTGTCGCGCGGTGGTGGACAGCCCGACCGAGTCACGTGTCATCGCGCGCATGCGCAGAGCCGCGACGACGTGGACGCCGTCGACGCGAGCGGCCGTCGCAATGCGCGTGACAGGGTCGCCGCCTCGGCGCCGTGCGGCGGAGCGTCGGGTCGGTGCCGGTACGAGGGTGAGCGGCGCGTCGACGATGCCCCATTCGATGAGTCGGTTCAGGCCGGCTTGGAGCGCGAACGCGAGCGGTCCGATGAGATCGCCGCGGCCGCGTTCTTTGGCGGCGACGATGGCGGCGCGACGAGCGCCTGCGTAGCGGCCGAGCGAGAACACGGGCACGCCCGGGTCGACGCGAGGGGTGATCACCCGCGGGTCGTCAGTCTTGAGCTTGAGTTCTTGTGCGCAAGCGTCGCACCACGTGGTACTGGGTGCGCCGCAGCCGCCACACTCCAGCGGCAGCACGAGGTCGAGCACGCAGCCAGTGTGGTTGTCGGGTGCGACACCTCGCCGAGTGGCCACTTATCGCACACGTTTCGCGGATTCGTGTGTCATAACTGGCCACTCGGCGCAACGGGCCTCAGCCCGGGAGCACCGGCACCGCGCCCGGGATCATCAACGCCCGCACCTGGATCCAGCGCTGCTCGTTTTCGGCTGCGCCACTGGACAATTGCAGTACCCCGCCCTGGTCCGCCACGTACACCGTCGACGGGTTCGCCCCGACGGTCGACACCGGCGACTGCACGTTTTGGCTCGGCGCGTCGGAGTTCACCCCGTCGAGGTTGACGTAGGACACCGGGTGCTGCGGATCGGTGCGGCCGACGACGATGTCGTCGCCAGTGCGCCATGACAGCGACACCACCGAGTTTCCCAGCCCGAACCCCAGCCGGCGCGGATATGTCAGCGCATAGTCGCCGCCCGGGGTCTGCTCGACGGTCGCGAGGATCACCTGCCCATTGACCACCATCGCCGCTCGCGTGGCGTCGCGCGACAACTGCAATTCAGTGATCGGCCCAGGGAATTTCGCGGTGACCGCGGTTGCGTTGACCGGGATGCGGGCCGGCTGACCCGAGGCCGCCCCGGCGATCACCCGCACCACGTTGTTGCCGTCGATCACCACCCACACCGCGTTGTCCAGCCCCCAGCTCGGGCGTGACAGCGTGTGACCGTCGGCCGCGTCGACGGCCGCACCATCGCTCGGGCCGATCCACAACGCCGCTGCATCTGGCTGACCTGCCCGCGGCGACACCACCGACGCGGCGTTGCGCCCGTCGCGTGAGAGCGTCGCCGACTTCTGGTCCGGCATCTGACCGAACGCTCCCGGCATCCGCGGCGCGTTGTCCCCGTCGACCGCCACCAACGAGCCCCCGATGAGCGCGTGCAGGCCGGCCGACGCGCCGTCGTCGGCACCCGGGTCCGTCGATGCGACGTCGGTGGCTTCCCAGCCGTTGGCGAACCGGTCGTCCAGCGGAGCACCATCGGCGTTGATCACGTACGGCCCCGCGAGGCCGGCCCGGGCGAACGTCCAAATGATCTGCGCCGCAACGAGTGCCCTGCTGTGCGGGTCGGTGGTCGACAACCCGTCGAGGTCGATGCGCGCGCCGCCGTAGCCGCGCCCGATACCAGTCTTGCCGCCGTCGGCACGAGTCACCGGCCCGCGCAATCGCAGCGGCGATGCGAGCATGTTGCGCACCGAATTGGTCATCTCGGGCCGCGCGCCGGCGATCAGCTTGCTCACCAATTCCGTTGGCAGCTGGTCGGGATCGGACACCGCGACGTAGCGAGGGTCGGGTACGACGGTCTTGCCGGTCGGGTCGGCGAAGTACAGGTTGTGCCGCTTGTAGGTCGCCTGGAACTGCTGCCAGTCGAGGAACACCCCGTTGGGCAACTTGTCGATGCGCCACCCGCCGCTGGTCTTCAGAAGCTCGATCGGTCCCGGGTCGGGAAGCGCGCCTTCGCCGGTTTCGAACACACCCATGTCTGACAGCGAGCCCAGGATGTCGGCGTGCATGGTCACGGAAACCCTGTCATCACTTCGGGTTTCGACGAACACCACGTTGTCGATCAGCAGCGAGCTGCCGGCGTCGTCCCAACCGCGCGAGGCTGAATCGGTGAGGAACTGCCGAGCGGCGAGATGCCGGTTCGCGGGATCCGCTGTGGCTTTGAGGAATTCGCGCAGCAGCAGGTCCGGGTCCATGCCCGGTGTCGGTTTGGGCAGGCTCGGGGGAGCGGATCGTTCGACGGTCCCAATGGCTTGCGGCACTGACGACGACGGCACTCCGGCACATCCCGTCGCCACCACCGCGACACCGATAAGCGCCGCGGCGGCAAGCCTTTTCATACGCTTTCCGCCGGCTCGCGCTGCCGCTGCGCCGGCTGCGTGACCGGTTTCAGCGGCAGCGGGCTCGTCGTCACCTTGTGCCCGCGAACGAGCGGCAGCGTCAGCCGGAAGCATGCGCCGTTGCCAGGCTCACCCCACGCCTCGAGCCTGCCCTGGTGCAGCCGGGCGTCCTCGATGCTGATCGCGAGACCGAGGCCGGTGCCTCCGGACCGACGCACCCTCGACGGGTCGGATCGCCA
Organism: Mycobacterium sp.; assembly: GCA_035651275.1. Classification (GTDB taxonomy): domain Bacteria; phylum Actinomycetota; class Actinomycetes; order Mycobacteriales; family Mycobacteriaceae; genus Mycobacterium. The sequence goes on along the minus strand of DASRFZ010000250.1, from coordinate 3,550 downwards.
GAACCGACTGAACACCAGCTTCTCTTCGCCCGGCCGCAGCCCGACGCCGTAGTCGCGGACGGTCACTGCGACGGTGTCCTCGTCGGCGGCCATCCGGATCTGCACGGGTTTGTTCTCGGCGTGGTCGATGGCGTTTGCGATCAGGTTGCGCAGGATCCGCTCGACGCGGCGGGGGTCGACCTCGGCGATCACCTCGTCGTCGGGCAGCTCGACCTGGACGTCCACGCCGGCGTCGTCACCCAGATGCCCGACGTCTTCGAGCGCTCCCCGCACCGTCGCCCGCAGATCGACCTGCTCGACGGACAGCTCAGCCACCCCAGCGTCGTGCCGGGAGATTTCCAGCAGGTCGTTGAGCAGAGTCTCGAAGCGGTCGAGTTCGTTGACCATCAATTCGGTCGAGCGGCGCAACGCCGGGTCAAGGTCCTCGCTGTGGTCGTAGATCAGGTCGGCGGCCATCCGCACGGTGGTCAGCGGCGTTCGTAGCTCGTGGCTGACGTCAGAAGTAAAGCGCCGCTGCAGGTTTCCGAATTCTTCGAGCTGGGTGATCTGCCGCGACAGGCTTTCGGCCATGTCGTTGAACGACACCGCCAGCCGGGCCATGTCGTCCTCGCCGCGCACCGGCATGCGCTCGGTGAGGTGTCCTTCGGCGAACCGCTCGGCGATCCGCGACGCCGAGCGCACCGGCTGCACCACTTGCCGCGCGACGACGAGAGCAATCAGCGCGAGCAACACGAGCAGCACGACGCCGCCGGTCAGCATCGTGCCGCGAACGAGCGAGATGGTGCTCTCCTCGCTGGTCAGCGGAAAGATCAGGTAGAGCTCCAGCGCCGAGACGTGGCCCGTGGTCGGCGTGCCGATGATCAGCGCGCGGCCGTTGAACCCATCGGTGTGCACGGTGGCGTACTGGTAGCTGACTTGGCCCGCTTTGACGAAGTCGCGCAGCGATTCTGGAACCTGCGACACCGGGCCCGCGGAGGTGGCCGCCCGGGGACCGTCGCCGGGCACGACGAGGGCGGCGTCGAACGCGCCGGCAAGGCTGCCGCCGGCGGTCGGGTCGGTCTTGCGGTCGGTGAGCGTGTTGCGGGCCAGCTGCAGGCTGGAGTCCAGCGAGCGGCTCTCTTCGCCGCCGACGATGCCGCTGACCGTGGTGCGGGCTCGCTCGATTTCCTCAGTTGCGGCCCGCACCTTCGCGTCGAGCACGCGATCGGTGATCTGGCTGGTCAGCACGAAGCCGAGCACCAAGATCACCAGCAGAGACAACCCGAGCGTCAAAGTCACGACCCGAAGCTGCAACGACCGGCGCCATGCCGTACCGACGGCGCGACTCAACGCACGAAGCCCACGCAGAAATGGAGGGGACCGCTGGATGCGTCGCCGGGAGGCCCAAATCACGGGCGGGTCATGGGGGTCCGGCCTTGTATCCCACTCCTCGAACGGTCAGCACTACTTGCGGATTCTCGGGATCCTTCTCGACCTTGGCCCTAAGCCGCTGGACGTGCACGTTCACCAAACGGGTGTCGGCGGGATGCCGATAGCCCCACACCTGTTCGAGCAGCACATCACGAGTAAACACCTGGCGCGGTTTGCGCGCCAACGCGACGAGTAGGTCGAACTCCAGTGGGGTCAGCGAGATCTGCTCGCCGAGCCGAGTCACCTTGTGGGCGGGCACGTCGATGTCGACGTCGCCGATCGAGAGCATCTCAGCGGGCTCGTCGTCGTTGCGACGCAGCCGGGCCCGCACGCGCGCGACGAGCTCCTTCGGCTTGAACGGCTTCATCACGTAGTCGTCGGCGCCCGACTCAAGCCCGAGCACCACGTCCACGGTGTCGGTCTTGGCGGTCAGCATCACGATCGGCACGCCGGAGTCCGCGCGCAGCACACGGCACACGTCGATGCCGTTCATGCCGGGCAGCATCAGGTCCAGCAGCACCAGATCGGGGCGGAGTTCGCGGACGGCGGTCAGCGCCTGAGTGCCGTCGCCGATCACCGCGGTGTCGAAGCCCTCCCCCCGCAGCACGATGGTGAGCATTTCGGCGAGCGACGGATCGTCGTCGACCACAAGAATCCTTTGCCTCATGGTGTCCATGGTGTCACCACTTCGGGATAAATCCCGGCTACCACACGCGCGTTTTGCGTGCTGACACCCCGCGAGCAGACATGGAATCGCATTACCAGGGCGGTGGTAATGCGATTCCGCGTCTGCTCACGCGAGAAGGGAACGGGCGAGCGCAGCCGCGTCGACGTCCGGACCGACGGTCCGCCACGGTCCGCCGAAGCCCGCGGCGGCCAATCCCGCGTACACCTGCCCGGTGCGGCGCTGCAGTTCGTCGTCGCGTTCGTAGACGTCCCTGCGGCGGCTGACGTCGTCGGCCTCGCGGTGCTGGGCTCGCTGCGCGGCGAGCTCGGCCGGCACGTCGAGCAGGACCTGCCAGTCCGGAGCCGGCAGATGCAGGCGGTCGTATTCGAGGTGGCGCACCCAGTCGACGACCTCGCCGTCGGCGTCCTGCTGCAACCGCCCGGCGCTGTAGGCGGCGTTCGAGGCGACGTAGCGGTCGAGGATCACGACGTCGTAGGCGGCGCGCAGGTGGCCGATCTCCTCACGGGCCGCCGCCCGGTCGAGCGCGAACAACACCGCCATCGCATACACCGACGACGCCAAATCGCCGTGCTCGCCGTGCAGGGCGTCCGCAGCCAGGTCGGCCGCCACGGAATGGCCGTAGCGCGGAAAAGCCAACGCCGCCACGGACTTTCCGCTGCCCTCCAAGGCTGCGCGCAGCCCGTGGCAAAACGTCCGCTTGCCGGCGCCGTCGACGCCCTCGATCGCGATCAGCAGGCCGGCTGTCACGCTCAGTAGCGGTAGTGCTCGGGCTTGTAGGGACCGTCGACGTCGACGTTGATGTACTCGGCTTGCTCTTTGGTGAGCTTGGTCAGCTGACCACCGAGCGCCTGCACGTGGATGCGGGCCACCTTCTCGTCGAGCTTCTTCGGCAGCCGGTACACCTCGTTGTCGTACTCGTCGTTCTTCGTCCAGAGTTCGATCTGCGCGATCACCTGGTTGGAGAAGCTGTTGCTCATCACGAATGACGGGTGGCCCGTTGCGTTTCCGAGGTTCAGCAGTCGGCCCTCGCTCAGCACGATGATCGAGCGGCCGGTATCGAACACCCACTCGTCGACCTGAGGCTTGATGTTGATTCGCCTGGCACGCGAACGCTCCAGCGCGGCGATTTGAATCTCGTCGTCGAAGTGGCCGATGTTGCCGAGGATCGCCTTGTCCTTCATCGCCCGCATGTGGTCGAGCGTGATGATGTCCTTGTTGCCGGTCGCCGTGATGACGATGTCGGCGTCACCGATCGCTTCCTCGACGGTCTTGACGTCGAAACCCTCCATCAACGCCTGCAGCGCGTTGATCGGGTCGATCTCGCTGACGGTGACCCGCGCGCCCTGGCCTTTCAGCGACTCCGCGCAGCCCTTGCCGACGTCGCCGTAGCCGCAGATCAGCACGTTCTTGCCGCCGATCAGCACGTCGGTGCCGCGGTTGATGCCGTCGATC
>DASRFZ010000249.1:0-4273 GCA_035651275.1 Mycobacterium sp. | reverse complement strand
GCCACCAACGTCCCGCGCCGCGGCAGCAGAATCTCGGACATGTCGCCGCTGCTGCACCGCGGGCAGTGGTCCTGCTTGGGAAATGCGGTGGCGCTGCACGCGCCGCACTTACTACCGATGAGCTGCGGATTTTCGTCAGGCCACGTCGAGATCTCCGGTGCGAGCGCCTTCTGCATCGCACAATCGTATAACCCCATTACCGAATGCGGAAATCAGGTTCTCATTCGCCGGCACCGAGGATGTAGTGACCGTCGCCGGGGTCGTGATACCACCCCGCGGCCGCCGCCGTTCCCCCGTCCACGTGCAACGTCTGGCCGGTGACGTACGAGCTCAGCTCGGACGCGAGGAACACCGCCGCGCCCGCCATTTCGTCGACGTGGCCCAGCCTGCCGAGGGGCACCATCAGGCTGGTCCGATCCTCGAATCCGGGAGCCGCAGGGCCGGCGACATCCCACGTGCGTTGCGACATGGCTCGGATTCCTTCGGTGACCGTGACATCGGGCGCCAACGCGTTTACCCGGATTCCGTGCGGGGCGAGCTCGAGTGCGGCGGTCTTGGTGAAGTTGACGACGCCGGCTTTGGCCGCGGCGTAGGCGGCGTATCCCGGTGCGGCACGGAAACCTTCGATCGACGTGACGTTGATGACGCTGCCGCCGAGCTGTGCGCCCACCATCGCCCTCGCGACGCGCTGCGTGCACAGCAGCACATGTGTGAGGTTGGACCGGATCAGTGCGTCCCACCCGTTGGTGCTGGTGTCGAGCAATGACGACCAAAACACCCCACCGGCGTTGTTTACCAGAATCGTTGGCACACCCAGTGTTTCGATGGTGGCGGCCAATGCAGCGTCGACCTGTTCGGGATCGCGCACGTCGGTGACGCACGCCAGCCCTTCGGCCGCGCATGCCGCCGTTCTCGCGGTGTCCGCGTCCTTCTCCCAGACCGCCACGCGCGCACCGAATTCCGCGAAACCAAGCGCGACGCCCCGACCGATGCCGGCCCCTCCCCCGGTGACGACGGCCACGCGGCCGTCGAGCGACACGGCGTCGCGTGTCAGCACTCGATCACCAGTTCGCGGAACTGGTCGATCGCCTCCAGCGCGTGGGCCAGGCTGTCGCCAGGCAGGCTCACCTGCACCCATGTCACGCCTATTGCCGCCAACTTCTCGAGCCCGTCCAGGTACGCATCCGCGTTGAAGTCCGGCCGGCCCGGCCCGCCGCCCGCAAAATTCGTGAACGTGATGTCGATCGACGACCAGTCCCGCCCCGCGTCGTCAAATCGGCGCCGCAGGTCGTCGATGCCTTCTGAGAGGCGCTCGTTTGTGTCCAGCGCGGTCGTCCCTGCGGTGTTCGCCAGCATTGCCGGGGCCGGGAACGGGCACCAGCCGTCGCCGTGGTTCGCGACGCGCTGACGTGCCCTGCCAGTGTTGCCGCCGATCCAGATCGGCGGGTGCGGCTGGCTCACCGGGCGCGGATGAGAGGTGATGCCGCGGGCAGTGAAGTGCCGGCCCTCGCACGAGACGTCGTCGCCGGTCCAGATCGCGCGAATCACCTCCAGCGCCTCGTCGCAGAGGTCGTTGCGCTCGTCGTAATCGACTCCGAGAGCGGCGTATTCACGTTTGAGGTAGCCGACGCCGATGGCGAGCGTGAAGCGGCCTCCCGACAGCAGGTCGAGCGTCGAACCCGCCTTGGCGACGATGAACGGGTTGCGGTACGGCAGCACCACGATGTTCGGAATCAGCCGCAACGTCGTCGTACGCGCCGCCGCGAACGCCATCGCGACGAACGGGTCGAGCGAGTCGTGCCCGCCGGCATCGAGCCAGCGCTGCGTCGGTGCGGGGTGATCGGTGAAACCGAAACCGTGAAACCCCGCCGCTTCGGCCGCCGCCGCGACTTCGCCGACTCCGGTCGCGGAGACCAGCTCCGGATTGCACGGGTGACTGATGATCGGGTGAGTGATGGCGTAGCGCATATGACCCCTGTCGTCAGATTTCCGGACGTGACGCTACCTCGCACCGCATCATGGCTCTATGACGCCAACCCACCTGCTGCCCGGCGAGGGTCTGCCGCGCGGCGTGCAGGGTGCCGCAGACCCGCGATTCGCCGGCGTCGCGCGTTTGTTTGCGCAGCTGTTCCCCGGCCGTCGGTTCGGCGGCGGCGCTCTTTCGGTCTACATCGACGGGCGCCCGGTCGTCGACATCTGGACCGGCTGGTCGGATCGCGCCGGTGAAAACCTGTGGACTGCCGATACGGGGGCGATGGTGTTCTCCGCGACAAAAGCGGTGGCGTCGACCGTCATTCACCGGTTGGTCGACAAAGGCCTGCTCGATTACGACACCGCCGTCGCGGACTACTGGCCGGCCTTCGGCGCAAATGGCAAGGCGGACATCACCGTTCGCGACGTGCTGCGGCACCGGTCCGGTTTGTCGCACCTGAAGGGTGTCACCAAGGCAGAGCTGATGGATCACCTGCTGATGGAAGAGCGGCTGGCTGCTGCGCCGGTCGACCACCTCAAGGGGGCACCCGCATATCACGCGTTGACCTACGGGTGGCTGCTGTCCGGACTCGCTCGCGCGGTGACGGGCAAGGGGATGCGAGAGCTCTTTCGCACGGAATTGGCGCGGCCGCTGAACACCGACGGACTGTACCTGGGCCGTCCGCCCGTCGACGCGCCGACGAAGGTCGCGCAGATTCTCGCGCCGCAGAGTGCCCGACCGAATCCGCTGTTCAACTTCGTGGCACCCAAGGTCGCGGGCCTGCCGTTCTCAGGCGCATTCGGCGCGATGTATTTCCCTGGAATCAAATCCTTTGTCCAGGGCGACATTCCGTTCCTTGACGGCGAGGTGCCCGCCGCCAACGGTGTGGTGACCAGCAGAGGTCTGGCGAAGATGTACGCCGCGCTGGCCAATGGCGGCCGCATCGACGGCAAGCGATTCGTGTCTGCCGAACTCGCGCGCGGCCTGGCGGGCAAGCCGCGAGTGCTGCCCGACCTGAACATGGTGGTGCCGATGCCGTTTCACCTCGGCTACCACGAATCTCCGATTCCCGGTCTGCTCAAGGGGTTTGGCCATGTGGGCCTCGGTGGAACGCTCGGCTGGGCCGACCCTGAGACCGGCAGCGCGTTCGGCTTCATCCACAACCGATTGCTGACACCGATGCTGTTCGACATGGCGTCGTTTGCGGTGCTGGCGCGGCCGCTGCGTACCGCGATCGCGGCGGCCCGCGACGCCGGTCCGCATCCGGTGCCCGAGTTCGGCGCGCCGTACCCCAAACGCGCACGAAAACGCGCCTCAGCCGAATCCGGCTAGCGTTTGCAGCGCTGCGGGGTAGATCACGACGACAATGCCTGTGACGACGAGCGCCGCGCCAACTGCGGTGGCGAACGCAACGCGCGAAGCTAAGACCTTCTCGCCCAGGCACACCACGCCGATTGCCGCCATCCACGCCATGTTCATCACCCCGACGACCAGCAGCACGGACATCAGCGCCCACGAGGACTGTATGCAGCGCACTCCTTCGGACAGCCCTTGCATGAATGGTGCAGGCACACTTGCGGTTTGCTCCACCTCGTACGAGAGCAGTCGGCGTTTATGGGCGGTGAGTTGGTATGCACCGGCGAACACAAGGACCGCGCCACCGATTCGATCCAGCTCCGCGGTCGGTTGACTCACCTGGTTGAGCGCGGACAAGGCTCCGAATGCGACTGCGCCGATTGGCACCCGGGCGGCCATATACCCGGAAGCCATCGCAACAGTCGGCCGCCGAGGCAGGAACCCGGGCAGCATCATCGCCGTGATCATCACGATCCACATGCCGACAAAGCGGGCAGGACTCGTGTCAAAAGGCATCGCGCGACCTGCCCGGACGAGTCCGTCGAGCATCGACGGCATCCGCGTCGCGTCAGCAAGCGTCTGCCACCAAGCCAGCCCGACGAGGCCGACAAGCACTGCCAAGCCAATGGCGTTGACAGCCCGGCGCGGGACCCCAACAGCGTGGGCGATCATCCCGTGTTCCCGGTCGACTCGACACGCCGTGGTCGAGGGTCGGCGGGGTTGACGTCATCGGGGTTTGGGTCGCTCCACCACTGGGCTGCCGAACTCTGCTCGTATCCGTCGTGCCAGTTCCACCATGCATACGGCGGCGTCTGGAAATATCCTGCGGGTGAATCCTCCCAATCTTCTTGGCGGCCAAGGGCCGTCATGTCGAGGTAGCTCCACGTCGTCCCCAGCGCCTCGTCGCCCCGATTGTTGATGAAGTAGGTGCGGAACACGTTGTCG
>DASRFZ010000248.1:0-4439 GCA_035651275.1 Mycobacterium sp. | reverse complement strand
GCTGGTGATCTTCCGCACCCAGTCGGGGACCGTCAACGTTCTCGACGCGTACTGCCAACATCTCGGCGCCAACATGGGCGTGGGGGGCACCGTGGAGGGCGAGCACATCGTGTGTCCCTGGCACGGGTGGCACTGGAACGGCGACGGGACCAATGCGTTGATCCCGTACAGCAAGATCGGCTGCAAGCAGAACGTCCGCGTTCGGACCTACCCGAGCACCGAATGGTACGGGTTCATCCTGGTCTGGCACGAGCGGCACGGCCGGGCGCCCTACTGGCAGCCGCCGGTGCTTCCCGAGCTGGAGACAGACGAGTACTACCCGCTTCATCCGCACACCCGCATGGTCAACCGGGTCAAGGTGCACCCGCAGATGATCATCGAGAACGCCGCGGACCCGTATCACGTGCAGTACGTGCACAAGGCCGACAGCGCCGCGACGACGGCGTCGTTCGAAGTCTCCGGATATCACCTGCACGCGACGGTGAACGCGAATTTCGGTGGGGGACGGCCGAAAACGTGGCTGACGCCGAACGGCCCCGTCGACGCGAAGATCATCTACGACAACTTTTCGCTCGGACTCGGCATCGTCAGGTTCCCGTCGGAACTCGTCGCGACCGTCCAGGTGACCGGGCAGACGCCGGTCGACGAGGATTACACCGACTACTTCTACACGCAGGCGTCCGTCCGCGAGCCCGGCGACACCAGCGACGTGCCCACCGGCCGCGCGGCGCGGTTCTTGGCCCTGCAACAGGAAGTCATCAAGCAGGACTTCTTCACGTGGGAGAACATGAAATACCTCCAGAAGCCCAACCTCGCACCGGAAGAGGCACGCGACTACGCGGCGCTGCGCCGGTGGGCGCACCGCTTCTACCCTGGAACCGAGCCGGCGCCGGATGATTTCGGCTACACCGCCGACGGCGCACCCGACCCGGCGGCAGCCGGCGCGTAAATGCCCGACTCGGGGGTCGATCCCGCGGCGTTCGGCGTCGAGCGGTTCACCGTGCCCGCTGTCCTCGACGTGCGTGCCGAGCAATGCCCGGACCGGGTGATGATGTCGATCGCCGGTGAACCTGTCACCTTCGCACAGATGCGGGAGAAGTCTTGCGCCGCAGCCAATGTGCTGTTGGAGCTGGGTGTGCAGCGCGGCGAGACCGTCGCGCTGTTCACCGGTACCTACGCCGAGTGGGTGTATTTCTGGCTCGCAGCGGCGCGCATCGGGGCAGTCAGCGCCGCGATGAACGCCGCCAACAAGGGTGAGTTCCTGCTGCACGCGCTGCGCCTGTCGCAGGCGAAAGTCGTCGTCACCGACTCCGAGCGCCAACCGCGGGTGGCCGAGGTTGCTTCCGATGTCGGATCACTCGAACACGTTCTGGCGGTTGGTGATTCGCTGAGTGTGCGACTGTCCGCGGCGTCAATTCAGGCGCCCGACACTGCGCCCGCCGCACCCGATGAGGTCGGCGCGCTGTTCTTTACGTCCGGCACCACCGGGCCGTCGAAAGCCGTTGCCACCACATGGCACTACCTGTTCTCTGTCGCTGCCACGGCCGCATCGGCGTGGGAGTTAACGGCAGGCGAGGTCCTTTGGACCGCGATGCCGCTGTTCCACCTGAGCGCGGCACCGATCGTGCTGGCGCCGATGCTGGTCGGCGGGACGAGCGTGCTCGCCGCCGGGTTTCACCCGGATCGGGTGTGGGACGACGTACGAGCCTGCGGTGCAGTCGGTTTCGTCGGCGCCGGAGCGATGGTGTCGATGCTCTGGAATCAACCGCGCGATCCGCGCGACAGCGAGCTTGGCTTGAGATTCATCTCGGCAGCACCGATCGCTGCCGACATCTACCGTGACATCGAGCGGCGGTACACTTGCCGGGTAGTCACGATGTACGGGCTCACCGAGGCGTTCCCGATCGCGGTCAAGGGTGTCTCCGACGAGGGCGTGCCGGGTGCGTCGGGCGCCGTCAACGCCTCGTTCGAGGTACGCATCGTCGACGGGCGCGGGCAGCCGGTGGCACTCGGTGGTGTCGGCGAGATCACTTGCCGTGCAACGGTTCCTCATGCGATGAGCGAAGGCTACGTCTCCTCGTCTTCCGAACCGGGCCTGCGGGTCGACGCGCATGACGAATGGTTTCGTACCGGTGACCTCGGCATGCTGGATGACGGCGGCCAACTCACATACGTCGACAGGGTCAAGGACTGCCTGCGTCGGCGAGGCGAGAACGTCTCGTCGGTGGAGATCGAGACGACCGTCATGCGCCATCCCGATGTGCTGGAAGCCGCCGCGATCGGCATCCCCAGTGAATTGGGCGAGGACGACATCCTGGTCGTCGTCACGGCACGTCCCGGCGCAACCGTCGACCACGCCGACCTGCTGGACTTCTGTGCGGCGCGGATGCCGTACTTCTGCGTGCCCCGCTACGTGGAAGTGCTCGACGAGCTACCGAAGAACGTGATTGGCCGCGTGCGCAAGGACGTGCTCCGAAGCCGGGGCCTCGGCGAAGATGCCTGGGACCGAGAAGCCCACGGCTACATGCTGACTCGTTAGGAGAAAGAAATGACACTGACGTATCAACAGCAGTTCGTGCTAGATGGGCTGGCGGGACGCGCCGCGATCCTGAACCTGGATGCGCGGCACAATCGGTTGTACTCGGCCGGCGACCTGGCCGGCTGGGTCACCACGTTCCGGCATTCCGGTGCCAGCGTGCGCCGCGGCGATCAGACGTTCACCGACCTCAGTGCTGCGTTCGACGGCGGCAACGGCCGACGGCTGATCACCGTCGACCATGACATCACCGTGGACGGGGTCCAGGCGACGCAGCAATGCGTGGCCCTGCTGTTCCGGGGCGTCACGCTGAATGCCACTGGGACGTGCACGGACTCGCTGATCTACGAGCGGGGCGGCTGGTACTTCACGTCACGGGAGCTCGACTGGGATCCGGTGCCACGCAAGGATGCGCTGCCGGTGTGACCGCCAAAATCAGCTACGAGTTCGCGTTCGGCACGTACGAAGACGCATTGCAGATGGTCGGTGCGCGAACCGAGCCCCGGTACGCGGGCACGGCCGTCAGCGCCGCGCGGATTCAGCACTTCGCCGCGATGGTACGCGACGGCAATCCGTCGTACTGGGACACCGACTTTGCGACGACGGTGTGGGGCGGCCTCGTTGCGCCGCCGGCGCTGTTAATGGGCTTGCTGATTCCACCGCCCTGGCTACCAGGCGGCGCACCGCGCGTCGCGTCGATCGCGATCCGGGTTCCGTTGCCCGGCACCACGTTCGTCAACGCCGCCAACGACGTCGAGTATCCGAGGCCGATCATCGAGGGCGATCGGCTGGCCGTCGTCGAAGAGGTCGTGTCCGTGTCACCGGAGAAGACGACGCGGCTGGGCGCCGGCCATTTCGTCGAGACGTGCGAGACCTATCGGCGCGCCGACGGGGCGGTGGTGGCCGTCAACAGGAACACGCTGTTTCGCTTCACCCCCGCGGGGCCGACCTGATGACATGGGACGAGATCGTCGTGCCGTCGGACCTGGCTGAGGTCGTCGACGAGATCAGCTACCAGCGGGTGGTGATGAACGCCGGCGCGACCTGGGACTACTTTCCCGGACACTATGATCCCGAGTACGCCCAAAACGACGGGCACCCAACGATTTTCGTCAACACGATGCACATCGCCGGGTTCATCGACCGCGTGGCCACGGAATGGGCCGGGCCGTACAGCAGGGTCGTGCGGCGCAAGATGAAGGTGCTCGGGTCGGTCTACGCCGGAGACTCGATGGTCGGGCGGGGGTGCGTCGTCGGCACGCGGCACGAAACGCTCGACGGGACAACGCGTTACCTGGTAGACCTCGAGGTCGGCGTCTTCAACCAGCGCGACGAGTTGTGCTGCCCGGCGGAGGTCACGCTGGAGTTTGTGGGGGCGCCAACTCGGGCAGCTTGCCGGCGCTGACGGTCGACTGGAGTTCGACGTACTCCGAAAGCCCTTCGGCGCCGAACTCGCGGCCGATGCCGGACTGCTTGAAACCGCCGAACGGGCAGGTGGTGTCGAGCGTGTACATGTTGATCCCGTAGGTGCCGGCGCGGACTTGTTCGGCGATCTGCAGGCCGTGCGCGACGTCGCTGGTCCACACCGATCCGGCGAGCCCGTAGTCGCTGTCGTTGGCGATCCGGATGGCGTCGCGTTCGTCGGTGTACTTCAGCACCGTCAACACCGGGCCGAAGATTTCTTCGCGCGCGATCCGCATCTCGTTCGTCGCATCGGCGAAAAGCGTGGGCTGGACGTACCAGCCCCGGTCATAAGGAGTGTCCTTGCCGCCGACGATGATTCGCGCGCCCTCGTCGACACCGGCCTGAATATATCCCTGCACGCGATGCTGCTGCCGTTGCGCGACAAGGGGCCCCACATCGGTGGCGTCGTCGGCGGGATCACCCACCTGCAGACCGGACA
>DASRFZ010000247.1:0-3244 GCA_035651275.1 Mycobacterium sp. | reverse complement strand
GACCTTCCACACGACGAGCCCCGCCACGACGATGACGACGGCGATCAGGCCGGCGATGGCCAGGATCCGGTTGCGCCTCGCCTGCGTGGCCCGTCGCTCGAGCTGCCGCTGCAATTTGCGTTGGGCCGTCGCACGCCGCTGCTTGCTGGTGGGCACTCCGCTGTCCTCCTCGACGCTCGGTGCTTGCTCTTCGCCACTCATGGCCCCCGAGTGTGCCATGCACCACTGAGCGACGGGCCAGGCAGTGCAGCGGGTCGCCCGGACCAGCCGCACAGCGTGGGAAACTGGACGCCGTGTTGATCACCGGATTCCCGGCCGGAATGCTGGCGTGCAACTGCTACGTCCTGGCCGCGCAAGCGGGGTCCGACGCCATCGTCGTCGACCCCGGGCAGAACGCGATGGCGCCGCTGCGTCGGATTCTCGACGAGCACCAGCTCACGCCGGCCGCGGTGCTGCTGACCCACGGGCACATCGACCACATCTGGTCGGCCCGCAAAGTCGCCGACACCTACGGCTGCCCGGCCTACATCCACCCCGAGGACCGCGACATGCTGACCGACCCGATCAAGGGTTTCGGGCCGCGGCTGGCTCAGCTGATGTTCGGCACGCTGTTCCGCGAGCCCAAGCAGGTCGTCGAACTCGACAGCGACGGCGACAAGATCGACCTCGGCGGCATCACTGTCACCGTCGACCACACCCCGGGCCACACCAAAGGCTCGGTGATCTTCCGCGTCGCCGATGGCCCAGACGACGTCGTGTTCAGCGGCGACACTTTGTTCAAGCAATCCGTGGGCCGCACCGACCTGCCCGGTGGCAGCGGGCGCGATCTGCTCGGCTCGATCGTCAACAAACTGTTGGTGCTCGACGACGGCACCGTGGTACTACCGGGGCACGGCGAATCGACCACGATCGGCGCCGAACGCCGCGAAAACCCATTCCTCGAAGGCCTGACCACGTGACTGAATCTGCTCCTCGCGTCCGCGGTACCGAATTCCAGGCGCCCAAGGGTGTTCCCGACTATCTGCCGCCCGAGTCGGCCGAGTTCGTCGCCGTCCGCGACGGACTGCTGCACACCGCGCGGCTGGCCGGGTACGGCGACGTCGAGCTGCCGATCTTCGAGGACACCACGCTGTTCGCGCGCGGCGTCGGCGAGTCCACCGACGTGGTGTCCAAAGAGATGTACACGTTCGCCGACCGTGGCGATCGGTCGGTCACACTACGGCCGGAGGGCACGGCAGGGGTGATCCGGGCGGTGATCCAGCACGGCCTCGACCGCGGCCCGCTGCCGGTCAAGCTCTGCTACGCCGGCCCGTTCTTCCGTTACGAACGCCCTCAAGCCGGCCGCTACCGCCAATTGCAGCAGGTCGGGATCGAGGCGATCGGCGTCGACGATCCCGCGCTGGACGCCGAGGTGATCGCGATCGCCGACGCCGGTTTCCGCTCGCTCGGGCTGGCCGATTTTCGGTTGGAGCTCACGTCGTTGGGCGACGACACCTGCCGTCCCCAGTACCGCGAGTTGCTGCAGGATTTCCTGCGGACCCTGGACCTCGACGAGGACACCCGCCGTCGAGCCGAGCTCAATCCGCTGCGGGTGCTCGACGACAAACGCGAACGGGTGCGCGCGCAGCTCGCCGACGCGCCCGTGATGCTCGACCATCTGTCCGAGGACGCCAAGCGTCACTTCGAAGCCGTGCTCGCGCACCTCGACCGGCTCGGTGTGGGATACGCAATCAATCCGCGGCTGGTGCGTGGCCTCGACTACTACACGAAGACCACGTTCGAATTCGTGCACGACGGGCTCGGGGCGCAATCCGGCATCGGCGGTGGCGGGCGCTACGACGGGCTCATGCGCGAGCTCGGCGGAAAAGACTTGTCCGGCATAGGGTTTGGACTCGGCGTCGACAGAACGATGCTTGCGCTTCGCGCCGAGGGCAAGACCGCCGGCGATGCATCGCGTGTCGACGTGTTCTGCATTCCGGTGGGGGAGGACGCCAAGCTCGAGATCGCGGGGACCGCCGCCGCATTGCGGTCGGCGGGTGTGCGCGTCGACATCTCGTACGGTGATCGGGGGCTCAAGGGCGCGCTGCGCGCGGCGGACCGGTCGGGTGCGTCGCTTGCGCTGATCTACGACGACGGCGCCGAAGTGAAAGTCAAGGACCTGTCGAGCGGCGAGCAGGAGTCGATCCGCGCGGAAGTGGTTGTCGATGAGGTTCTTTCGCGGCTGCGCCGGTAACGAAGTCGGTACGGTGGACGACATGACCACCGTGAGACGAGCGACAACCAGAATCGGCATGACACTGGTGGCGAGCGCGGCGTTGGTCGCCGCCACGCATGCGACGGCCGCTGCCGACCCGGGCACGCACCAGGTCACATACACGGTCACCACGGCCCAAGAGGCCAGCATCAATCTCAATTACCTGGTCGCCGATCCGCCGAGCAAAGCCGCGCTCAACGCCAACTCGAGCGACTATCTGCGTCGCGACCAGGTGGACATCGCGCCGGGTGCGCCCTGGGTGTTCCAGACCACGCTGACCGACACCAGCTGGGCGTATGTCATGGCGGGAGGCGCCGCACGCTACAACGGAAGCCCCAACCCGCATTGCGAGATCGCCGTGGACGGCAAGGTGGTCACGCAGGCGGACGGTGAGACCGGCGCGCAGTGTGCCCTGAAGGCCTGGTAGCGGCTGGTGCCGCCGGGTCACCCGGCGAAGACGTACACCCACGCCTGCTCGCCTGAGCGCAGCGGCACCCGCACCCGCGCGTAGTCGTCCACCTCGTACTCGTCGGCTGCGGCGAGTTCAGCCTCGCTGATCTCGAACACCGTGCCGTCGACGTGCGCATCGGGCCGGTCCGTCGTCTTCAGGATCGGGTGACGATCGCTGCCGCTGGTGGCGATCACGTGTGGGTCGGTGATCGTCACGTAGTCCAGCTCATACCCGACGATCGCATCCACCCGCCCGTCGAGCTCACGCCCGAACGTCGTCAGCTGGACCTCGCGCTGGCGCAGCGTGCCGTATGAGAACAGCAACTCGCTCACGCCGCAGAGTTTGACAGGCGCCTCGGCGACTGCTTGCGCGAGGCAGCGGAGGTCCAGGCTCGCTGTGCGGCAAGCTTGACATTCTATCGAACTGGCGTTCGAATGGATGTGTGCGCTGGGACGGTCAGAGCATTGCGGTCGATGACGGCGCGCTGCCCGGCCTACAGCGCATCGGCTTCGTCCGTAGCGTGCGCACGCCACAGTTCG
>DASRFZ010000246.1:0-5780 GCA_035651275.1 Mycobacterium sp. | reverse complement strand
CGACGTTCCGGGCTACGCCGCCAAGGTTTTTCGCGCAGCCGCCGACGCGGACATCAACATCGACATGGTGCTGCAGAACGTCTCCAAGGTCGAGGACGGCAAGACCGACATCACGTTCACCTGCTCACGCGAGAGCGGCCCGCGCGCTGTCGAGGAGCTGACCGCGCGTCAGGCCGAAATCGGTTTCAGCAAAGTGCTTTACGACGATCACATCGGCAAGGTCTCGCTCGTCGGCGCCGGTATGCGCAGCCACCCCGGTGTCACCGCGACGTTCTGCGAAGCACTCGCGGGCGTCGGCGTGAACATCGACCTGATCTCGACGTCCGAGATACGAATCTCGGTGCTGGTCAAGGACACTGAGCTGGACAAGGCCGTGGCCGCATTGCACGAGGCGTTCGGTCTCGGCGGCGACGAGGTCGCCACGGTGTACGCGGGGACCGGCCGCTGATGGTAGCGGTTGGATTGCGAATCGGGATTGTCGGCGCGACCGGACAGGTCGGCCAGGTGATGCGAACCTTATTGGACGAGAGGGACTTTCCCGCGACGTCGGTGCGATTCTTCGCGTCGGCGCGATCCGCCGGTCGCAAATTGAGCTTCCGCGGTCAGGAGATCGAGGTCGAGGACGCGTCCACCGCTGACCCGGAAGGCCTTGACATCGCGCTGTTTTCGGCCGGGGCGAGGATGTCGCGCGTGCAGGCCCCGCGATTCGCTGCCGCCGGCGTCGTCGTCATCGACAATTCGTCGGCATGGCGCAAGGATCCCGATGTGCCACTGGTGGTGTCGGAGGTGAACTTTGCGGCTGCCGCGACCCGCCCGAAGGGCATCATCGCGAACCCGAACTGCACGACGATGGTCGCGATGCCGGTGCTGAAGGTGCTGCACGACGAGGCGCAGCTGGTGCGCATGGTGGCGTCGACGTATCAGGCGGTGTCAGGCAGTGGACTGGCCGGCGTCGACGAACTCGCGACGCAGACGCGTACCGTCATCGACGACGCCGAACAACTGACCCACGACGGCCGCGCAGTCGAATTCCCCAAACCCGAAAAGTACGTCGCGCCAATCGCTTTCAACATCCTGCCGCTGGCGGGTTCGCTCGTCGACGACGCGTCGGGCGAAACCGACGAGGATCAAAAGCTGCGCAACGAGAGCCGCAAGATCCTCGACATCCCTGATCTGGCGGTGAGCGGGACCTGCGTGCGCGTGCCGGTGTTCACCGGACACTCGCTGTCCATCAATGCCGAGTTCGCCCGTCCGCTGTCGGTTGCGCGCGCGGCAGAACTACTCGCGGACGCACCGGGGGTCAAGCTCGTCGACGTGCCCACACCGTTGGCCGCGGCGGGCATCGACGAGTCGCTTGTCGGGCGGATCCGCCAAGACCCGGGCGTGCCCGACGGGCGCGGCCTGGCGTTGTTCGTCTCGGGTGACAACCTGCGAAAGGGCGCTGCGCTGAACACCATCCAGATCGCCGAGCTGCTGGCCGCCGAGCTCTGACGCCGAGACTGCAGCTGCCGCGGAAAAGTGCGAGTAACCACCACGCGGAATGCAGTTTCGGCGCTGACGGCGCTGACGATCCTGACCGCCGGCACCGCGCACGCCGATCCGGCCGCTCCGCAACCCCAACCCGTCCTTGCGCCATTGGCCGCCGGTCAGGTGATGCGCATCGGCCCCGTGGCCGGAACCGGCACCCCGACCCGCGACTACGGGATCGGCGCGACCGACCTTTGTGAGTTCATGGAGTTCCCCAGCGGCATCCTTCAGGTGTGCGGGGACAGCTTCGCCGGCCAGGGCGTCGGATTCGGTGGGTGGCACGCGCCGATCGCGCTGCACGTCGATACCGACACGGTCGACGAGCCGGACGGGATCCGCTATGACCGGGTGATCGGGGTCGACAAACCGCTGCTGGCCGATCCACGGCCGGTGGGCATGTCCGAGCTTCCGGCGGGAATCGTGCAGATCCGCCGCGACAACTACCTGCTCGCGACCACGGTCCACGACCTGGTGCCGCAGAATTCGAAGCTGGTGAAGGCGGACTGGGCGAACCCGGGTTGGCCCACGCTGCCCGGTTCGGTGCGGCCCGCCGATTACCAGGGCGGCGGGCAGAGCCAGATCAGCGGTTACTACGACCCGATTCCGACCGCGGACTCGCCGACCGGGTGGGTCTACATCGTCGCCGACAACTTCGACCGCACGCATCCCGTGACGCTGTACCGGGCCCGGCCCGAGACGTTCACGGACCGGTCGAGCTGGCAGGGCTGGTCGAATCTCCCGGGCTCCGCCGGCGGCTGGAACAAGAAACCGACCCCGCTGTGGGGTGACAAGGTCGGCGAAATGAGCGTGCGGCAGATCGACGGCAAGACCGTGCTGTCGTACTTCAACGCCAGCACCGGAAACATGGAGGTCCGCGTCGCCGACAACCCGACCGGGCTGGGCACCGCGCCTGTCACCACCGTCGTGTACGCCGCCCCCTGGCCGGAACCGGCGGAGAGCCTGCCGGCGCCCGACGACAACCGGTTGGCCCAGCCGTACGGCGGCTACATCTCACCCGGTTCGACGCTCGACGAACTCCGCATCTTCATCAGCCAATGGAACAACGCAGACCCACGTGCGCGGGCGCCCTACCGGGTCATCCAGTTTGCGGTGAACCCTTTGAAGCCTTAATCGGAGAGCGTTAAAGAGCTCGTTGCGCCGTCTTGGTCTAAGTGGCCGACGCACCCTGAAACGGTCATGGCACTGACCACCCTTAGCGGCCGCACGGAGGACTTCTGGCAACTGTTTTGCCAACGGCAAGATAGTTCGCGGTGTGGCGGGGTAATGCAGCAAACCATATGTACAACTAACAGTAGATGCAGAAATATTCTTTGCTGGCGGAGAGTTTGGTGCTACCTTCTAGCAAATAGGGAACCCAATGGGGACCCGCAGGAACACTACGAACCGAAGGAGGAATCATGGGCACGCGTAAGGCATCATTCGAGGCCAGCTTCACGGTGGGCAAACTCGCAGGCACGATCCTCGCCGCAGGGGCCGTGTTGTTTGCTACACCCGCGGCAACGGCGTTCGCGGATCCTCTCGGAGACCTCGGGAACGTCCTGAACGACACCGTCAATCAGATAAACGGGATCGTCCAGGGCAACGTGAACAACGGGAACTCAATCGTCCAGGGCAACGTGACCGGCACGAATGGGATCGTCCGGGGCAACGTGTTCGGCACGAATGGGATCGTCCAGGGCAACGTGAACAACGGGAACTCGATCGTCCAGGGCAACGTGAACAATGCGAACAGCATCGTGCGAGGACTCCTCGGTCTTCATTGACCGAAGCCGCTGGACGCAATGAGCGGATCGGCCTGCCCCAAAGCAATGGGGGTGGGCCGATTTGCGGTCGCCGGCCGCCGCGTGGCCGAGTGCTAGCCCTCGCCGAAAAGCGTTGTGATCAAATAGCTTTCGAATAGAAGATGGTGTCGAAGTCTTCCATCCAGCCACCGTTCTTGCATGACATCGGCAGTCCGTCGGGCGACTGCATCATGCCTTTGTCGTTATCACACGGCGCGGACATCGTGCGGACGCCGATCAGAGGCTTTGACTGGACCCATTGGTTCAGCGCGTCGCAGATGTACGTGTTGCCCGACGCGTCGAGACCGAACACGTAGCGGGTGCCGCCGATGCACGGCGCACCCAGCGATGCGTTGTGCGGGACCCCGGGGACACAGCCCGCCCCGTCGCAGGTCGCCACAGGCAATGCCGCTGCAGCCCCGGCGGCGATTAGCGGTGCCGCTGCCAATCCGCCCGCCAGCGCTAGTACCGTCACGAGTTTCATATCCGCCCCTCCGCGTACCGGCGTCGTTGGTTTGGGGAGTAAGCCTAGATTGCTGGCCACGTCGGCGTACAGCATTCGTCGGCGCGCATTCATAGCAAACGCATAAGTCCGATCCTGCCCACGCACATGCTGGAGTGGGCATCATCGATTCATGAGCGAGACAGCAGAACATCCCACCACTCCCACTGTGACCACCGATCCGCGACCGGTCGATCGCCGCGAGCCCAGCCGACTCAACCAGGTGCTGGCCTGGGTCGGCATCGTCGCCGGCGTGGTGTTCGTCGTCGCGGTGGTGTTCTTCTCCGGGTTCTTCCTGGGCAAGCACTCAGGGGGTTCGCACGGCTTCGGCCACCATATGAAAGGCATGCACATGATCCATCGCGGCGGCCCGCCGCCGATGGGTCCGTGGGGTCCCGGACCGGGTGGCCCGGGCGGCCCCGGTAGCCAAGCGCCCGGCGGCGCGCCGAGCGGCCCGGGCGGACCTGGCGGTCCCAGCGGCCCAAGCACTCCGCCGACGTCGCACCCGTAGACCAGCCGCGTCGACCCCGCTTTTCTTGGTTGATCCCAGAAAAGCGGGGTCGTTGCATGTAGGGCGCGTGTAGCCGGGCGCAGATACGCCATCAGTCTTTTTGGGTACCTCTAGCCGAGCGCCGCGAACAGCCCACGGCAACAAGGAGATGAGACAGAGATGACGGAGAAGTACGCGACGACGGACTCCGGCGCTCCGGCGCCCAGTTTCGAGCACTCGCTCACCGTCGGCCCGGACGGTCCGATCGTGCTGCACGACCACTTCCTGATCGAGCAGATGGCCAACTTCAACCGGGAGCGCATCCCGGAGCGGCAGCCGCACGCGAAGGGCGGCGGGGCGTTCGGGCATTTCGAGGTGACTCAGGACGTCAGCCGCTACACCCGCGCGGCGGTGTTCCAACCCGGCACGAAGACCGACATGCTGGCCCGGTTCTCGACGGTGGCGGGCGAGCGGGGCAGCCCAGACACCTGGCGTGACCCGCGGGGCTTCGCGCTGAAGTTCTACACCACCGACGGCAACTTCGACCTCGTCGGCAACAACACCCCGGTGTTCTTCATGCGCGACCCGATGAAGTTCCAGAACTTCATCCGCAGCCAGAAACGCATGCAGGCCACCAACCTGCGCGACCATCACATGCAGTGGGATTTCTGGACGCTGTCACCGGAGTCGGCGCACCAGGTGACGTGGCTGATGGGCGATCGGGGCATCCCGAAGACCTGGCGGCACATGAACGGCTACTCCAGCCACACCTACAGCTGGATCAACACGGCCGGCGACCTCTTCTGGGTGAAATACCACTTCAAGACCGATCAGGGCGTCGAATTCCTCACCCAGGAGGAAGGCGACCAACTCGCCGGCGAGGACGGCGACTACCACCAACGCGACCTGTACGAGTCAATCGAGGGCGGCAACCACCCGAGCTGGACGCTGCACGTTCAGATCATGCCGTTCGAGGAGGCGAAGACGTATCGGTTCAACCCGTTCGACCTGACCAAAGTGTGGCCGCACGGCGACTATCCGCTGCACGAGGTGGGCCGGATGACGTTGGACCGCAACGTCACCGACTACCACGCGGAGATCGAGCAGGCGGCCTTCGAACCGAACAACCTCGTGCCCGGCACGGGTCTGAGCCCGGACAAGATGCTGCTCGCTCGGGGGTTCTCTTACTCGGACGCGCATCGCGCGAGGCTCGGGGTGAACTACAAGCAGATCCCGGTCAACACGCCGCAGGTCGAGGTGCGCAGCTACTCCAAGGATGGCGCGATGCGAATCCGCAACGCCGCCGACCCGGTGTACATCCCGAACTCGATGGGCGGTCCGCAGGCTGATCCGGCCCGCGTGGCTGAAGTGCACTGGGCATCCGACGGTGAGATGGTCCGTGCTGCGTACACGCTGCATCAGGACGACGACGACTGGGGGCAGGCGGGCACCATGGTCC
>DASRFZ010000245.1:0-6556 GCA_035651275.1 Mycobacterium sp. | reverse complement strand
AATCGAAATCACCGACGTCGAACGGCTTGTCGACACGCCGTTTGTGGTCATCGAGTTATTCGCCCACCGCAACGACGCTTGCCCGCGGTCGGTGACTATCACGATGGTCTCGTCGACGGTTGCGCACGCCAGCGCGTCGTCAATCACCTTCTGCGGCGCGATCAATGCTTCGCCTCCGTCATCGTGTTCAGCACGCGCACACCGCGAAACAGCGCCGAAGGACATCCGTGACTGACCGCCGCCACCTGACCCGGCTGTGCCTTGCCGCAGTTGAACGCCCCGCCGAGCCGCCACGTCGACTCACCGCCGACCGCCTCCATCGACCCCCAGAAGTCCGTCGTGGTGGCCTGATACGCGACGTCGCGCACCTGTCCCGCCAATTGACCGTCGCGGATCGCGAAGAACCGCTGCCCGGTGAACTGAAAGTTGTAGCGCTGCATGTCGATCGACCACGACTTGTCGCCGACGATGTAGATCCCGTTCTCGACACGGGCGATCAGGTCGGCCGTCGACAAGTCTTCGCGTCCCGGCTGCAGCGACACGTTGGCCATCCGCTGAATCGGCACGTGGTGCGGAGAGTCCGCATACGAGCAGCCGTTGGACCGCTTCTCCCCCAACCGCGGCGCGAATACCCGGTCGAGTTGGTAGCCGACGAACACACCCTCCCGCACGAGCTCCCAGTTCTGCGCAGCGACGCCTTCGTCGTCGTAACCCACCGTGGCCAGGCCGAAATCGACTGTGCGATCAGCGGTCACGTTCATCACCGGCGACCCGTAGCGCAGGGTGCCGAGCTTATCCGGCGTCGCGAACGACGTTCCCGCATAAGCGGATTCGTAGCCTATTGCCCTGTCGTATTCGGTCGCGTGGCCGATCGACTCGTGGATTGTCAGCCAGAGATTCGACGGGTCGATCACCAGGTCGGCCGGACCCGGAACGACGCTGGGCGCCTTGACTTTCTCGGTTAGCAACGACGGCAACTCAGCCAGTTCGTCCGACCAGTTCCACACGGCGTCGTCGGTCACAGCTTCCCAACCCCGCGCGGTCGGCGGCGCGAGCGTTCGCATTGAGTCGAAGCTGCCGGCGGCGGCGTCGACCGCAACCGCGTCGAGCACCGGCAACACCCGCACCCGCTGCTGCGTGATCGACGACCCGTAGACATCCGCGTAGAACGTCTGCTCCTTGACTCCGTGGAACATCGCCGATACGTGGTCGACGCCGTCGGCGGACAGCAGCCGTTCCGAGTAGTCCTGCAGCACGGCGACCTTGTCGGCGCTCGGCACGCTGAACGGGTCGACCCGATACGACGACACCCACTGCACATCGCGGTAGACGGGTTCGGAAGCCAGCTGCACGTTCTCGGCGTTGAGCGCCCGCAACGTGCGGGCCACCTGGACTGCGCGCCTGGCCGTGTCGGCCGCGATGGACGGCGAGAGTTCGGCGTGCGACGCGAAGCCCCACGTCCCGTCGACGACGACCCGCACCGCCAGGCCAACTTGGCGGCTCGTCACGGAGGTCTCGAGCTGCCCGTCACGCAGCGAAAGGACGTCGCTAATGATTCGGTGGATTCGCAGGTCGGCGTGGCTGGCACCGGCCTCAACTGCCGCGGTCAGCGCCGCATCGGCCAGCTCGTGGCGGGGCAGCCCCAGAAAGTCCGCGTCGATCTCCCCCACCGCTGTCACAAGCCCTACCGTAACGGGTATGCGCAGCAGCCGTGCCCGCTCCACGGGCCTGGGCTACGCGCTATTGACGCCGAGCCTATTCGGTGTCGCGGTCTTTCTGCTGCTGCCGGTGTTCGTGGTGTGCTGGCTGAGCTTGCAGCGCTGGGATTTGCTCGGTCCGATCCACTATGTGGGACTGGACAATTGGCGGTCGGTGCTGACCGACGAGACGTTCGGGAACTCGTTGGTGGTGACGGCCATCTTCGTCGCGATCGTGGTGCCGGGGCAGACCGCGCTTGGGCTCTTCGCCGCTTCGCTGCTCGCCCGCCAACTCCCCGGCAGCGCGTTGTTTCGCACCGTCTACGTGCTGCCGTGGATCTGCGCACCTCTCGCGATCGCCGTGTTGTGGCACTGGCTGCTGGCTCCGACCGACGGGGCCGTCAACACGCTTCTTGGTCGTCGGGTCGAGTGGCTGACCGACCCAGGTTTGGCGTTGCCGGTCGTGTCCGCCGTCACCGTCTGGACGAACGTCGGCTATGTGACGCTGTTCTTCCTCGCCGGCCTCCTTGCCATCCCGCATCAGCTCCACGACGCCGCCCGACTGGACGGGGCCACCGCGGGACAGCGGTTCCGGCGGATCACCCTTCCGCTGCTGCGGCCGACGCTGTTCTTCGTCCTCGTCACCGGAATCATCAGCGCAGCCCAGGTTTTCGACACGGTGTACGCGCTGACAGGCGGCGGGCCCCAGCACCACACCGATCTGGTCGCGCACCGCATCTATGTCGAGGCGTTCGGCGCGGCCGCGGTGGGTCGGGCGGCGGTGATGGCGCTCGTATTGTTCGCGATTCTGGTCACCGCTACCGTCGTGCAGCATCTCTACTTCCGTCGGCGGATCAGCTATGACCTCGCCTAGCCGGACAGTGTCGAGCGGCGCGATCTACGTGCTGCTCGCCGTCGGCGCGCTGATCACGTTGCTGCCGTTCGTGTTGGGCTTGTTTACGTCGTTCACGCCGGCGCGGCAGTTCGCGACGAGCGCGCCGCTGAGCCTGCCGGATCCGCCGACGCTGGCCAACTACACCGGCCTGGGCGACGCCGGATTCGGCCGCGCGATTGTGGTGACTGCTCTGATGACCGCGATGATCGTACTTGGGCAATTGACGTTCTCGGTGCTGGCGGCATTTGCGTTCGCCCGACTTCGGTTCCGCGGGCGCGATGCGCTGTTCTGGGTCTACGTCGCGACGCTGATGGTGCCACCGACGGTGACGGTCGTGCCGCTCTACCTGATGATGGCGCAGGCCGGCCTGCGCAATACCTTCTGGGCGCTGGTGCTGCCGTTCATCTTCGGATCGCCGTACGCGATTTTCCTTCTCCGCGAACACTTTCGCACGATTCCTGCCGACTTGATCAATGCCGCGCGGCTGGACGGCGCGACCACCCTGGACGTGATCGTGCACGTCGTCGTCCCCTCCAGTCGGCCGATCCTCGTGACGTTGACGCTTATCACCGTTGTGTCGCAGTGGAACAACTTCATGTGGCCGCTGGTGATCACGAGCGGGCCGAAATGGCGTGTGCTGACCGTCGCCACCGCGGGGCTGCAATCCCAATACAACGCCCAGTGGACCTTGGTGATGGCGGCGACGACGGTCGCGATCGTGCCGTTGATCGTCATCTTCGTCGCGTTCCAACGCCATATTGTCCGCTCGATTGTCGTGACCGGGCTGAAATGACGCTCAGGCCCAAGTTTTCGACGCTCGTGGCCGCTGGCGTCGTTGTCGTGGTGGTGCTGTTGGCCGGAGTGGCCGTCGTCCTCGGCCGAGACACTGAGCCGTCCGGCCGGACGGTAGTCACGGTGCGGCTGTGGGACTCGCAAGTCGCTGCGGCATACCGTGACTCGTTCGCCGAATTCACCCGACGCCACCCAGGCATCGAGGTCCGCGTCGACGTCGTCGCGTACTCCACGTACTTCAACACGCTTCGTACTGACGTCGCGGGCGGCAGCGCCGACGACATCTTCTGGATCAGCAACGCGTACTTCGCGCCTTATGCCGACAGTGGGCGGCTGATGTCGATCACGCCCGCATCCGGATGGGAGCCCTCTGTCGTCGAGCAGTTCACCCGCAACAACAAACTGTGGGGCGTGCCGCAGCTCACCGACGCCGGAATCGCGTTGTACTACAACGCCGATCTGCTTGCCGCGGCGGGCGTCGATCCAAGTGCGCTCAACGGGCTGCGCTGGAGTCCGGACGACGCTGTCGACACACTGCGGCCACTACTGAAGCGGCTGACGCGCGACCCAGCCCGGCAGTGGGCGTACAACGCCGGCAACGACCTTCAAGGCATCTACCTCAACTACATCGGCTCGGCCGGCGGGGTGTTCTCCATCGGTGACCGCTTCGCTTTCGACAATCCCCAAGCGGCAGAGGCCTTCCGCTACCTCGTGCGGCTGGTCAACGTCGACAAAGTTGCCCCGCCGGCCTCCGACACCAACGACAACGGCGACTTCTCGCGCAACATGTTCCTGCAGGGACGCATGGCGCTGTTTCAGTCCGGCACATACAACCTCGCGCAGATCGCCCGCGACGCTCCGTTCCGCTGGGGTATCGCGTTGCTACCCGAAGGCCCCGCCGGACGCGTCAGCGTCACCAACGGCATTGCCGCAGCGGGCAATTCCGCATCGGCCCACCCCGATGCGGTGCGCGAGGTGCTGAACTGGATGGGAAGCGCCGAGGGAAACGCCTACCTCGGCGCGAACGGAGCAGCGGTGCCCGCCGTCATTGCGGCTCAACGCAGATACTTCGACTACTGGGCGGCCAGGCATGTCGACGTCTCGCCGTTCTTCGACGTCCTGCGCGGTCCGCGAATCACCGCCCCCGGAGGTGCAGGCTTTGCGGCGGGATTCGACGCTCTCAAACCCTATTTCGACGAGATGTTCCTCGGCCGCAGCGCGGTGGGGCAGGCGCTGGCGCAGGGGCAGGCCGCCGCAAACGCCGCCGCTGAACGCTAAAGCGTCGTCGCGCCCAAGAAAAGCTCGCTAACGATCGCCGCAGCTGACATCGCCGCGACGATCGCCAACGCCAGGGCGTCGGACCATTTCGGCCGTGACGGCGCCGCCGAGATCTGCCCGGTGCCGCCGCGCGCAGCGATCGCGTCACCCATTTCGTCGGCACGGCGCAAAGCCACAGTGATTGCGGCCGTGACCATGTCGATCACCTCCGCGCGCCACCAACGTCGCCGAGCCCGTCGGGTGGGCGGCAGCTGACGCGGCCGCAGCCGTCGCGCGGCGTAGAGGGTGCGGAACTCGTCGACAAGCATCGGAAATGCGCGCAGCGACAGTCCCAATGCCGCCGCCCATTCGTCGACCGGAATCCGCAGCCACCGCAGCGGCCTGCCGAGGGTCGCGACCGCCGGCGCCACCTCTGCGACGTTCGTGGTCCACGACGTCATCGCGCCAAGACCCAGCAGCACGATCGACAACGCGGTGATGCGAAGGAAGTAGAGCAATCCGCCGAGTCCCACTGCGGTAGAGCCGAAATGAATGTCGGGCGAACCGCCGCCCAGCGCCGCGCTGATGGCGCCGAACGCGATCACCACCCACAACCAGCGCGGGATCGAGGGCAATGCCCCGCGCGGAATCCGGGCCAGCCACGCCGCGGCCGCCACGACGACTGTGACAAGTCCGATGGGCACCCAGCCGGGGTAGAACGTCAGCAGCACTGAAATGCCGAATACTGCAATCAGTTTCGTTCCTGCCCACAGTTCGTGAATCGGCGACGTGCCCGGAATCGGCCGCAGTAGCACCACCGGACGGCGCTGTGTCGTCGTTGTCATGCCGCACCCTCGGCTTCGGCCGGAGCCGGCTGCATTGCCCCGTCCTCGAGGTGCAGCGTGCGCGGACATAGGTTCTCCAGTCCGGCAAAGTCGTGAGAAATCACGATCACCGTCAGGCCCGTGCGGCTCCTCAGATCCTCGAGCAGACGCACCAAACCCAGTTGGCTGTCGGCGTCCACGCCTGCGAGCGGTTCGTCGAGGATCAACGCACGCGGCGAGCGGGCCAACAGGCCGGCCAGCACCACGCGCCGCATCTGGCCACCACTGAGCTGGTCGATGCGTCGGGTGGCCAATGACCCATCCAGTCCGACCGTCGCCAGCGCAGCCTCCACCCGCTCGGTGTCATGGCGCGAAAAGCCTGCTGCCGAAGCTACTTCGCGGTCCACACGGTTGCGCATCAGCTGCAGTCTGGAGGCTTGAAACGACATCGCCACCGCACCGACCTGATCGGTGGCGGGTCGCCCGTCGAGCAAGCAACTGCCCGTCGTCGGCACCGTCAATCCCGCCATGATCCACGCCAGCGTCGACTTGCCCGAGCCGTTGCCCCCATGGATCAGCAATCCGTCGCCTTCGTGGACGTCGAAGCTGATGTCACGCAAAGCCGTTGTCGTCCAAGGTGTTCCGCTGGCATACTCGTGACTCACCCCGTCCACTTCGAGCATCGCGGCACCGGTGCGCGCGTCTTGGACCGTCGCAGCTGCGGGGACGTCCTCGACCTCGACCATGTCGGTGTTGTCGGAGCCCCCGCTGCTGTCGAGGTTCAGAATGCGATCGGCGGAGTCGGCCTCCTTGTAATAGTGCGTAATGTGAACGAGCGCCATCCGGTGCCGGTCCCGCAGGCGGGAAAGCAACTGCAGCAACGCTTCTCGGCCAGGCTGGTCGACCATGCTGGTCACCTCGTCGGCGATCAGCAGCGACGGTTCACGCGCGAGCGCCGCTGCGACCGCGAGCCGCTGCAACTCACCGCCCGAAAGCCCGCCGGTATCGCGCTCGGCAAGCCCGTCGAGGCCCACCTCTTCGAGGATCTTGTCGACATCGGGGACATGTCTCGGCGGCAGCCCCCACACCAC